>CACGGL010000016.1:0-21879 GCA_902572595.1 uncultured Prochlorococcus sp.
AGAAAAAGCATATTCTAATTTGACTGATCCAGATATTCAAATAACAAATATTTCTCCCAAGGATTACATAGAAAAAAGTTATGCCAAAAACATAACGGACGAATTTATAGAGCCTATACGAATGTCTGAAAACTATCTTAAAGATGGAGATAGTTTGATTTGCTTTAACTTTCGTCCAGACAGAGCAAGACAAATAGTCAAATCGCTTTCACTCAATAAATTCTCAGACTTTGAAAGAAAAAATTATCCAAATCTAGATTTTGTTACTTTTACTCAATATGATCCCAACTTTCCCGTTAAAGTTGCATTCCCTCCTGAATCACTCGATAATTTTATAGGCCAAATAGTTTCAGAAAACGGACTTAAACAATACAGAACCGCGGAAACTGAAAAATATCCTCACGTAACATACTTTTTCAATGGAGGAGTTGAAATACCCTTACCTGGAGAAGAGAGACATTTGATTCCATCTCCAAGAGTCGCAACCTATGATATGAAACCCGAGATGTCTGCTGAGGAATTAACTATTAGTTGCTCTAAAGCAATTAAAAGCGGGAATTATGCTTTTGTTGTAATCAATTTTGCCAATCCTGATATGGTTGGTCATACAGGCAACATGGATGCAACAATTAAAGCTATAGAAAAAGTAGATAAATGTATAGGTCAAATAGTTAATGCTACTGGAGAAATGGGCGGAAGCATTGTTATTACAGCCGATCATGGTAACGCAGAGGTAATGAAAGGATCTGAAGGTGAACCATGGACAGCACACACAGTAAATAAAGTTCCATTAATTTTGATTGAAGGCGAAAAAAGAAAAATACCAAATATGGGAAATGAAATTAATTTAAGAGAAAACGCAGGCCTAGCAGATATTGCTCCCACTTTATTGCAATTGTTAAATCTACCAGTACCAAGAGAAATGACAGGTAAATCACTTATTCAAGAAATTGAATTAAAGGGTTATAATAAGGTCGTTCAACACGTCTAAAGTATATAAAAGTTTTTTAAGCAATGATTCAAATTATTAGTTGGATTTGGGTATTTTCTGGAGTTCTTCTCATTCTCTTAGTTTTACTTCATAGTCCCAAAGGTGATGGAATGGGAGGGATAGCCGCCAGTGGAAGCTCTATGTTCAACAGCGCAAGTAGTGCAGAAGCCTCTCTAAACAAAATAACTTGGACTTTTTTAGTAATATTTTTGTTTCTCGCAATTATTCTTAGCGCTGGTTGGATTTCATAAAAGTTGAATAAAAAAAGGGACCATTCTGAATGATCCCTTTTAAATTTATTAAAAACTTTTGTTTAGTTAGTAATCAAAGTCTCCGCCCATACCCGGAGCGCCTGCTGGAGCAGCTGAATCTTTTTTCTCAGGTAAGTCTGCAACTATGCATTCGGTAGTTAAAACCATTCCTGCTATTGAAGCTGCATTTTGTAATCCTGAACGTGTAACTTTTGCAGGATCAACTATCCCAGCAGAAGACATATCTACATATTCTCCAGTGGCAGCGTTAAATCCATCATTAAATGGTTTAGTTTTTACATTTTCAGCAATCACGGCACCATTTGAACCTGCATTCTCAGCAATTCTCATAAGAGGAGCAGTAAGTGAAGCTTCAACAATGTTAGCTCCAATCAATTCCTCTCCTTCTAAGTTTGCATCAGCCCATTCTTTTAAAATAGGAGATAAATGAGCGAGAGTTGTTCCTCCTCCAGGTACAATTCCTTCTTCAACGGCTGCTTTTGTTGCATTAATAGCATCCTCAAGACGCAGCTTTTTATCCTTCATTTCAGTTTCAGTAGCAGCCCCAACCTTAATCACTGCTACACCTCCAGCTAATTTAGCTAAACGTTCTTGAAGCTTTTCTTTATCGTATGAGGAATCTGTTTCATCCATTTGCTTCTTAATTTGATCACATCTAGCTTTAACCGCTTGCTCATTACCCTCAGCTACAATAGTTGTGGTCTCTTTATTGATAGTTATTCTTCTACCAGTTCCAAGCATTTCTAAGGTAGCATTCTCTAATTTCAAGCCTGCGTCTTCAGTAATCAGTTGTCCATTAGTTAGAACTGCCATATCTTCAAGCATGGCTTTTCTTCTATCACCAAATCCAGGAGCTTTTACTGCAGCAACATTCAACACACCTCGTAATCTATTAACTACAAGAGTTGCTAAAGCCTCTTTTTCGATATCTTCTGCGATAATGACTAATGGTTTACCAGTTTTAGCTATTTGTTCCAATACGGGAACTAAATCTTGCACTAAAGCAATTTTTTTATCGGTCAGAAGGATATATGGTTCATCTAGAACTGCTTCCATTCTCTCTGTGTCTGTTGCGAAGTAAGGTGAAATATAACCTTTATCAAAGCGCATTCCCTCAGTGACTTCTAGTTCAGTAGTCATTGATTTGCCTTCTTCTAAGGAAATAACACCTTCTTTACCAACTTTATCCATAGCATTGGCAATCATTTGGCCTACTTCTTCGTCGTTTCCAGCAGCTATAGTTCCACATTGAGCTATAGCATTGCTATCACTAATAGGCTTGGAATTCTCTTGGATTTTTCCAACTAGAAATTCAGTCGCTTTATCAATTCCTTTTTTCAAGGTAATTGCATTAGCTCCTGCAGCAACGTTTCTCAACCCTGCCTTAACCATTGCATGAGCTAAAACAGTGGCTGTTGTAGTACCATCTCCAGCTGCATCATTAGTTTTTGAAGCCGCTTGTCTAATTAAAGCAACCCCTGTGTTTTCAATGTGATCCTCAAGTTCGATCTCCTTAGCGATTGTGACACCATCATTGATGATTTGTGGAGCACCAAATTTTTTCTCTAGCACAACATTTCTTCCTTTTGGTCCAAGCGTTACAGCAACGGACTCTGCAAGGATATCAATTCCTCTCTCGAGCGCTCTACGAGCTTGCTCATTGTAAATAATTCTTTTAGCCATGATTAGGCAATAATTTAGTAATAAGTTTTAATAATTTTTGAAACAAATATTTTAGCTTACTACAGCTAAAATATCTTTTTCTGAGAGCAAGACATATTCATCTCCTCCCAATTTTATGTCTGTGCCAGCATATTTGCTGTACAAAACTTTATCGCCAATACTCACTTCTGGAGTTTGTCGAGAACCATCGTCATTAAGTTTGCCAGGGCCAACCTGAGCAACTTCCCCAACCTGTGGTTTTTCTTTAGCTGAATCAGGCAAAAGTATGCCTCCAGCAGTTTTTTCCTCAGATGCGGAAACTTTAATAAATATTCTATCTCCCAGTGGTTTTACTGTAGAGACTGTAAGTGAAACAGCTGCCATAGATTAATGGAGGATCATGATTGAGACGCTTTGCGTCATAAAAATGGAAAGAGAAATTCTCCTTCCGTATCATCAACAACATAATCTGCGAAGCGGCAATTAAACCATACTTAAACTGTGCGGGTGGCCGAACCGATTTAACGAATCTACCCATTAGATGGTAGTATTTTCGGATTATGAGCTGTTTAAAATCAGCTATTCATCACCAATCAATAAAAAATGGTAGCAACTCCATCAACTTCTTCACAAACAAAAGGCGTAGTACGTCAGGTAATTGGGCCAGTTCTAGATGTAGAATTTCCAGCTGGCAAATTGCCCAAAATATTGAATGCTTTAAGAATTGAAGCAAAAAATCCTGCTGGACAAGATATAGCGCTAACTGCAGAGGTCCAACAGCTCCTCGGTGATCATAGGGTCAGAGCAGTGGCAATGAGTGGCACAGACGGCCTTGTAAGAGGTATGGAAGCAATCGATACAGGCGCACCAATTTCTGTACCTGTAGGAGAAGCAACATTAGGGAGAATATTTAATGTTTTAGGAGAACCAGTAGATGAACAAGGTCCAGTCAATACTAAAGATACTGCTCCAATTCATAGAGCTGCTCCAAAATTAACTGACCTTGAAACTAAACCAAAAGTTTTTGAAACTGGAATTAAAGTTATCGACCTTTTAGCTCCTTACAGACAAGGAGGAAAAGTTGGATTATTCGGAGGTGCTGGTGTTGGGAAGACTGTTCTTATTCAAGAATTAATTAATAATATCGCAAAGGAACATGGTGGAGTTTCTGTATTTGGTGGCGTAGGGGAAAGAACTAGAGAAGGGAATGATTTATATGAAGAATTTAAAGAATCAGGAGTTATCAATGCAGATGATTTAACTCAATCAAAAGTTGCCTTATGCTTTGGACAGATGAATGAGCCACCTGGTGCAAGAATGAGAGTAGGCTTATCTGCACTTACAATGGCCGAACATTTTAGAGATGTAAATAAACAAGATGTTCTACTTTTTGTTGATAACATTTTTAGGTTCGTTCAGGCCGGCTCTGAAGTATCTGCATTACTTGGAAGAATGCCTTCAGCTGTTGGATACCAACCAACTCTGGGAACTGATGTTGGTGAATTACAAGAAAGAATTACATCTACATTAGAAGGTTCAATAACATCTATTCAAGCTGTTTACGTACCTGCTGATGACCTAACAGACCCTGCTCCAGCTACAACATTTGCCCATTTAGATGCTACTACCGTGCTTGCTAGAGCTCTTGCAGCCAAGGGAATTTATCCAGCAGTTGATCCATTAGATTCAACAAGCACAATGTTACAACCATCAGTTGTTGGCGATGAGCATTACAAAACAGCCAGAGCTGTCCAATCAACCTTACAAAGATACAAAGAACTTCAGGATATTATTGCAATTCTTGGTTTAGATGAGCTTTCTGAAGAAGATAGATTAACAGTCGACAGAGCCAGAAAAATTGAAAAATTCCTTTCACAACCTTTCTTTGTAGCAGAAATATTTACAGGAATGTCTGGTAAATACGTAAAATTAGAAGATACCATTGCTGGTTTCAATATGATTTTGTCAGGTGAATTAGACGATTTACCAGAACAGGCATTTTACTTAGTTGGTAATATTGATGAAGTTAAAGCAAAGGCTGAAAAAATAAATTCAGAAAAATAAATATCTGAATATAAATATATTTAACCTTCAATAATTTTAAATTAATGGCAATTTCTCTAAAAGTTTTAGCTCCTAATAAAAATGTTTATCAAGGCGAGGCTGAAGAAGTAATTCTTCCTAGTACTACTGGTCAGCTTGGCATACTACCAGGACATATCTCTTTAGTTACTGCTATAGATATTGGCGTTTTAAGGCTAAGAATGAATTCCCAGTGGAAATCAATAGCTTTAATGGGAGGCTTCGCTGAAATTGAATCAGATGAAGTCATAGTTTTAGTAAATAATGCTGAAATTGGTTCTGAGATTAATGTTCAAAGTGCTGAAAAAGATCTTAAAGAAGCAAAAGCAGCGATTAGTAAATTTTCTGAAAATGAAAAAAACCCAGAAAAAATTAAAGCCTTGAAAGAGGTTTCAAAGGCTGAGGCAAGGATTCAAGCCGCGAAGAACTAATACTTAAGCGGTTCCACAAAAAGTTACTTCGGGAAACTTTAATTTGGCCTCTTCTAATTTTTTTGTTTTACCTTCTTCTTGCCAATAATTTATTACTTCAGTAGCTTTATTCAATATTTCTACTCTTTCGTTATCTGTAATCCAACCTTTATTCTCTAATTCACTTTTTAATTTTTCCCAAGCATCATCTCTTGGCCAAAAATAATAAGCAGTTAGCGGGCTTGGGCCTCCACCTACTATTTGATCCACTGCTAATGCCACATTATCAGGTAACCACAATACTTTAATTATGAACCTTCCTTCATCAGGTTTAGGGGTATAACCAGTAGGCACTCCATCTTCATCAATTGTGGCAGCTGCTAATACAGCTGTAGCACCCATCATTCCTGTATTAGGAAAAGAATTTTTAGACTTTGGAGAATCACTGTTGTTTTCCTTTTTTTCTGTTGAATTTTGATTTAACTTATCTGATGAGGTCATTCACTTATTGATGTTCAATAAATAATTTATCAGTTTATGGTCACATTTTGATTGATTTATTCAATATTTCTTGATTTTAGTTATTGATGATTTCTAAACAGGACTTTTATCTATCATGAGATACTTCATAAAAGTCATAAATTGTAGCTTCCAATGAATCCCAAAGATCTTTGGGAATATCGTTTTCTTCTGCGAACATGCCAAGCTGACTAGCTAAACCTCTTGCTTGTGAGAGTTTCGAATCATATGAATCAGAATTATTCATTTTTGGGCTTTAGACTTTATAAAAATAAGTCTATTAACTAGATAAGTCAAATTTTAAAATTCTAAATCAGAAATTTCTTTTAGTGCAGCAATACTTAAAATTTCAGGGTTTGTATCTTTGACCAATACATCATCTTCTATTCTTATCCCAATACCTTTCCATTTCTCGTCTATAAGGGGTTGTCCCTCAGGGACAGGGATCCTATCACTTATATAGATCCCAGGTTCTACAGTAAGAATCATTCCATTCTGTAATGGCACTTCATAATCTCCCATTCTGTATGCTCCAACATCATGAACATCTAAGCCAAGCCAATGTCCAGTTCTATGCATATAAAGATGTTTATAAGAGTGATTCTCAATTATCTCTTCAGTACTGCCTGACAATAAACCAATTTCTTTTAATCCTTCTATAAGAATTGTTAAAGCAACATTATGAACAGCACTAGAATTAGATCCCTTTACAGCACTTTCAATTGCATTTTTCTGCGCACTTAATACAATTTCATAGATAATTTTTTGCTCATTAGAAAATTTACCACCTATTGGAATAGTTCTTGTTATGTCTCCATTGTAATAGTCAATTAGTGAACAGCCAGCATCAACCAATAATAAATCTTCCTTTTTCAAAGGTGAGTTATTTGAAGTGTAATGCAAAATACATGCATTATCTCCTGAAGCAACAATAGAGTTATAAGCTGGTCCTCTCGCCCCTTTTTCCAAAAAGAATCCCTCCAGAAGACCCTGAATTTGCCTTTCATTTTTCTTTGATGAGATAGATTCTCTAACCAGTTCATGAGCTTGGGCTGAAATTTGTATAGCCTCTCTCATTCTCTTGATTTCAAATTCACTTTTGATTAATCTCATCTCATTTAAATAAATTTCTGGAGATTTTATTGAATTTGCACCAATCCCTAATCTTGAGCGATTGTCAAGTTGTTGTGAAAATATCTCAAGTACTTGTTTTTCAATCAATGGATGCTTACCAATTGAAAAAACAAGTTCATCAGAACCATTTATGTAAGCTGGGAGTAAATCTCTTAATTCGCTTATTGAGTGAGCCTTGTCAGCATTAAACTCTTTTTCAGCACCTTCTAAACCCCATCTAAAGCCATGCCAGACTTCGCTTATAACATCTTTAGGAGCAACAAACATAATAAATCTCTCTCCCTTTGGCTTATGCGATAAAAAGAGAGCGATTGCATCTGGCTCATCGAAACCGGTTAAATACCAAAAATTACTATCTTGCCTAAAAGGATATTCACAATCAGCATGATGCTTTACAAGATTAGCCCCTGGGATAATAGCAGCTTTTCCACCTAATTTATTTAGAAAAATTTCTCTTCTTTCTTCAAAAACTTTATTGTCGGGTTTAAACATAAAATGTGTATTGGCGTGTTATTAAAAAAAATGGAAGAATGAATTAAACAGATTTTAAACATAATCTATTTTAATGGAACCAAGTGTTTACGGATTAATTTTACTCATAATAATTATTTTAATTGGATCAGCATGTTGTTCGGGGGTAGAGGCGGCTTTTTTAGCTGTGAATTCAATTAGAATTATAGAAATAGCTTCAAAACAAAAGCCAAAAAGTTCTGCTAATCAACTCCTTAAACTCAGAAAACACCTCGGAAGGACTCTAACTGTAATTACTATTACAAATAATGGATTTAACATCATTGGAAGTCTTATTTTGGGTGTATACGGAGCATTGGTAATCAATAGTAGTTATGGCTTAACTTTATTTTCAATTGTTTTTTATATATTAGTTGTTTTAGTTGGAGAAGTTCTTCCGAAAGCTCTTGGAACAAGATTTTCAGTTCAAATAGCATTATTATCAGTTCCTATCTTGAGAATATTAAATATCTTAATGAGGCCATTCTTAATATTAATAGAACAAATATTTCCTGTTATTACTGCAGAAAATGAAATTTCAACTGATGAGGAAGAAATTAGACAAATGGCAAAAATTGGAAGTCAAAAAGGTTTAATAGAAGCTGATGAGGCGGCAATGATATTTAAGGTTTTTCAATTAAATGACCTAAAAGCTAAAGACTTAATGATCCCGAGGGTATCAGCCCCTTGTCTTCATGCGTCTTCTAATCTTGATGAGATATCAAAACTCATAATGTCTGATAACTCTCCATGGTGGGTTATTTTGGGAGATAAAGTTGACAAAATACAAGGTGTAGTTAAGCGTGAAAAAATATTAACAGAATTAATTAATGGGGAACATAAAAAATCTTTATCAGAAATTTGTGAACCTGTGGACTACATTCCGGAAATGATTAAGGCAGATCAATTATTAACAAGATTTGACAAGAATCATAAAGGAGTAAAAGTAGTAGTAGATGAATTTGGGGGATTCGTGGGAATTATTGGTGCAGAAGCTGTTTTATCTGTAATAGCTGGTTGGTGGAAAAAATAAATCATGAATCAATTTAAAATTAATAAAAATTATTTACTTTTAAAAAAATGGTGGGAGACTATTGATATTACCAATTATGAAAAAAGTTTTTTTAATAAAGAAATAATTTCTTTTAATCAACAACTTTTTAGGCTCAAAGAAAAAAAAATAAGAATTGGAGCATATGGTAAATCAGGAGTAGGAAAATCTTCTGTTTTAAATGCTTTATTAAATAAAGAAATATTCAAAACAAATATTTTAAATGGGACTACAAGAGAAATAAAAGCAGAATCTTTGACTCTCAAAGATCAAAAACTTAGTATTGTAGAGTTGCTAGATTCTCCAGGATTTGATTTCTGCAATATTAAATTCTCAGATAAAGTTTACTCTTGCATAAATCATTCTGATCTAATTTTATTTATAGTTTCTGGAGATTTAAATAGGAATGAATTAAACGAAATCAACTCCTTAATTAAAGATGGGAAAAAAATAATCATAATTTTAAATAAAATCGATCTTTTTAATAAAAATAACTTAAGAGAAATTATGGAAAATATAAAGTCTAAGCTTCCAAAAGATTTAAATATTCCAATACTTCTTAATCATGGAAATAATCTTAAAAATTACCTTACAAAAATAATAAATCAACATGGTGAGGCATTATTAATACTTAATTCTCTTCAACTAGCTGACAAATTGTTTATGAAGATCAAAGAGCAAAGATTGAAAAGAAGGCAGAAATTAGCTCAATCTACCGTTGGAAAATTTTCCACCATAAAGGCATCAGCAGTAGCTCTTAATCCCTTTATTTTGTTTGATGTTGCTGGTAGTTTTGCACTAGATACTGCATTGATTGGAGAATTAAGTAAAATTTATGGCTTAAAGTTGAAAGGTGAATCTACAAGAAAAATATTTAAAAATATATCCATAAATAATTTATGCTTGGGAGCGACTCAAGTCGGCGTCAATACCTCTTTCAACCTTATTAAGAAAGTAATTCTATTAACAGCACCTTTTACTAACGGGCTTTCATTATTATCCTATGGACCCATAGCAATTATTCAAGCAGCCATCGCGGTGCAATCTACAAAAACCCTAGGTAAATTAGCTGCAAAAGAGATATTTATAAGAAGCAAAGCTTCTTTTATAGAACCCGCTATTATGATCCAAAATATGACTTTTAATGACCCAGAGATTTTTAACCATATAAATAGTTATTTTTCAAATAGAAATTTAAATAATAATTTCATTAGCATTCTGCCTTAAAACTTAAATGGGAAAAAGTATTGCATTATTTGGTACCAGCGCAGATCCACCTACAATTGGACATAAAAAAATACTTGAAGAATTATCCAAAATATATGCTTTGACAATTGGTTATGTTAGTAACAACCCCAACAAAAATCACAAAGAGGATATCTCAATTCGTAGCCATCTATTAAAAACTCTAATTAAAGATTTAGATAATCCTAAAATTTTATTTAATCAAAGTGTTAGTAGCCAATGGGCAGTTGAGTCAATTAAAAAATGTAAAAGAATTTATGAATTAAATAATTTAGATTTTGTTATTGGGAGCGATTTAATTAAAGATATTTTCTATTGGAAAAATTTTGATAAAATTACTGATGAGGTTAGTTTTTTAGTAATTTTAAGAGAGGGATATCCTGTTGAATCAAATACTTTTAAAATGTTAGAAACTTATAAAGTGAAATTCAAGATTTCAACCATAAAAATCCCCAACATTTCAAGTTCTAAGCTTAGGTCAAATTTTAATTATTCTAATTTACCAACTTCATTAATAGATATTGTTAAAAAGAATAATTTATATGAATCCACTAATTTAGTTGAATGAAGTTTTTACTTGCTCAAATTAATCCAGTTGTTGGTGATTTAGAGGGTAATGCAAAAAAAATACTTTATGCTGCTTCCAAAGCTAGCTCAACTTCTGCTGATTTAGTTCTTACTCCAGAATTATCACTATGGGGATATCCAGCAAAAGACCTACTTCTAAAAAAAAATTTAATCAAAAATCAATATCAAATTCTTGACCAATTATCCTTCGAAATTAATAAAAAATATGGTAACTTGAGTATCACAGTAGGGATAGCTGAGATAATAAATGATTCTTTTTTCCCAAATCTTTATAATTCTATTGCATTGCTTGAGCACGGTGAGTGGAAAATAATTGCTCGTAAAATTATTCTTCCCACTTATGAAGTGTTTGATGAGAAAAGATACTTTAGATCAGAAGAAAAAGTTTCCGTATTAACAAAAGAATTTAATAACAAAACTTGGCGAATTGGCTTTACTATATGTGAGGATTTATGGGTAAACAAAAATATAGAAGGAAGAGGAATTCATAAAAAGAATCCTATTTTTGATTTAAAGAAAAAAAAAGTTGATATCTTAGTGAACTTATCGGCCTCCCCATATACTTTCAAAAAGTTTGAGCTAAGATCCAAAGTTTCCAGTTTTGCTGCTCAATATCTTCAAGTACCACTGATATATGTAAACCAGATTGGCGCAAATGATAATTTAATTTTTGATGGAAATAGTTTTATTCTTGATAAGAATGGATCAAAAATTAAGCAATTAAAATCATTTTCAGAAGACCTCTCCAGTTGGGACATTAAGCAAACAAAACCTCAAAAAAATAAATTTAAAAAGTCTGAGATGTCATCAATTTTTGATGCATTAGTGCTTGGTGTTAGGGATTATGCTCAAAAATGCGGTTTTAAAACTGCTTTAATTGGACTAAGTGGTGGCATTGATTCAGCACTAGTTTCAGCAATTGCAACAGCTGCTCTTGGCAGTAATAATATTTATTGCGTCTCAATGCCCTCCAAGTGGAGCTCATCCCATTCAAAAAGTGATGCAAAAGATTTAGCAATGAGATTAAAAATAAATTTCAATAGCATCCCAATTACAAAGCTAATGAATTCTTTTGAAGAATCTTTTATAAAAACCATATCTTTCGAGATGGCTGAAATAACAAATCAAAATATTCAATCAAGGATCAGAGGAACGCTTCTGATGGCTTTAGCAAATCAAGAAAAGCATTTATTACTTTCAACAGGAAATAAATCAGAGCTAGCTGTAGGATATTGCACACTTTATGGTGATATGAATGGGGGTTTATCGGTAATTGGGGATTTATATAAAACAAATGTTTTTAAATTATGCAATTGGCTTGATAGTGAAGAATCAATAAATCACAGAAAGTCGTATATGTTAGATACTAATGTAAATATAATTGGAGAAAATATCCGCACGAAAGCTCCAAGTGCCGAATTAGGTCCTGATCAATTAGATACTGATTCTCTCCCTCCTTATTCTATTTTAGATAATATTCTTAAAGGAATTATTGAAGAGAAAAAAGATTTACTACAGTTAGAAGAAGATGGTTATAAAAAAGATTTAATTTTAAAAATTATCTCACTCATAAAAAAAGCGGAATTCAAAAGAAAGCAGGCTCCTCCAATCCTAAAACTAAGCAGTCAATCATTAGGAAGTGACTGGAGAGTTCCCATAGCAATATCTTATTAATCACTATAAAAAAACTGTTGGATTTTTTTTAAAGGCCGTTTAACTGAATCAAGGTTGATACCTTTTTTGATTGCCAGAATTATGCCTGCAGCTTCTAAATAATTATCCACTTCAAAAAGATTGGAATAATCATAAAACTCATTTGTCACATTTAATGTATTTTGATTTTTTACAGAGATAATATTTAAACCTTTTTCAATACCTGCTAGTACTGCTTCTCCACCTAGTGCCCCATTAGGAACAACAATGGATTCAATCTGATCAGGATGTAGTGAGATTGATTCATTTTTAGCGGGCAATTCAACAATATCAGGTGCATTGCTTAACCCAATCAGTACTGAGGGTAAAAAGGTGAATCCTATTTCTTCTGCAGCTGCACGAGGATCTAAATTTTCATTCAATTCAATTGGATTTAAAGCAGGTGCGTGAGCACATGGAACTTTTAAAAATTTGCTTATTAAATGACTGATAACTGCTTCGACTCCAGAAATAGGATCAACCCCTTTCCCCTCTCGATAGATATTTGTTTCTAAAGAATCTGAATCATCTGGAAATTTTGCCACAATTGCTATTGCCGTAACTCCTTTTTTTATTAGACATTTTCCAGCATCAATTAGAGCATCAGGATTTTCAATTGAGCCACCACTGATTTTTGAAGAATCAGAATCAATAAATATGTTTAATGGCTTTTTTGTCATCACATAAGAATGAACATTAATCCCTAAAGTAGAAACACATGCATCAGCAACTTGTAAATGTCTCATTAATATTCCTTTTTCAATGGCTGAATCAAAAATTATCCCAATTTTCTGTTGGTTTACCCTTTTTAAAGCGATTTCTCCTTTAGCAAGTCGGTCTAAACTATATCCCTCAACATAAAAAATATTTTTATCTTTTTCAGAAAGATTGCCGCCATTCATAACATTTGGATGAGTAATTAAACATCCACTTGCCGATGCTAATAATTTAGCGGTTGGAAGTGCATCCCCAGCAAAACCTCCTACCTCACAACCAATACCAGTTGGAACAATAAATATTGTTGGTGAATTTTCCATTATTAAAAATATTTCAATTTATATTTTTTAATTAGCTAAGACAGCTTTAATTTTAAGTTTTTTTGTTCCAAAAGAGTCAATAGAATTTTGAATATCAACAATTGACCATCGAATTAAATCACCTTTTTTTTCTAAATTTGCAATGATAAATTTCCTTAAATTTTTTAATTTTATTGAAACTGGCCAATCTAAATAATAATCAACTGAACTTAATTTCATTTTTGATATTTACCAAACTGATCATTATATAAATCATCTTCGACTTCTTTACCAATAACAATATTCAAATCTGACTTAGGATATGCCACACATAAAAGTGCAAAGCCCTTTTCCCTTAAATCATCATTTAATCCCATCGCATCCTCTTGATCTACAGATCCTTCCAATATCAAGGATGCACAATCTGTACAAACTCCTGAACAACAACTACTTGGTAAATCTATTCCATTCATTTTTGCCGCTGAAATAATATCTTGATCATCAGAACATAAAAAACTAAAAGTCTTTTGCTCAAATTGAACTTTGATATTGTATTCAGGCATATCCTAAATCTAATTACTAAACTGCTGAACCTCCTACAACTTCTAATATTTCTTGAGTAATAGCTGCTTGCCTGGCTTTGTTATAGGTTAGATTCAAAGTACTTGCTAATTCTTTAGCATTATCACTCGCATTATTCATCGCGGTCATCCTGCAAGCGAGTTCTGAAGCTGCCGACTCTTGAAGAGCTCTTAGAACCTGATTCTGTAAATATAATGGTAATAACGAATCTAATAGTTGATCAGGACTTTGTTCAAAAACAATATCTGATGGTAATTTCTCTGAATCACTTTTTTCAATATTTGATTTTTCAACAAGTAACTTACTATCTTTTGTAGTCAACCTAAAAATTTCATCGTTTTCCTCAGCAATTCCTTGAGGGTCAAGTGGCAATAGTGTTTGAACGACAGGCGCACAGCTAACTAGAGTAATGAATTTCGTGTAAATAATTTCCACCCTATCTGAATTTTCTGAGAGAAATTCAGCTAAAATCTCATTTGTAACTCCTTCGGAGTCCTTGACTGTGGGTACCTGTTCTAGTTCTTTGAAAGTACTTTTAATTACATATCTATCTTTTCTATTTTGAAAATATCCAATAGCTTTCTTCCCTACCAAAATTAAATTTGGCTGATAACCTTGTTTGACTAATTCTGCGTATCTTATTTCTACCTTTTTTATAATATTTGTGTTGTAACCACCGCATAAACCTCTATCCGCAGTTATACAAACCAAGGAGATACTCTTTACTTCTCTCTTGGATAATAGAGGAGAGTCGACAGCCTCAAATTGTACTCTAGATTGAATATTTTCTAAGACTCGTGCAAGTTTATCTGCAAAAGGTCTACTTTTAAGAACTTGATCTTGAGCTCTTCTTACTTTTGCAGCTGCAACAAGTCTCATAGCCTCCGTTATTTTTCTTGTATTTTTAACGGAAACGATTCGATCTCTAATCTCTTTAAGATTTGCCATATTATCTCCTAAATAAATTTAAACTGTGGCAAGCATTGATGATTTAACTTCATTTATCACCTCTTTTAGTGTCGCTTCTAATCCATCATTTAATTTCTTTTCTTTAAGTATCTCTTCTATAAATTCCGCTTTATTTAATTTCAGGTATTCCCTAAGTTCAGTTGCAAATTTAGTAACATCTTCAACAGGAACCTCATCAATAAGACCTTTAACTCCTGCATAAACAACCGCAACTTGTTCTGCGAGATTTAGCGGAGAGAATTGAGATTGCTTTAATAACTCTCTTAGTCTTTTGCCTCTTTCGAGTTGTTGCTGAGTTGCTTCATCAAGATCAGATGCAAATTGAGAAAAGGCAGCTAATTCATCAAACTGTGCAAGTTCTAATTTTAAAGTTCCTGCAATTTTTTTAATTGCTTTTGTCTGAGCGGCTCCTCCAACACGGCTAACAGAAATACCAACATTAATAGCTGGTCTTAATCCTGAGTTAAATAAATCTGCACTCAAGAATATTTGTCCATCTGTAATAGAAATAACATTGGTTGGAATGTAGGCGGAAACGTCCCCTGCCTGAGTTTCAATAATTGGGAGAGCTGTCATAGAGCCCCCTCCCATTGCATCGGAAAGTTTTGCAGCTCTCTCTAGTAATCTACTGTGTAAGTAGAATACGTCTCCAGGATAAGCCTCTCTTCCTGGTGGTCTTTTTAAAAGAAGAGACATTTGTCTATAAGCCTGAGCTTGTTTTGTTAGATCATCATATATAACAAGTGTTGCTTTACCCTGATACATAAAATGTTCAGCAATTGCTGCACCAGTATAAGGCGCTAAGTACTGCAAAGCAGCTGGTTCTGAAGCTCCTGCACTAACTACGACTGTATAATCTAGGGCTCCTCTCTCTCTTAAGACCTCTACGATGTTTGCAACTGATGCTGACTTCTGACCAATAGCTACATAAACACAGACTACGTCTTGACCTTTTTGGTTGATTATTGTGTCAATAGCAATCGCAGATTTTCCAGTTTGCCTATCACCAATAATTAATTCTCTTTGACCTCTTCCAACAGGAATCATTGCATCGATGGATGTGATACCTGTTTGCATTGGTTCATGAACTGATCTTCTCTTGATTATTCCAGGAGCCATTTCTTCAATCAACCTTGTATCACTTGTTGGGATTTCCCCTTTCCCATCTATTGGCTGTCCTAGAGGGTTAACAACTCTCCCCTGCATTGCTTCACCAACTGGTACAGATGCAATTTTACCTGTGGACTTAACGTTACTTCCTTCTTGGACTCCAAGTGCCTCTCCCATTAAAACGGCTCCAACATTATCATCTTCAAGATTTAAAGCTATACCTTCGGTACCATCCTCAAATTCCAACAACTCACCTGCCATGACCTGATCTAAGCCATATATTCTTGCAATGCCATCACCGATTTGCAGAACAGTTCCTACATTGCTAACACTTACAGATTGGTCATAATCAGTTATTTGTTGTTTTAAGATTGAACTGATTTCATCAGGGCGTATAGATACCATGGATTTAAGAATTTAAGGTTGATTTAAAAGTTACTTGGAAAGAGTTAATCCAAGTTTTCTAATTTGTGAAGCAAGGGAAGCATCAATTACTTTTGATCCTACACTGGCGACGAAACCACCAATAAGAGATGGGTCGATTTTAGTTACAAGTTCTAATTTTTCTGTTCCAGCAATATTGATGATCTTTTTGGTAATTAAACCTTTCTGTTCATCAGTAAGCTCGACTGCAGAAGTAACAGTTGCCAAAGCAATATTACTATTTTCTCTGTAAATCTCTAAAAACCTATCAAGAATTGATGTAAGGATTCCAATTCTTTGCCTATCGGCCAATAATTTTAAGAAATTCAGTAAAGAAGAATTAACCTTATTTGAAAAAATTTCAACAATGATTTTCTTCTTAGCATCTGTCTCTAAAATGGGAGAGGATAGTGCTTTCTCCAATTCAGGGGAATCATTTATTAATTCCAAGAGTTGTTTAACCTCGGAAACCATCTCTTCAGTTTGCGAATTTTCATTAACAACTTGAAGTAATGCCTCGGCATATGGTGTAGTAACTGAATTTAAAAGTGGCATTAGTTCACCTCAATACTATTAATTGATTGAGTTACCAAATTTTCTTGAGTTGTTTTATCAAGTCGACTTGGTAGAGAATCTAAAGCTTTCTTAATTGCCAGTTCAACAGCTTCTTTTCGAAGTTGAGAAATAGCTCTGGATGCTTCAGAGCTCTCATCAGAGATTGCACTTTGTTTAATTCGTGCCATCTCCTCTATCGCCTTTTTCTCACTTTCCATTCTGATTGATTCAGATCTTTTAAGGGAATCTGCTTTTATTTGAGAAGCTTTTTCTTCTGCTGAAGATAAATCTTTCTTTGCTTTTTCTAAAGCTTGAGTTGCATTTAGGAGTCGATCTTCAGCATCTTTTAATTCAAGAAGGATTCCTTCTCTCCTTTTTTGAAGCATTTTACCTAGGAAACCAGGCAAAAATTTATAAAGACCGAAAACTACTACAGCCCAATTAAGGATATTAGTTTCGAATAAATTGAAGTTCAATCCAAAACCTTCTGTAGCTAAAAGAGTTAAATTCATTTTTCTAGAATCAATCTATTAACAATAAGTTCGCTTAGATCATCAGCCTGTTTAGAAAGTTGATCACGAGCAGCAGACGTCTGACTTTCAATTTCTAGTCTTGCTTTTTCTTTTGAAGCATTTGCTTCATTGTTGGCAAGTTCTAGTGCTTCTTTATAGAGCTTGTCAGACTCATTCTCAGCTTCGCTCACAATTCTTTGGGCTTCTGTACGAGCACTTTGAAGCTGAGTTAATAAATCAGCTTCTAATTTTTTAACCTCAGAAAGTTTATTTTTGGCCTCAATAATATTATTACTTACAAACTTTTCTCTTTTTTCTACAACATTGCCAACAGGCTTAAAAAAGAGAGAATTTAATATGTAAGTAAGTGCAACTACTTGTATCGCCATTAGTGGCAAAGTGGCATTTATATCAAATAATCCACCTTCTGTAGCACCAAAAAAATTAAAGGCCAACATATGTTTTAGTTGAAGTTAAAAAATTAAATTTAAATATTGCTAATAAGGATTAGAAGCAATATTAACTTTTAGGAAAAAGGATTCGCAAAAAGTAGTACCAAAGCCACAACTAATCCGTAAATTGTTAATGACTCCATGAAAGCGAAAGATAAAAGAAGAGTTCCTCTGATTTTACCTTCAGCTTCTGGCTGACGGGCAATACCCTCAACAGCACCTTGAGCTGCGTTACCTTGTCCAAGACCTGGGCCAATAGCACCTAGACCAACTGCTAAGCCAGCAGCTACAACTGATGCAGCGGAAGTAATCGAATCCATAATTTTGAAATAAAGAGCTTAATACTTTTGATAATCTTTGTTGTCATACACGCTTGGACATCCTTTGTTTTAAGAATGGGTCTGATATTTTCAGACCTACGCGATTTGATATTTTGCCAGATTACAGACCCTTTGTAAAAGCGTCTGAATGTATTGGAAGACAGCTAATGATGTTCTTCAACAGCTTCTCCAATGTAGTAGGCCGCTAGAGTTGCAAAAATCAATGCCTGAATTGCACTAGTAAATAATCCTAGGAACATAACGGGTATTGGTAGAATTAGCGGAACTAAAAAGACTAGAACACCAACAACAAGTTCATCAGCCAAAATATTTCCAAATAGCCTGAAAGAGAGTGATAAAGGTTTTGTAAAGTCCTCTAGAATTTTGAAAGGAAGCATAATAGGAGTTGGGTGAACATAATATTCGAAGTATCTCCAACCTTTATTGCTTAAACCTGCATAGAAATAAGAAAGGGAAACCAATAAAGCCAAGGCTATAGTTGTATTAATATCTGCAGTAGGTGCTCCTAATTCACCACTTGGTAACTTAATCAATCTCCAAGGAATTAAAGCTCCTCCCCAATTACTAACAAAGACGAATAAAAATAAAGTACCTATAAATGGCATCCAATCTCTATATACTTTTTCACCAATTTGCGTCCTAGCAAGATCTCTTATGTAATCCCAGAGAAACTCAAGCAGGTTTTGAAGGCCTTTAGGATCATTTTCCATTTTTTTAGTTCCTAAAGAAATAAAAACTAATAATGCTCCTAATAAAATCCAAGATGTTAAAAATACCTGCCCATGAAGTCTGATATTTCCAATTTGCCAATAAAGATGTTGACCAACTTCTAATGCTGCAAAATTTGTTAGCAAGGAATTAAAAAACATTTGTTTTGAATAAAAAAATTTACTTAAGAACGTGAAAAATAAAGAATGAGTGAAGGCTTATAAATGAAAAAACCTATCATCGCAGGAAAAATATCCAAAGATCCTAGCTTGCTCGCAAAAATAAAGAGGCAAACTGGAACTAATAGTTGCAATTTTGATACACCTGATGATTCTTTACCCAGTTTCCCTATACTTTTGGCAAGCAAACGTAGGTAAAAAATGCCGGCAATTGCACCTATAAAAATACTAAAACCAAAAGTAAAGCCTAGAAAAATTCCAGTTATTGATGCTAATAAAATAGAAACAATAAAAGTAATTCCAAAAATTGTTAATTGCAATTTTGTGTATTCATCATTTTGGGAAAGCAAGTGATCTATTTGATTGGCAATGCCAGATTTACTTTCTTTGATGATCGAATTATTCAAGGATTGAGGAAATTGAACATTCTCATTAGAAGGATGCTCAAGTTTTTTTCTATTTGAGTCCACTGATGTGAACATAGTTTAGAAACCCCTCTGAATGGTTTTAAGTAAGTATATAAACTCACGGAATCTATCACGGAGAGGTGCCTTTTAGCTAGTTTTTTTTTATAAAAAATTAATTCTTAAGATTTATGATTAATCTGTAGACCATTTTTTACTTTATTCTTCAAAAATAAAATTTATGAAAAGTCATCTTTTTAATTGCGTTAACACTTTAAAACGTTAATAAAAGACTTGGCAAAAACTCAATTAAACGTCTCAATAGTAAATATACATCTAAAAAATTGGAGATAAGTCAAGAAAAAATAAAATATAAAAGAATTTCTAAAAGAAAAAAAACCTTTAGTTCTAATTACAAAAAAAATTTCAGCAATTTAACAGAGTCTATATTTCCCTTACCTTGGGCGATATGGCCTTATGAAGCAAAAATCCTCATTGTCATCATTGGAATTTGGTCAATATTAGGAATATGCATACTAGGATCATCAAGTTGGTGGGTGGCTAGTAGGGAAATGGGAAATTGGGCTTACTACTTAAAAAAACAAATCATTTGGACAATTCCAGGAATTGGTTTATTTTATTTCGTACTTAATACAAACATTAGAAATCTTTTAAAGTTTTCAAGAATTATTTTTTATATTTTATTCTTTTTGATTTTCCTTACCAATCTTAATGGAATTACAGTTAATGGATCTTCTAGATGGCTAGTTCTTGGCAATTTACGTCTGCAGCCATCTGAATTAATTAAACCTTTTCTAATTCTAGAAGCTTCTAATCTTTTCGCACATTGGAATCTAGTAAAGAATGATAAAAAATTAATTTCAATTATGACCTTTGGTTTATTAATTTTATTAATACTAAAACAGCCTAATTTAAGTACTGCATCATTAACTGGAATTCTTCTTTGGGTGATGGGTTTATGTGGAGGAGTAAAACTGAGCTCTCTTTGCTCATTTGCTTCATTAGGATTAATTACTGGATGTATCAGCATCCTTAATAACGAATATCAAAAACTGAGAGTTACTTCATTTATAAATCCTTGGAAAGATCAACAAGAAAATGGATTTCAATTGGTTCAAAGTTTATTAGCTATAGGTTCAGGTGGTCTATTTGGCCAAGGTTTTGGACTGTCGATACAAAAATTACAGTATCTGCCGTTCATGTATACAGATTTTATTTTTGCCATTTTTGCGGAAGAATTTGGTTTATTGGGGTGTACTTTATTCTTAGGATTTTTAGCAGCATTCTCTTATATAAGCCTAAGAATTAGTCTTAAGTGCAGGAACAACTATACAAAATTAGTTGCTATAGGATGTGGTGTGTTGTTGACAGGTCAATCAATAATGCATATTGCTGTTGCAACAGGTTCAATGCCTACTACAGGGTTACCACTACCTTTCATTAGTTATGGTGGCAATTCATTAATAGCTTCTTTTTTTATTGCAGGGATGTTAGTTAGATGTTCACTAGAGTCAACAGGATTGATTGGAATGATTAGTACACGAAAGACTCTTAATTAGTTAGAATTTAAAAGATTAAATTTAAGCTATCGAATCATTTAATTTAGTTATTTCAGAATTATCTCAAAAGGGTAATCTGCTTATGCAGAATGGTCTTAATAGTCCTGGTCCATTTACTATATTTTTGGTTTTCAGCGCAGGACTTTTAACAAGTCTTGGGCCATGTTCATTATCATTACTTCCAGTGACAATTGCTTATATAGGTGGAACAGAGAAAAATAAATTCAAAATTATTAGTTTTTCAGGAGGTGTAGTTTTTTCGCTTGTTGCACTGGGGGCTGCGAGTGGATTCTTAGGTAAAATATATGGGCAAATTCCATCTTATTACACTTCATTTGTTGCCCTAATAGCAATAATAATGGGTTTAAATTTATTAGGAATTCTAAAGTTTCAGTTTCCGAATGGACCTGATATAAAAATAATTGAAGATAAAATACCAACATTTATAGCGCCTTTTGCCATAGGGACTACTTTTGGACTAGCTTCTTCACCTTGCATTACTCCAGTTTTAGCAACTCTTTTGGCTTGGGTATCGCAAGCTAAAAACCCGATAATATCTATTATTTTTTTATTTTTCTTTGGGATAGGCCAAGTAACCCCACTAATCATTGCAGGAGCTACTGCAGAAAACTTAAAGCAATTTTTAGCTCTTAGAAAATTTAGTCAAATAATTCCGACTTTAAGTGGGATATTTTTAGTTTCCCTAGGGTTATTAAATTTATTTTCAAATTGGATTTAAATGATTATTTTTAAGAATCTAATTTTAAAAATATCAAGTTTAAGATTCGCTATATCGCTGATAATCTTCATTGCTATTGCCAGTGGAATAGGTACTTTTATACCTCAAGGTAGTAATAATAAATTCTATATTGATAATTTCGATAGAGCTCCC
>CACGGL010000017.1:0-20235 GCA_902572595.1 uncultured Prochlorococcus sp.
GCAAAATAAAAAAACTTTGGATTAGAGATGGAATTAATCAATACAAAAAAAGAATGCCTGAACTTATCATTAATGAGTTAAAGACTTTTAATTTAAATAATCTTAGATCCAATAAAAATATTATTATCTGCCTAAGTGAAGAAGGAAAACAGTTTAATTCGGTTGAACTATGTTCCTTACTCTTGAATTTTAAAAATAAAAAAATTAATTTCTTAATCGGTGATACTGATGGAGTTAGTTCAGATATAAAAGAAAAATCAGATCTTGTACTAAGCCTGTCTCCTTTAACTTTTCCTCATGAATTAGCTAGATTAATCCTAATCGAGCAAATCTATAGAGCTATTTCTATATCAAACAACTCCCCTTACCATCGTTCTTAAAAAGATTAGATTCAATCTAAAATTAATCTATAAAAGTTTAATAACTAACTATTTTTTGATTTTTTGCTATATAGTACATATATACTATTAATTTAATCTTGGATTCTTTTGATTCAACTACTAAAACATTTAAAATCCCCTTATTAACTGATTCGGTATCAGCAGGGTTTCCTTCTCCTGCAGATGACTATACAGAAGAAAATATTGATTTAAACGAACATTTAATATCTAATCCTTTTAGCACTTTTTTTCTTAGAGTTAAAGGCGACTCAATGATAAATGCAGGAATTAAAGATAAAGATTTAATAATAGTAGACAAGAGCTTAACAGCCAGGCCAGGTAATATCGTCATTGCAATGATAGACGGAGAATTTACAATAAAAAGATTATCTATAAAAAATAATGAATTATATTTAAAATCAGAAAATCATAATTATCCTGATTTTAGATTTAAAAACCATATTGATGTACAGATATGGGGAGTTGTTATTTATTCAATACATAGCTATTTATGAGAATTTCAAATATTGATGCAATAGCTCTTATAGATGCTAATAATTTTTACGCGTCATGTGAACAAAATATTAATCCTCATTTGAGAAATAAACCAGTAGTAATTTTATCTAATAATGACGGATGTATCATTGCAAGAAGCCCTGAAGCACGAGCTTTAAAAATTAAAATGGGAACTCCGTATTTTAAACTCAAAGAAAGACTAAATAAATTAGATGTAGCAGTCTTAAGCTCAAACTACTCGCTTTATGGGGATATGAGCAGAAGACTAATGAATTTACTGAAAAACTACTGTGAACAGATAGAAATTTATTCCATTGACGAAGCATTTGTCTCAATTTCTAGACCTAATGATAAAAATCTATATCCTTGGGCAAGAAACATAAGATCATTAATATATCAGAATCTAGGGATTACCATAACAGTAGGAATAGGAGAAAATAAAGTAAGAGCAAAAATTGCTAATAAATTAGCTAAAAATATTGATTATTCAGCTGGAATATTTGATTTAGCTAAGACCAGAAATGAGAATGATTATTTAAAAAGAATTAGCGTAGATAAGATATGGGGAGTCGGGAAACAAACCTCTAATTGGTTGCAAAGTAAAGGTATTAAAAATGCAAAAGAATTAAGAGATATGGAAGAAAATGAAATCATTAAGAAATTAGGCATAGTAGGAAAAAGATTGCAATTAGAACTGAAAGGTTATAGATGCCTGCCTATAGAAAAAAACAAGCAATCAAAAAAAGAAATTCAGGTAAGCAGGAGTTTCGGTACTCCTGTCACAAAATTAGAAGACTTAACTCAAGCACTGGCGACTCACGCAATAAAAGCCTCTGAAAAAATGAGAAGTCAGAACTTGCAATCATCTGATATTAGAGTATTTGCCAGAACCAGTAAATATTCAAGTCAAAATTATCAAAGAAGTGCTCATAGAAAACTTACAAATGCAACAGATGACACAAACAGCATTTTAAAAATAGTAGTTGAATTATCTAAAGAAATTTATAATCCCGAATATAAATTCTCAAAAGCTGGTGTTTTAATGCAGGATTTAACAAATAGCGAATATTTACAGCAATCAGTTATCAATTACAAATCTCAGAAAGATCTAAAAAAATCAGAAAATCTCATGAGAACTATTGATTTATTAAATAAAAGATTTAATCACAATGCAATAACATGGGCTATTACAAAAAAACCAAAAAGTTGGACGATGAATAACAATTTCTTAAGTCGCTCATCTACAACTGATATAGACCAGATCCCAACTATAGTAAAGTAAAAAATAAAATGGAATTTATTATATTTTTAAGCAAATTAGATAAAGAGATTCTTGACTTATTAATAAAAGCAAACTACATAGTTGAAGAAAATAAAATTGAATGTCTCTTAAACAAAGAAATAAAAGGACTGCATAATTTTGAAGAAAATAAAATAATAATATGCACTGAGAATGCAAAAAGGAAAACAAATTATAGAAATAAAAAGCAGAGACCCAACAAAGATAACTTCAAAACGGATTTAGCGATAAGAAAAGCATTAAGACATGAAGCCACTCACGCTATACAAAAATGTAATAATAATAAAACAGTGGGTGATATAAAAAATTTAGAAGGTAAATTACACCAAAGTAAGAGGAAAGCATTAGAGTTCTCTACTTCCAATTTTTCTGGGACTTATGCCAAAGAAGTAGAGGCTTATATTCTTGAAGACAAACCCAAAAAGGTGAAAAACATGATTAAAAAATACTGTCTATAAATTTAAAGAAAGATATTAACTAGCAATGAAATTACCACAGCGTTGTTTATCTAAAAAATTCATATGTTGTCTTTCTAAGTAATATAATTCCTGAAATTTAATAGCATCTGAGTTTAAATCCTTAAAAAGATCATCTATTTCTTTATTAGTTTCTGATAGACCTGAAGAGGGATTGTCAATCAATATAGATATACAATTTTCTAAAGTTTTTAGTCTTTGAGATCCCCAAGATTCAATCAGATGTCTACATCTTTTTAAAGAATTATATTTCTCAAGAAGTGATAAAGTTCCAAGTAAATTATCTTTAGGATTACTCAGCAATGTTATAAACAACTCATTTGGGTTAACAAAATTATTAATTTTATTTGTTGAATCATGATTATTAAGGGCTAAGTAATCAGGGAGAAGTGAGATTAAGTTAATGGCAGAAAACTCTTTTTGAAGAATTTGACTATTTGATTGTTCTAATTCATTTAAATAATTTAAACCTAAATTATTTTGTTCAATTTTTGAAATAGCTTCCCATAAATTTTGAATATATTTAGTGTTAAAACTACATATCTCTCTTTTGTGAAATTCATCACGAATAAAAAGCCGAAGATCAGGACAATGCAAATAATAAAAAATTATTTCAGATTCATTTTTCTCACGCCGAGAAATTTCATTTGGTTGCTCAAATTTTTTTGATCTACCGTGCCAACGAAATCCCTTAACTTGATTTCGTAAATCTTGTTCAAACTGTATCGCTAACCTTGCTTGTCCCTTACTCAAACGTTCAGAAACTTTTTGTAAGTAATGTGTTCTGGTTGATGATTGGGGTAATTTACTCAACAATTTTACCAATAAAGAAATAACACTCTGGAAATTTTCAGACTTAGTTAAATCTTTATCTTTAAAAATCTGATCAATCTCCCAATCAATCCAAAAGGATGAATTATCAATTAAGTTAAAATAATCTTCTCTTGTATGACTATTCAAAAATTCGTCAGGATCTTTAAAATCATTAAGTTGAAGTATCTTAAGATTAATTTGATCATGAAGAGATAAGCTTTCTACTTCTTTTATTACTCTTTTTGTAGCTAATATTCCTGCATTATCAGAATCAAAATTCAAGATTATATTTTTATTATCTGTACATCTACATAGTTGAGAAATTTGATACTTGTTTAATGCGGTACCAAGGGAAGCTACCGAATTAGCAATGCCTTTTGAATGAAGAGAAATTACATCAAAGTACCCTTCAACAATAATAGCTTTATCTCTTTTTCTTATATTGCTTGATGCTTTGTCAAATGCAAACAACATTCTCCCTTTTTCAAATATCTCTGATTCAGGGGAATTAAGATATTTGGGTTCCTGTCCATCAAGAGCTCTACCACCAAAGGCAACTACTCGTCCCTGCATATCATGTATTGGAACTATTAATCTATTTCTAAAACGATCATATATCTTGTCAGAATTATCTTTAGAAATTGCGAGACCCGACGCCAATATTATATTAAGAGGAAATTTTTCTACCTTGGATAGATAGTTAAATAAATCATTCCATGAATTTGGGGCAAAACCTAATTCAAAGTCATCAATAATTTTATTACTCAAGTTTCTCTTGGATGTTAAATATTTCATAGCCTCAACACCTAGAGAATTATTTAATTGAGATTTAAACCAATTTTTTGTGACTCTTAATATTTTATAAAGCTCTTCCTTTCTAGATAATTGCTTTTTATAAGCTTCTACTTGGGGACCCTCAAGATTTTCAACATTGATATTATTTTTCTTAGCAAGAGAAAGTACAACATCAGAAAAATTTGCACGAGTAAATTCCATTAAAAATTTAATAGAGTTTCCACCAGCACCACAAGAAAAACAATAATAGAATTGCTTACTTGGAGATACTGTCATAGATGGCTTAGTATCATCATGGAAAGGACAAATACCAACAAATTCCCTACCTTTCTTCTTAAGAACAATATGTTCAGATATAACGTCAACAATATCTGCCTTTTCCTTAACCTCTTGAATAGTTCTTGGGTGTATCGATTGAACCATTGAGATACTTATCAAAAACGAATAATGATTTATTTGTTATAGAGCAAAATCTAATAAGAATCTACTTAATTTCACAAAAAAACTATTTTTTAAATGATAAACATCTCAGATTTAGAAAAAAAATTTAATTCATTGAATAAGTATAATTTGGTATTTGCCTCATTCTTCTTTAGTTTGATGACTTTGTGCGTAAAAAATATTGATAAAAGGATACCTATTTATGAATTAGTTTTATTCCGATCATTGTTAAGTTTAATGATTACATTATTCATAATAAATTTAAAAAATATAAATCCTTGGGGCAAAAATCGACCATTACTTATTTTAAGAGGTTTTTTAGGAACTTTAGCTTTAGTTTGTATTTTTTATGCGATAAGAAATATGCCTCTTAGTATATCTACTGTCATTCAGTACACATATCCTATTTTTATATCTATATTTGCTGGCATATTAATAAAAGAAAAAATAACTCGGGAAATAATTTTTGCTTTAATTATTGGCTGGATTGGAATATTCGTAATATTAAACCCAAATCAATTATCAAATATAAACGTTGAAATTGAAAAAGTTTCGATTTCGATAGCATTTATTGGGGCAATCTGCACTGCATTAGCTTACGTTACAGTTAAGAAACTTTCATTTACTGAAGATGTTTATGTAATTATTGAATATTTTCCACTTGTTTCTTTTATAACACTATTGCCAATTGTTTTAATCAACTGGGTTACCCCAAATTTGAATGAATTAGTTTGGATAATTGGCATTGGCTTATTTACGCAATTAGGTCAGACTTTCTTGACTATAGGATTAAAAAATTTACCTGCTTCTGAAGCTTCAACAATTAACTATTTACAAGTTTTATTCGGATCAATTTGGGGGGTTTTGTTTTTTAGCGAAATAATAAACATAAATTTTGTTTTAGGCGCTCTACTAGTTTTATTAGGAACTATTATATCTTCAACTAAAATATTTAAAAGGATATAATATAAAAAAAGAGATCTTGCTCAGTGATGAAATTACTTTTATTTACAATATTTTTCCTTTCTCCATTTCTCCAAGCAAAAGCATCAACTCCAAAAGCTGCAACCTGCACCAGAAAGGAATACAGAGAAGAATATATTCCGGGAACACAATCTAGCCCTGGCTATGTAAAAAATTATGTAATCGACATAGAAATCCCTTGTGGAGGTGAGCAAGCACAAAAAGTTGATGATAATGATTGCAGTGAAGGTTCATTTATAGGAGGTCTTCTTGGGGCTGGATTAGCTCTTTCCTCAACTAGAGGGAAAGACAGATTTTGGGCAGTCCCGGCAGGTGGAACTGCAGGAGCACTAATTGGTTGTCAAGTGGATGGTGGTTAATTGATTAGTTGGATTAGTGGAGTCCTAGTTGATTTTTGGCAAAATAATCAAAAGTTCTTTGTTTTAATAAATTGTCAAGGATTAGGATACGAAGTTCAAATATTAGAATCCTTTTTTCTCAAATTAAAGGAAGATCCCATATCAAATAAAATAGTAACGCTTTGGATAAAACATATTAAGAAAGAAGATTCAGATTTATTATTTGGCTTTAAATCGAAAGATCAAAAGTATTTTTTTATTGAAATTTTAAATATTAGAGGCATTGGAGCCCAAATAGGAATGGGGATATTAAATAAACTTTCTATTAATGAAATTATAAATGCAATTAATACACAAAACAAAAAGTTAATTTGTTCTATACCTGGCATTGGACAAAAAATGTCAGAAAGGTTGATTTTAGAATTAAAAATTAAATTTAAAAATGAACTGCAAATTGAGAAAGAAAAATACAAACATGAATTTGAGATTAAAGATCCAGAAATTAATAAAATGATGGAGGACCTTAAGTTAACCCTTCAATCATTAAATTACAGAAATAAAGAAATAAAAACTATTTTGCCAATTATTATTAAAGAAGTAGATCTCCTTGATAAAAAAGAAAATAATTTATCATTTGAAAATTTATTGAAATTAGCTATGAATTATTTAGATAAGGATAGTAGTAATTTAGCTAGATGACGTAGTATCATAAAATAAGAAAAATAAAATTTATGTCATTAGATACTGCAGAAAAACAGAAGCTTATTGAAACTCATCAGGTACATCCAACTGATACAGGTTCAGTTGAAATCCAAGTGGCTATGCTATCTAAAAGAATATCAAAATTAAGTGACCACCTCCAAGGAAATATTCATGATTTCGCTTCAAGGCAGGGATTATTAAAAATGATTGGAAAAAGAAAAAGATTACTATCCTACATAAAAGACAAAAACATCCAGAAATATCAAGATTTAGTAAAGAAAATTGGAATCAGAGGATGATTTCATTTAATGAAAAAAAAGCAATCTAAAAAAAAGACACAAAATAAAAAGAAAAAAAACTTTTCTGAGAAAAATGCTTTTACTAATCTAGAAAAAACATCTAAAACAGTAACTACCCCAAAGCAATCATCAAGTGGGATTCCTAAATATGTTGCAGATAGGATGGCAAGAAGAATATTATTTACAGCAGGAATACCTACAATATTAGGAATGTCGGTTTTTGTTGTTAGTTACATTATCGTTACAAGAAATATTGCTGAAATACCTCCTTCCTCAACCATTGCGATATCAGCTTTATTTTTCTTATTAGGTTTAGCAGGATTAAGTTTTGGAATATTATCAGCTAGTTGGGATAAGGAGCCTGGATCTTTTTTTGGTATTGAAAATATTCCCATGAATATACAACGAGCGAAAGCTGCCTTTAAACCTGCAACTCAAAATTTTGAGAAAAATGGTTAATCTAAGAAACTAAAGATTTCAAATTAACTTGAAATGATTTATCTTCTAATAATTTGCATGCACCTTTTATATCACCAATACAAAATTGTTCCCCAAATTTTACGTAGGTAACAGTATTTTTATTTCTTACTGCAGCTAAAACTGGAATCTTTATTCCACATCTACCTTTATCTGGTTTAAATTTAATTAAACAGTCTCTCAAGGTATTTTGTACTCTTACATCTGAGGCTTGAGAACTGTCAAGGTTAATAATAAGCAATTTAAGGTTATCTATTTCTCTACAATCGTCAATTATTAATTGAGTCTTATCACTTTTCTTATCTAATGTCCCCCACAACAATAATCTAGTATCAGTCAAAAGAAATTCTGATAATCTGATATAGGTTTTTGGAAAAACTATCGCTTCGCAACTTCCAGAAAGATCTTCTAGCTGGACTATGGCCATCCTATCTCCTTTTCTCGTTGTGATTTGCTTTAAATCAGGTATCATTCCAACTAAAGAAACTTTGGTTCTATCTTTTGTCTCTTCTAACTGCGAAATGCATATAGGAGATATAAGTTTTGCAGGCTTAGTTAAATGTTTTAAAGGATGATCAGATAAATAAAAACCTAATAGCTGCTTTTCTAACTTTAGCTTCTCAATAAGTGAATAATCTTCAACCTTAGCTAATTGTGAATCTGAAAAAGCAACATTAGAAAACTCTTCTTTAGAGTCAAATAGATTTCCTTGTCCTGATAATCTATCACGATTTCTTGAAGAGGCCCACTCAATAACATGTTCGAGATCTGACAATAACTGAGCTCTATTATTATCATTAGAAAACTCATCTAGTGCTCCACAATGAATAAGAGATTCAAGACTTCTTTTGTTAAGAACATTAGAAGGTAAACGATCACACAAATCTGATAATGAGTTAAAGGTTCCAAAACTATTTCGATTTTCAATTATATTTCTTATTGCAGAATCTCCTAAATTCTTAATTGCAGATAGCCCGAATAAAATCTGATTATTCTTAATAGTGAAATCAACCCCTGAAAAATTAATGCTTGGTGAAATAACTTCTATTCCCATCGAATAACAATTAGAAATATATCTTTGCATCTTGTCGCTGGAGCCAGAATTTACGCTTAAAAGGGCTGCCATATATGCGACAGGAAAATGGGCTTTTAAAAATGCAGTTTGATAAGTTACAGCACCATAAGCCGTTGAATGACTCTTGTTAAAACAATATTCTGCGAATAAAACCATTTGATCAAAAAGATCATTTGCTAATTTCTCATTTACACCTTTCTTCATAGAACCATCTACAAAAATATTCCTATGCTTTACCATTTCAGATACTTTCTTTTTGCCCATTGCTCTTCGAAGTAAATCAGCGTCACCTAAAGAATAACCAGCCAGGTCTTGAGCAATTTTCATGATTTGTTCTTGGTAAACCATAATTCCATAGGTTTCAGTGAGAATTGACTTAATAAAAGGATGGGGGAAATCAACCTTTTCGTTCCCATTTTTACGATTTATGAATTTAGGAATAAGGCCTGCATCAAGAGGACCAGGTCTATAAAGAGCCAGTATGGACGATATATCCTCTAAAGAGTTAGGTTTGAAATCCTTAACGACCTGTTTCATACCAGAAGATTCAAGCTGAAAAATACCTTCAAGATCTCCTCTCCCAATAAGCTCAAAGGTTTTACCATCATTTTGAGGTAATTCATCAATATTTATTTTCTTTCCAGTAGATTGATTAATAAGAGAAACTGTCTTTTCAATCATCGTAAGATTCTTAAGCCCCAAGAAATCCATTTTCAATAATCCAAGTGACTCGATATCATCCATAGAATATTGGGTTATTATTTGACCTTCATTATTCCTTTGAAGAGGTACAAGTTCGTCAAGAGGATCTGATGCGATAACAACTCCAGCTGCATGAACTCCATATGTTTTATTAGTTCCTTCAATTCTCAAAGCCAAATCAACCCATTTTTTCACTCTTTCATCATTAATATATTTGTCTCTAAACTCTTGGCTAGGAGAATTCTTATCAATCATTTCATTTAGTTTATAAGGTTTCCCTCTAACAACCGGTATTAACTTAGCCAATTTATCCGCCTCTCCATATGGTATATCTAGAACTCTTGCAACATCTTTTAAAACCGCCTTAGAGGTCATTTTATTGAAAGTAATTATTTGCGCAACTTTATCCTCTCCATAACGATTAGTAACATAATCAATAACTTCATTCCTCCTATCAATGCAAAAGTCAGTATCAATATCTGGCATAGACTTTCTTGCTGGATTTAAAAATCTCTCAAACAACAATCCATGCTCAACAGGATCTATATTTGTGATTTGAAGGGCATAAGCTACTAGTGAGCCTGCTGCAGAACCTCTACCTGGTCCTACTGGAATAGCGTTATCTCTAGCAAATTTGATGTAGTCCCAAACAACCAAAAAATAATCTGGGAAACCCATATCTTTTATAATTTTTAATTCGGAAGCTAATCTTCTTTTATAGTTATCATCAACTTCTGAAAGATCATTTTTTTTAAGTCTTTTTAAAAGACCTTTGTTAGATAATCGTGTAAGGAAAGAAAATGAATCTTTATCTTCATTTAGTGGGAATTTTGGCATTCTATAATTACCAAACAAATCAAATTCTTCAACTTTTTGAGAAATTTCTAATGTATTATTCACTGCCTCATTAATAGATACATCATCAATATGATCTTTAAAAAGTTCAAGCATTTCATTTTCACTTTTTATATATTCTGTGCCGGTATACCTCAATCTTTTTTCATCGCTTATTAGTTTTCCTGTTAATACACAAAGCAAAGCATCATGTGCTTCAACATCCATATTTGATAAGTAATGAGCATCGTTGGTAGCGATCACTTTTATTTGGTGCTTTTTCCCAATTTTTATCAATTCAACGTTAACAATTCTATCCTCAATAGAGCCGTGATCTTGTATTTCTAGATAAAAATCATCTGCAAATAAATTTTTATACCAAAGAGCTATATCTTCAGCTACGTCTAATCTATCTTTTAAGATGGCCTGAGGTATCTCTCCACCAAGACAAGCTGTAGAAACTATAAGACCATCACTATATTTACTTAAAAGAGATTTATCAATACATGGTCTAGAAAAAATACCTCGGCCTCTCATCCCATTTAGGTGACTAATTGTTGTTAACTTCACTAGATTCTTATAACCAATATAATTTTTTGCTAACACCACCAAATGATATCTTTTTTCTTTTTTAGGTTGAGGATCATCAATAGATCCATTAATCACGTACATTTCATTACCAATAATTGGTTTTATGCCCTTCTCCTTACACTTCTTGACCAAATCAAGAACTCCATACATTACTCCATGATCAGTAAGAGCTATAGATTCCATTCCAAGATCAGAAGCTCTATCTACAATTTTTGAAATTTGACTGGCTCCATCAAGTAAGCTGTAGTCACTATGATTATGAAGTGGAACAAAACCCATATTCAAATGATTAATATATATAAGATAGAGAAAATTTCTAAAAGATCTATAGTTTGTGATTACAAATTAATTATTAATACAGCTTTAGAATAAAGGTCTATTCTTAATAACCTGAGCATCAATCTCAAAAATATTTGCGACATTCAATATTTTTTCTTCTTCTAATACATTGCCTATTAATTGCATTCCTATAGGTAATCCTTTAGTATCAAAACCACAAGGAATACTAATTGCTGGGAGTCCGGCTAAATTAACAGGAACAGTTAATAGATCAGACAAATACATAGAAAGTGGATCATTCACGAAATCACCTTTCAAAAAAGCGGTAGTTGGACATGTTGGGGTTAATAAAATATCTACTTTCTTAAAAGCATTATCAAAATCTTTTCTTATTAATGTCCTAACTTTTTGTGCCTTCTTGTAATAGGCATCGCTGTATCCAGCTGACAAAGCATAAGTTCCTATCAAAATTCTTCTTTGCACTTCATCTCCAAATCCTTCAGCTCTACTTTTTGAAGTCATATCAATAAGATTTAAACCATCATCCGATCTGTAGCCATATTTAACTCCATCATATCTGGCTAAATTTGCGGAGGCTTCAGATGGTGCAATGACATAATATGTGGCAATTCCGTCGTTAAATCTAGGACATTCAACTTCAATAATTTCAGCTCCTAAAGTTTTGAATCTCTCAACTCCAGAAAGAACAGATTCCTTAACTTCTGGATTAAGGCCTTGATGTTCGAAACATTCTTTAATAATTCCTATTTTTATTCCCTTTATAGATTTATTTAAATTACTCAGATAATTTGGTACTGGTTTATCAAGACATGTTGAGTCAAAGGGGTCTTTCCCAGATATTGAATAAAGAATTTCAGCAGCATCTGAGACGTTATTTGTAATTGGGCCAATTTGATCAAGAGAGCTAGCAAATGCTACTAGTCCCCATCTGCTAACTCTGCCATAAGTAGGTTTAAGCCCGACAACGCCACAAAAAGAAGCTGGTTGTCTTATTGATCCTCCTGTATCAGAACCTATAGCCGCCGCGCAAAATCCAGCGGCGACTGAAGCAGCACTACCTCCAGAACTGCCTCCAGGAACTCTATTAATATCCCAAGGATTAGAAGTAACACCAAATACAGAAGTTTCCGTTGAACTGCCCATTGCAAATTCATCTAAATTTGTTTTTCCTAAACAAATTCCTCCTGAAGACCATAATTTGCTTGAAGCTGTAGCTTCATAAGGTGCAACAAAGTTTTTGAGCATTTTACTTGCACAAGTAGTTACAACACCTTTGGTGCAAATATTATCCTTTATTGCGATTGGTATCCCAGCAAGTGGAGGAAGTTCTTCTTTTTTTTGAATTAATTTGTCTATATAATCAGCTTGGGCTATGGCACTATCTTTTGTAGTACAAATATATGAATTAATTTCAGAATCTTTATGGTCAATTTTAGCAAAAATATCAACAATTAATTCTTTAACAGAAGCATTATTGCTAATAATTTCTTTTCTTAAAGAATTAAAATTCATTTCTTAATTTATTTCATAAATTAAAGTTATCAAACAGTTAATGGTTCTTCTTTTTTGCAACGAACCAAACTATGTTTAATACTTTTAGAACCTTCATCAGAAAGATCCTTAATAAAAGAAGACATATTTTCTTTTAAACTACGTCTTGTAATAAATGGTCCAAACCAATAAGTACCATTGGGTTGGTTTGTCTCAATTTTAGCCCACCAAGCTAAACCGAGTTTGTTTCCGAAGTTTCTAATCAATTTTATTGGCCTGCAAGGCCATCAATTCTTGTTAAATTCTATACAATTTTGTAGTGAAAATTCAATAAATTTTTATTAATGATAAAAATGTATTGAAACAACAACATATTAGAAGTCTTTAGTAACAATGATTATAAACAAATAGAATTATTTACTTGTTAAGTGAAATAGTGATATTGCTGCCGCCACTGAGGCATTTAAACTTGAAGTCTTACCTTTTAGAGGAATGCTTAATAGAAAATCGCATTTTTTTTGAGTAAGCAAAGAGATACCTTTATCTTCAGAACCAACTACAACTACCAATGGTGATTTTTCTAAAAAGTTTGAGATAGATAATTGACTATCACCAGATAAGCCAATAACAAGAAACCCATTTTTCTTAAGCTCCTCAAGTGCTCTATTTAAGTTGACGACTCTACTTACTCGCAAGTGTTCTAAGGCTCCTGCAGCTACCTTGGCGACTGTTCCCGTCAATCCGGCTGATCTTCTCTGAGGAATAATAATACCTTTGCAATCAAATGCTTCCGCTGATCTTATGATCGCACCAACATTATGTGGATCCGTTATACCATCTAATGCAAGTATTAGAGGGTTTGCACAGTTGTGTTTGGAAAAATCAATCAATCGCTCTAGGGATATTGTTTTAGAGGATGCTAACTGCAATGCAACGCCTTGATGTGAAGCACCATTTGTCAATTGCGAAAGCCTATTCCAAGAAACTTCTTCAATGAGGACTCCTTTTGATTTAAGGTCCCTTAGCAAAATATAGAATTTATCTGAAGAAAAGATTTCCGAAGTACACCAAATCCTATTAATGGCACTTTCACTAATAAGAACCTCATAAACCGAATGTTTACCCCATATCCAATCATCAAAATTTCTCTTATAGGTAAACTCTTGATGAGTATCAGGCTTTTTGATAGAAATTTCTTTATTAGATTTAATTATTGGCTTTCTTCTTCTTAAAGATGAAAAAGTATTTTTTTTATCTTTATTATTTAAATTTTCAACATTTTTATTTTTAGCAGAATTGTTCAAAAATCTTTCATTTTTTTCTAAGCGATTTGTATTCTTTGATTTATAACCAAAATCTGAATTTTTTTTGTAATCTTTACTATTTTTTCCGGGAAAATTTTTTTTAGAGGAGTTTTTCATAGGTTCAATTCATTTTTAATTCTAAATATTCGAAAATTGTTGATAATCTTTGAGGATCTTTTAAAAATAGCCACCCAATAAGAGTTTCAAAACCAGTTGCTCTGGAGTATATGGTGGGGTCTGAAGATTTTGGATATCTCTTAGTTTTATTTCTAGCACGCCTAATAAGGTCTATTTCATTTGAATTTAATAAATGTTCGATTTGACTTAATGATTTTGATTGGGATTTTGCTTTTACTTCGTTTACCACTGATAAGTGGAGATCTTTTGATCTTAAAGGATAATGAACATGTCTTAATCTTTGGTGAAGCTCCCATACCGAATCTCCAAGCCAAGCTAGTTGAATAACACCTATATCCTCGGGAGATCCATAAGGAACCAGATTTTGAATCCAATAATTCAATTTTTTAAATAATTTAATGCATCTTCAAGGCTTGACTTCAAGTTAAGAAAATCCCCTAAACGAACAAGTTTAATTGTTTGGGCCACTCTCGAATTACCAACTACAGAGAAACCAAGTTTTGACCTTTTGCATTCTTTAGCGGTCTGAACAAGAGCTCCAAGACCCGAGGAATCTAAAAAATCTATTTTTGTAAGATCAATAACGAATGGCAGCTCATTTTTTAAGTTATTAGTAACAAAAGTCTTAAATTGTTTTTCTGAGAAAGCATCAAGTTGTCCTTTAAAAGTGAAAACAATAATGTTTGTTTTAACTTCAAGGTTTCCTCTTAAAGAAACCGTTAACTTCTGGAAATCTTCTATGATCTATTACCTCCAAAAAATTAATGTATCAAATGTAATTATCAAATCAAAAGAAAACAATATGTCAACATCTTTCTAACATTAGAGAAACAAATTTTTTAAATAAATAATCTGAATCATGTGGGCCAGGTCCTGCTTCAGGATGATATTGCACACTAAATATTGGCTTATTATTAACTTCTAAACCAGCCACTGTATTATCATTAAGGTTGTAATGGGTTATTCTAACTATGTCCTTTGAGAGAGAATCAGGATCAATAGCAAAACCATGATTCTGACTAGTTATCTCAATTTTATTATTTTTTCCACAAGGGTGATTTAAACCACGATGTCCAAAGGGTAACTTATAAGTTGAACCTCCTAATGCTAATCCAAATATTTGGTGCCCTAGGCAAATACCAAACATAGGTATTTCACCATTTTCAATAAGTGATTTTGCTAAGTCTATACCTTCATAAACAGAAGAAGGATCGCCTGGACCATTTGAGAAAAAAATACCATCCGGCTTGTTAGATAGAACATCTTCTAGAGAAGATCGAGAAGGCAAAACCAAAACTTCACAGCCATGGGATACAAGTCTATTTAGAATTGAATTTTTAATTCCAAAATCAATTGCTACTATTTTTAATTTTTTAAAAGATTCATCATATATTTTTCTTACATCAAAAATTGTTTGTGTATGACTTCGCCATAAATATTGTTGCTTTGTTGAAACTACTTTTGATAAATTTAACCCCTCCATCTTTGGCGAATCATTAATTATCTTTAAACAACTTTCTACAGTTTTATCTTCAGAGGTAATAACTCCATTCATAGAGCCATTAGATCTTAAAATTTTAACAAGAGCTCTTGTATCAATTCCATGAAGTCCTATTATGTTTTTTTCAACTAACCATTCATTGAAATTCTTTTTAGATCTCCAATTGCTTTTATTAGAAGAAAAATTTCTAACAATTAATCCTTTAACATTAGTATTAGACTCTGAATCTTCAAAATTAATACCGGTATTTCCAATCTCTGGATAAGTAAAAGTTAATATCTGTCCATAATAACTTGGATCAGTAATAACTTCTTGATACCCCGTCATTCCGGTATTAAAGACTATTTCACCAATAGCTGTACCTGAAGCACCAAAATAAAATCCAGGGAATACAAATCCATTACTTAAAACTAATTTTGCATTTTTCTTATATGAATTAATCATCAATTTAAAATTAATTAATTTGCGGATAAATAATTTTTTAAAAGTAAAAACTTTTTCCAAGGATCTCCTTTATGAATCGAATTTAAAGCTTTATTAAATCCTTCATTTAAATCATCCTCAATTCCTGCTACCCAAAGCACTAAAGCAGCATTAAAGGCAACAACATCCATATGAGATTTTTGTCCAGAACCATTTAAAACAGACTTTAATATTTCCTCATTAGAATCACTATCTGAAACCACAAGCTTTTCGTTGGCAATATTTTCATGGTTAAAATCTGAAATATTTATTTCTGAAAATCGTAGTTCTCCATTTTCAACAAACACTAATTTATTGTCTCCTTGAAGCGAAGCTTCATCAAGACCGCCAGAACCATGAACGACTATTGCTCTATTCATACCCATTTTTAAAAGCGCGCTTCCCATAGGTTTTAAAAGATCCTCAGAAGCAACACCCAAAACTTGTGCATTAGGTCTTAAAGGATTTACTAATGGCCCAAGTTGATTAAATATTGTCCTGATTCCAAGGGTCTTTCTTAATGGGGCAAGTTTTATTAAAGATTTATGCCAGACAGGTGCGAACAAAAAAGTTATTCCTATTTCACTTACGGCTGTGATTACTTTTTCTAATGAACAATTTAAATTTAAACCAAGGTTCAACAAAACATCAGCAGAGCCAACTTTCCCACTAGCACTTTTATTTCCGTGTTTTGCAATTTTTGCCCCACAAGATGCAGCAACAAATGCTACTGCAGTTGAAATATTAAAGGTGTTAGCTCCATCCCCCCCCGTTCCACAAGTATCTACCAAATAAAAATTTGGTCTTGCTACTGGCAATTGGCAAACATTTAAGAGTTCATCAGCCATAGAACTTAGTTCGACACCTGAAGAGCTCTTAGCTCTTAAAGCACTCAAAAAAGCACCTGTCTCAACATCTGAAATTTCATCATTAAGCCATCTTTTCATTAAAGATCTAGAAGTTAAATCATCAAGGTCCCTACCCTCTAACAGGTTATTTAGGATTTCAGCGTTGGATAGATTAGAAAACATTTATTTATTTAAGAAAAATTATGCCGATAAAATTCAATTTGAGGTATCAAAACCTGAGCCAACTAAATCTTTATTTGTATTAGAAGGCCTGAAACTTTTTAACCAAATTTTTTTTGTTTTTGAAAAAAGTTCATTTTTAGTGACTTTCCAAAATTTTAAAATTTTTTCAATATCATTTTTAATTTCAATTTCTCCAGGAAAATTAGTATAGCGATTTATTAATCTAGCCAAATTTATATAGTCAAGATCTTCTGGTGTTTTTTTAGTAATAAGAGAATCTATAATGTTCTTGTCGGTTTCATGTAATGGATGAGTTTGTTCGTTACTCATAAATAAATATTGAATCATTTATAAAATTAGCTCACATATTCAAAAATGAAACATTATCTTAATCATATCGGCAAAATAAAATGAAAAATTTAAAGTTAAAAGTTATATCCAAATACCTAAAGCCATACAAAAAAGAATTCTTATATGGAGCTATAGCTCTCTTGGTAGTAAATATATTAAGTGTATTAATACCCTTAGAAGTAAAAAATATAATTGACCAATTACAAAATGGGTTTTCTTCGAATTTCGTTATTTCTAAATCTTTGTGGTTAATATTTTTAGCCACTTGTATGGGTTTAATAAGATTATTTTCACGACAGATTGTCTTCGGCATAGGTAGAAAAGTAGAGGTAAATCTGCGTCAAAAACTTTTTGACCATTTACTTATTCAAGATCCAGAATGGATCCAAAAAAAAGGTAGTGGAGACATTATTAGTAGAGCTACAAGCGATGTTGAAAACATAAGAAGACTTTTAGGCTTTACCGTTTTAAGTTTGTGCAACATTGTCTTAGCTTATTTATTTACTATTCCTTCAATGTTTTCGATTAATAAAACATTAACAATATCAGCTTTAATGATATTTCCATTAATCCTTGGAATTGTCAGTCTATTCGGTGGCAGAATGGTTAATCAAAGAAAAGCACAACAAGAATCATTATCAAAACTTAGTGATCTAATACAAGAAGATCTTTCTGGAATAAGTGCCATCAAAATTTATGCCCAAGAGAATGCTGAGAAAAAAGAATTTAACATTTATAATAACGCTTATCGAAATTCAGCGATAAAACTTGCAAGAACAGCTAGTACCCTATTCCCATTGTTGCAAGGTATTTCATCAATTTCATTATTGATTTTATTATCATTAGGAACTTTACAACTAGAGAGTGGATTTATTTCGATAGGTGGTTTAGTAGCTTTAATTCTTTTCGTTGAAAGACTTGTTTTCCCTACAGCTCTATTGGGATTTACCTTAAATACTTTTCAACTAGGTCAAGTAAGTTTAGATCGTGTGGAAGAAATCTTTAAGAACAATCCAAGTATTGTAGATAGATCAGACACTAAATTTTTAAAAAGAAAAGTTAAAGGCTTCTTAGAAGCAAAAAATTTAACGATAAAGTATCCAGGATCAAAATTTAATTCATTAAATGGTCTCAATTTTAAAATTTATCCTGGAGAACTTATTGCAATAGTTGGCCCAGTAGGTTGTGGCAAAACAACACTCGCAAGGTCTCTTGGAAGAACTATTGAGATTCCAGACAATCAATTATTTTTAGATGAAATTGATGTAAAAACTTTAAAATTAAGTGATCTTAGAAAAAATATTTCAATAGTTCCACAAGAAGCATTCTTATTTACTTCTACAATCTCAGAAAACCTAAGTTTTGGAGAACCCAAAGCTTCTAAATCATTAGTTAAAGAAAGCGCTACAAAAGCTGGTTTAATCGAAGATATCAATAGCTTTCCTCAGAAGTTTAAAACTATTGTTGGCGAAAGAGGTATTACATTAAGTGGTGGACAAAGGCAAAGAACCGCACTAGGAAGAGCATTACTTGTTAAGTCTCCTATTGTTATTCTTGATGATGCTTTAGCAAGTGTTGATAATAAAACAGCGGCAAGAATAATAGACGAAATGAGTGATAGAAGTAATAAAACAATCTTAATGATTAGTCACCAACTTTCTGTTGCAGCTACTTGTGATAGGGTTTTAGTAATGGATAAAGGAGAAATAGTACAAGAAGGTACCCATAAAGAATTAGTAAAAGAGAATGGGTTATATAAACAACTTTGGGAAAGAGAACTAGCTACCAGAATTGTTAAGAGCTAAAAGTAAATTTTTTAATTATAATAATAGACTTAATTATGTTTAAATTTCTGAAAAATATTATGAATAATAAGGAGGTAAATTCAACTAATGATACTTATTCTTTACACAGAATATTAAAAACAGATATTAAAATAAATCCTAATATCCATGAAGATGAAATAATTTTTGGATGTGGTTGCTTTTGGGGAGCTGAAAAATGTTTTTGGAAACTTCCTGGAGTTGTCACAACTTCTGTAGGTTATGCTGGTGGTAAAAAGAGCAATCCAACTTATTATGAAGTTTGTTCCGGCTTAACTGGTCATTCAGAAGTTGTAAGAGTTATATGGGATAAAAGGGAAGTAGATTTAAGTGATTTATTAAAAATGTTTTGGGAATGTCATGACCCTACTCAAAAAAACAGGCAAGGTAATGATATTGGAACTCAATATAGATCAGCAATATATTACAAAAATGAATATAATTTAAAAAAAATTTTAGCCAGTAAGGATCAATATCAAAAGGAACTAAATAAAAAAAATCTTGGTTTAATTGAAACGGAAATAAAAAAGATTGATGAATATTTTTATGCAGAACAATACCATCAACAGTATCTTGCGTCAGCTGGAAGCAGGCAGTATTGTTCTGCTTCTCCTACAAAAGTTAAGTTAGGAGTTTTTACTGGAAGCAACTATAAATTAAAAGACTATATATGGGAAAACTTTAATTGGGAAGTTGATAAGTGTGTATTGAGATCTGATAACAATCCTATAAAGAATAATATTTAAGTCAATCTTATATTTATAGTAGAGTAACGGGGCGTAGCGCAGTTTGGTAGCGCACCACTTTGGGGTAGTGGGGGTCGTGGGTTCAAATCCCGCCGTTCCGATTAATTATCGTCTTCATTTATAAGGGATTTGTATAGTTTATATGAACTTATACCTACAGCTATAAATGTAAAAGAAGAAAAAAAAGCTAAAATTAATATAGTAAGATTTGAAACTTCCACCTCACCTAGTTGAAAAGATATAAAAGTATGCATTCGAAATAATTTTTTTAAACCTTAACATAATTGCGAAAATTTTTTCACAACCAATTATAAATTCAGAAGAATTACAACACCAAAAATAACTCGATAGATAATAAACATTTT
>CACGGL010000018.1:0-17817 GCA_902572595.1 uncultured Prochlorococcus sp.
ATCCAATCATTATGTTCATTAATTACTTTTCGTTTTAAATCATTATTAATTAAGTATTCTTTTTTTATAATTTCAGTTTTTACAAAGAAAGGCATTTATATTTTCTTAATGCCAAGCATCTCTTCTTCACTAGGGGGAACAATTAATTTGAAAGTACTCTTGAAATGAGACCAATTATTAATTATTTTGGCGGCCTTTAAGCTATTTGTTTTTGCTCGATATTCTCTAATAATTTCCAATAAAATATCTTCTTGCCTTGATGAAGTGATTTTATGAATACTTACTATTTCCTTATTAACTTTATTATTTAAATTATTATTCTCATCGATTATGAAAGCTATTCCACCAGTCATGCCCGCACCAATATTTCTTCCTGTGGGACCTAGAATAACTACTTTTCCACCAGTCATGTATTCACAACAATGATCACCTGCTCCTTCTGTTACTGCTGTAGCACCACTATTTCTTACTGCAAATCTTTCTCCCGATTTTCCTAAAGCAAATAATTTTCCACCTGTTGCTCCATAAAGGCAAGTATTTCCTAGGATAACTTGTTCGGAGGAGATTTTATCTATTTTTGGTGGAATTATTGTGAGTATTCCTCCATTCATTCCTTTGCAAACATAATCATTAGCTTCTCCGATTAATTGAACATTCATTCCCTTTAATAAAAAGGCACCAAAGCTTTGTCCCGCATATCCTGTGAAATTTAAGTTAAGTTCGCCATTGAAGCCAGTGTTTCCATGAAGTTCTGCGATTTCGCCTGATATTTTCGCACAAACACTTCTATCTGTATTTTTTATTTCAATTTCTTTAGTAAATTTTTCGTGATTTTTAATTGAATCTATAAATTCAGTATCAGACAAAAACTCGTCCTCTAATACAGAACCATTACTATGAGCATTTTTTGAATGTTTTAACCATGATCTATCAGTGGTTAGGTCTTCATTATTTACTAAAGAAGAGAGATCGATATTAGAAGTTTTTGGAAGACTGATATTTCTTTTAGAAAGAAATTCTTGATTACCAATCAGTTCTTCCATATTAGAAACTCCAATACTACTCATTATCTGTCTTACTTCTTCAGCAATATATAAGAAAAAATTGACAACATTTTCTGGAATACCTTTAAATCTTTTTCTTAACTCTTCTTTTTGAGTGGCAACTCCAACAGGACATTTGTTTGTATGACAAACCCGAGCCATTATGCAGCCTTCAGCAATCATCGCTACAGAACCGAAACCATATTCTTCAGCACCTAGTAAAGCTGCAATAACCACATCCCAGCCTGTTTTAAGACCTCCATCAGTTCTCAAAATTACTCTTTCACGTAAGTTATTCTCTAAGAGAGATTTATGAACCTCAGCAACACCTAATTCCCATGGTAAACCTGCATGTTTAATAGAACTTAGGGGCGAAGCACCTGTACCTCCGTCATGGCCTGAAATTTGAATTACATCTGCATTAGCTTTGCTTACTCCAGCAGCAATAGTGCCTATACCAATTTCAGAAACAAGTTTAACGCTTACTTTCGCTTTTGGATGGACTTGGTGTAAGTCATGGATAAGTTGAGCTAAATCTTCAATTGAATAAATATCATGATGCGGGGGAGGCGATATTAGAGCTACTCCAGGTTTACTATTTCTTAGTTTTGCGATGTAAGAATCTACTTTTGGACCAGGCAATTGTCCCCCTTCGCCAGGTTTTGCACCTTGAGCCATTTTAATTTCGAGTTGTTTACCACTTCTTAAATATTCAGGTGTAACTCCAAATCTACCTGATGCTATTTGTTTAATAGCTGAACATGCTGTGTCTCCATTTTCTAAACCTTTAATAAATGGTAATGTCGCTGATTGAGTATTTTCATCGATATCACTTAAAACATTAAAACGAGCTGGATCTTCTCCCCCTTCTCCACTATTACTTTTGCCACCAATTCTGTTCATAGCAACTGCTAACACTTCATGCGCTTCTCTTGATAATGCACCCAAACTCATTCCTCCGGTGCAGAACCTTTTGCAAATTGATTCAACACTTTCAACTTCCTCTAATGGGATCCTTTTTCTTTTTGAACTAATTGTTAGTAAATCTCTTAAAGATGTTGTCGGTCTATTACTAATGAGTTTTTTGTAAGTTTCAAAATGATCGTATCCTGGACCTTGTTTTACAGCTGAATGTAAAACTTTGGACATCTCAGGGTTATTGGAATGATATTCTCCATTATTTCTAAATTGTACAAATCCCAAAAATTCTAATTTTTTTAAATCGATTTCTGGGTAGGCTTTCGTATGTATTGAAATTATTTCATTAGTTAATTCTTTTAATGTTATGCCGGCGATGCGGCTTGTTGTACCATCAAAAGCAACTTTTATTAAGTCAGATCCAAGGCCTACAGCTTCAAAAATTTGTGCGCCATGGTAACTAGATAAAAGTGAGATGCCTATTTTTGAAAGAATTTTCCTAAGACCGTCTTCTAAAGCTTTTTTAATATTTTCTTGAACATTAATAATTGATAATGGATTTATTTTTTTGCTATCAATGAGTTTTTGAGTTTTTGGATGTTTTAACCAGTGCCTACCTGCTTCGAAGGTCAACCAAGGGCAAACTGCGCTTGCACCATAACCAATCAAACAAGCCAAGTGATGTGTGCTCCAACATTGACCTGTTTCAATAATTAAAGAAGCTTTTAGCCTGATTTCTTTTTTTAGAAGATAATGATGGATTGCTCCAACAGCAAGTAAAGGAGGAATAAAAGTCTTTTTAGGATTAATTCCCTTATCAGAAATAATAATTAAAGAACAACCTTCTTTTATACAGAGCTCACTCTGTTTACAAATTGCTTTTAATTGGTTCTCTAAGCCTTGAACACCCTCCTCAATATCAAACAAACTTGAAATTGTTTGAGATTTAATTTTTGATTTTTTAATGGAAATGAGTTCTTCCTCATTGAGAATTGGGCTTTGTAAATGAACAAAAGGTTTAGGATCTTTAATCTCAAATGGAGTACATCTTGCTCCAAGATGCATCTCTAAACTCATTACCAGTTTTTCTCTCAGTGGGTCAATAGGAGGATTTGTAACTTGCGCAAATCTTTGCTTGAAATAGTCATATAAAATATGTGGCTTTGAAGAAAGCACTGCTAATGGGATATCGTCTCCCATGCAATAGGTTGGCTCTTTAGCTAATGAAGCCATTGAATCCAAGATAAGATCATTATCTTCTGCTGAAAAACCATATGCAGTTTGTTGTTGTAACAACTCAAGGTCTTTTAGTTTGCAGTCTTGAAACCATTCATTATTTTCAATTTTTATAGTTCTATTACTTAGGAGATTTTTATAATCATGTCTTTGAGCGGCTTCAGATTTTACCTCCCAATTTCTGAGAATTCTATTTTGATGAAAATCAACCGCTAACATTTGTCCCGGTCCTAATCGACCTTTTTCTATTACTTTTTCCTCTTCAAGATCTACTACTCCTGTTTCGGAACCCATTATTACAAAACCATCATTTGTTATTGAATATCTTGCTGGTCTTAGACCATTTCTATCAAGCGTTGCTCCTACAAAATTTCCATCTGCAAATACAAGTAGAGCAGGACCATCCCAAGCTTCTTGAATACTCGCAGAATACTCATAAAATGAATTAATATCGCCTCTCTGTTCAAGGTCTGGTTGATCTCTAAATGCTTCAGGAACAAGTTTTAATAATGAATCAGTTATTGGTTGACCTGAACGAATATTAATTTCAAGGGTTGCATCAAGATTTGATGAATCACTTTTATTTACATCTACAATAGGTTTTATTTCATTAGACAGCTCTCCCCAAAAATCATCTATATGTGTTTCTGAAGCTTTAGCCCAATTAATATTTCCTAAAAGAGTGTTAATTTCCCCGTTATGCCCTAAAAATCTCATGGGCTGGGCAAGTGGCCATTTTGGAAGAGTATTTGTACTAAATCTCCTATGATATACGGAAAATGAGACCTTAAAATTTTCTTTTTTTAGATCTTGATAGAATTCGGATAATATTTCAGACCTAACCATACCTTTATATACAACTGTTTGAGAACTAAGTGAAGCAAAATAAAATTCACAATTCCCAACATCGTTTTTAAAAGTTTCTCTTATTTTTTTTTCAATTCTTTTCCTTAACTGGAACAAAAGCCTTTCAATATTCTGATTATCTTTTGTATCTATGTATAAAATCCACTGACAAATATATGGGACATTTGCTTTGGCTAAAGGACCCAAGATTTCATTATTTACAGGAACTTTTCTCCAAGATGTTTCTTTGACGCTTAATTTTTCTGCTTCCACCTCACATATTGATTTGCATTCTTCAATTTTCTCTTTTTTATTAGGCATAAAAACCATACCTAAACCTCTGTCCAATTTTTGTTCATTTATAAAATTCAATTCTTCATCTAAATAACCCCATGGAATTGAACATAAAATGCCTGCTCCATCACCTGAGTCACTATCGCCTCCACAACCTCCTCTATGCTCCATGCAGTTGAGGCCCTTTAGTGATTGTTTAAGGACCCAGTTGCTTTCTATACCTTCAACATTTGCTATGAAACCAACTCCACACGCATCTTTCTCCCCAATTATTCCATTTGGGGAATAGCTATCTTGATATGGGCCAACGATTCTTTTGATAGTCTCTCCCATAGATTATTTAATTCTGTTTAGTTATTTATTTATTTCTATTATAAAAATAAATATGAAAATAAATCTAAAGATAATGAATATTTACCAAAGAATTTTAATTTGACTAATTTTAAAAAATTATAATTAAAAACTTTTAGTTGGTGCTCGTAAAAGGTTATGATAGTTAAATGTTTATTTTTATATAAGAATATTAGATGCCCACCATCTCACAATTAGTAGGTTCAGAAAGAAAACGTCTGACAAAGAAAACGAAATCTCCTGCATTAAAAGCTTGCCCTGAGAGAAGAGGGGTATGTACAAGAGTCTATACATCAACCCCAAAAAAGCCTAATTCAGCTTTGAGAAAAGTCGCTAGGGTCAGATTAACTTCTGGATTCGAAGTAACGGCTTACATCCCTGGTATTGGTCATAATTTGCAGGAACATTCTGTAGTTCTACTTAGGGGTGGAAGAGTTAAAGATTTACCAGGAGTTAGATATCATATAATAAGAGGAACTTTAGATACGGCTGGAGTCAAAGATAGACGTCAATCCAGGTCTAAGTATGGAGCAAAAGCTCCAAAAGATTAATTTGTAAACATCACTCTCTAAAAAAATGTCACGACGTAATGCAGCAGTAAAAAGACCAGTTCTTCCAGATCCTCAATTTAATAGTCGTCTTGCTTCAATGATGATTTCTCGCTTAATGAAACATGGTAAAAAATCTACAGCTCAAAGAATACTGTCTGATGCTTTTTCTTTGATAAGTGAGAGAACAGGTGGTAATGCGGTCGAATTATTTGAAACAGCTGTAAAAAATGCTACTCCTCTTGTCGAGGTAAGAGCTAGAAGAGTTGGTGGTGCAACATATCAAGTACCTATGGAAGTGCGCCAAGAGAGGGGTACGGCTATGGCATTAAGATGGCTTGTTACATTTTCACGCGCAAGAAATGGTAAAAGTATGTCCCAAAAACTTGCTGGTGAGTTGATGGATGCAGCAAATGAAACTGGTAGTGCAGTTAAAAAAAGAGAAGACACTCACAAAATGGCTGAAGCTAATAAAGCTTTTGCACATTACAGATATTAATTTCATCAAAAAGGTACTTAAGTAGTTTATTATTATAAAAGTTTGCTTTTAGGGTGAACTATATTTTCAAAAGTTATTTTAATTTGGAGCTTTAAAATTGGCACGCGACTTTCCCCTGGAACGAGTAAGAAACATAGGTATAGCCGCTCATATAGACGCAGGGAAGACAACAACAACTGAAAGAATTTTGTTTTATTCAGGTGTAGTTCACAAGATAGGAGAGGTTCATGATGGTGCTGCCGTAACAGATTGGATGGCTCAAGAAAGAGAAAGAGGAATTACTATTACTGCTGCTGCAATATCTACTAGTTGGCAAGATCACAGAATTAATATTATCGATACTCCTGGACACGTTGATTTTACTATTGAAGTGGAAAGATCAATGCGAGTCTTGGATGGAGTCATAGCTGTATTTTGCGCAGTTGGTGGAGTTCAGCCTCAATCTGAAACAGTTTGGCGTCAAGCAGATAGATACTCAGTCCCAAGAATGGTTTTTGTTAATAAAATGGACAGGACTGGTGCAGATTTTCTAAAAGTTAATAAACAAATTAAAGATCGACTAAAAGCAAATGCACTCCCAATTCAGCTACCTATCGGAGCTGAAGGTGATCTTACAGGAATTATTGATTTAGTCGCCAACAAAGCATATCTCTACAAAAATGACTTAGGCACTGATATAGAAGAAGCACCAATTCCATCTGAAATGGAGGAGGAAGCTTCTGAGTGGAGATATAAGTTGATGGAGAGTGTTGCAGAAAATGACGAAGAGTTAATTGAGATTTTCCTCGATACAGGAGAATTATCAACAGAACAACTTAAAAAAGGTATTAGGGAAGGTGTTTTAAAGCATGGATTAGTTCCTGTTCTGTGTGGGTCAGCTTTTAAAAATAAAGGTGTCCAACTTGTATTAGACGCTGTTGTTGATTACTTGCCAGCTCCAGTTGATGTGAAACCAATACAAGGTGTTTTACCAAGTGGTAAAGAAGATGTTAGGCCTTCAGATGATAATGCTCCTTTCAGTGCATTAGCTTTCAAAGTTATGTCTGATCCATATGGAAAATTAACCTTCGTAAGAATGTATTCAGGTGTCCTTTCAAAGGGAAGTTATGTAATGAATTCTACTAAGGATGCTAAAGAAAGAATTTCTAGATTAGTGATTCTTAAAGCTGATGAAAGAGAAGAGGTTGATGAATTGAGGGCAGGGGATTTAGGAGCTGTGTTAGGTCTTAAGAACACAACAACTGGTGACACTTTATGTAACACAGAAGATCCAATAGTTTTGGAGACATTGTTTATCCCTGAACCAGTTATCTCGGTGGCTGTTGAGCCAAAAACTAAAGGCGATATGGAAAAATTATCAAAAGCCTTAACTGCCTTGTCTGAAGAGGATCCAACCTTTAGGGTAAGCACAGATCCTGAGACAAATCAAACTGTTATTGCAGGTATGGGTGAGTTGCACCTAGAAATCCTTGTCGACAGAATGTTAAGGGAATTTAAAGTTGAAGCAAATATAGGAGCCCCTCAGGTTTCATATAGAGAGACCATAAGGTCTAGCTCTAAAGGTGAGGGTAAATATGCAAGACAGACTGGTGGAAAAGGTCAATATGGGCATGTAATTATTGAAATGGAACCTGCTGAAGTTGGTAAAGGTTTTGAATTTGTAAACAAAATTGTTGGTGGAGCTGTACCAAAAGAGTACATTGGTCCTGCATCTAATGGAATGAAAGAAACCTGTGAATCTGGAGTTCTAGCCGGTTATCCACTCATTGATGTAAAAGTAACACTAGTCGATGGTTCATTCCACGATGTAGACTCATCTGAAATGACCTTCAAAATTGCAGGTTCAATGGCTTTTAAAGATGGGGTTAAAAAATGCAATCCTGTTCTTTTAGAGCCTATGATGAAAGTTGAGGTCGAAAGTCCTGACGACTTTCTTGGATCTGTAATTGGTGATCTCTCTTCTAGAAGAGGTCAAGTAGAAGGACAATCTGTTGATGATGGATTGTCTAAGGTACAGGCCAAAGTGCCCTTAGCCGAAATGTTCGGTTATGCCACTCAACTCCGATCAATGACTCAAGGTCGGGGTATATTTTCAATGGAGTTCGCAAATTATGAGGAAGTTCCTCGTAATGTTGCTGAAGCTATCATTTCCAAGAATCAGGGCAACTCCTGATCTCTAAACTAAAACACTCTTAAACCCTCGATTCTTTAATTCAAAATGGCTCGCGAGAAGTTCGAAAGGAACAAACCACATGTCAACATAGGTACTATTGGCCATGTTGATCATGGAAAAACAACACTAACTGCTGCTATTACAAATGTATTAGCCAAAAAAGGTCAAGCTCAAGCTCAAGACTATGGAGACATTGATGGTGCTCCTGAAGAAAGAGAGCGTGGCATTACCATTAATACAGCTCACGTTGAATATGAAACTGAAGGCAGACATTATGCCCACGTCGATTGCCCAGGTCATGCTGATTATGTGAAAAACATGATCACAGGGGCCGCTCAGATGGACGGAGCTATTCTTGTTTGCGCAGCTACAGATGGTCCAATGGCTCAAACAAAAGAGCATATTCTTCTAGCTAAACAGGTTGGAGTTCCTGCTCTTGTAGTCGCTCTCAATAAGTGCGATATGGTCGATGATGAAGAAATTATTGAACTTGTTGAAATGGAAATTAGAGAACTATTAGATAGTTATGACTTCCCTGGAGATGATATTCCTATCGTTCAAGTTTCTGGCTTAAAAGCTCTAGAAGGCGATTCAACTTGGGAATCAAAGATTGAAGAATTAATGAAAGCAGTCGATGCTAGCATTCCTGAGCCTGAAAGAGAAGTTGATAAACCATTCTTGATGGCCGTAGAAGACGTCTTTTCGATTACTGGTAGAGGAACTGTTGCTACTGGAAGAATTGAGAGAGGTAAAGTTAAGGTTGGAGAAGAAGTAGAAATAGTTGGAATAAGAGATACAAGAGTTACAACTGTTACTGGAGTAGAAATGTTCCGAAAACTTCTTGATGAAGGTATGGCTGGCGATAATGTTGGTTTACTTTTACGTGGTGTCCAGAAAGAAGATATTGAGAGAGGAATGGTACTAGTCAAGAAAGGATCTATTACCCCTCATACTCAGTTTGAAGGAGAAGTTTATGTTCTCAAAAAAGAAGAGGGAGGAAGACATACTCCTTTCTTTGCAGGATATAGGCCTCAGTTCTACATCAGAACAACTGATGTGACAGGTCAAATAACTGCATTTACCTCTGATGATGGCTCTAATGTTGAAATGGTTATGCCAGGAGACAGAATTAAGATGACTGGAGAATTAATTTGTCCAGTAGCTATTGAACAAGGTATGCGATTCGCAATCCGTGAAGGTGGACGTACTATCGGTGCTGGAGTTGTTTCTAAAATACTCAAATAATATATTTGAATTTTAGAAATCCACCTCAATCATCTAATATAGAGATATGGATAGGGGTCATTGATTACAATGACCCTCTACTAGAAGTAATTTGAAAATTATGACTGCATCAATTGCACAACAAAAAATAAGAATTAGATTGAAAGCATTTGATAGAAGAATGCTTGATTTATCTTGCGACAAAATAATTCAAACTGCTGATACCACCTCTGCATCAGCAATTGGTCCAATACCTTTACCTACAAAAAGGAAAATTTATTGCGTCCTCAGATCACCACATGTTGATAAAGACTCTAGAGAACATTTTGAAACAAGAACACATCGAAGAATAATAGATATCTATAGTCCTTCTGCGAAAACTATTGATGCTTTAATGAAACTAGATCTTCCTAGTGGCGTAGATATAGAAGTTAAACTTTAACAAATCCCGAAACTGGCTTTAATTTATTAATATAAATATAATTGTATGAGATTTAAATGGGAGAACTCTCAGTAAGGGAATTACCTTTATTTCCTTTGCCAGATGTAGTCCTTTTCCCTCAAGAAGTATTGCCTTTACATATTTTTGAATCGAGATATAGGATTATGCTCCAAACTGTTCTCGAAAGTGATTCTATGTTTGGAGTTATTAAGTGGGATCCAACTACTAAAAGTATGGCTAAAATTGGATGTTGTGCACAAATAATAAAGCATCAAACTGCAGAGGATGGTAGGAGTAATATAATCACTCTCGGACAACAAAGATTTCAAGTCTTAGAAATTATGCGATCTACCCCATTTAGTTCCGCTATGGTTAGTTGGATTAGTGATGATAATATTGATGACTTTCAAAAATTAGATTCTTTAAAAGATTCAGTAAAAGAAGCACTTAGTGATGTGATTAATTTAACAAGTAAATTAACTAATAGTAAGAAAAATCTACCTGATAAATTACCTGATAATCCTATGGATTTATCATTTTGGATAGGAGCTCATTTGGGCGGTCCTGTAGCGGAAGAACAGCAAAGACTTCTTGAGGAAAAAAATACTTTTACCCGTTTGCAAAGAGAATATGAAATGCTTGATCATACAAGAAAACAACTTGCAGCAAGAACAGCATTGAAAGAAAGTTTTCCTGATATAAAAGAAAATTAAATGTTTGAATTATTATTCCCCTTTTTTTTACTAGTTTTAGTATTTCTAGTCCTCACTATAATCTGGAGAATTAATGCAAGAAAATATATTTCTTCCGGTACAGTTGCTTCTGCATATGATGCTTGGACCCAAGATAAATTACTTGAGAGATTGTGGGGAGAACATATACATCTGGGTTTTTATCCCTCAGGAAAAAAAAATATTGATTTTAGAAAGGCTAAAGTTCAGTTTGTTCATGAATTAGTTAAATGGAGTGGTTTGGATAAATTGCCAAAAGGCTCTAGAGTACTCGATGTAGGTTGTGGAATTGGGGGAAGTTCTAGGATTCTTGCAGGATATTATGGGTTCAATGTTACTGGCATTACAATTAGTCCGGCTCAAGTTAAAAGAGCAAGAGAACTTACTTCTAATCAGCTAAATTGCAACTTTCAAGTTATGGACGCATTGGATTTGAAATTTGAAGATGGATCATTTGATGCTGTCTGGAGTGTTGAAGCTGGTGCTCACATGAATGATAAAACTAGGTTTGCAGATGAAATGCTAAGAACTCTAAGACCAGGAGGTTATTTGGCATTGGCTGATTGGAACTCGAGAGATCTCGAGGCATACCCCCCATCTTTTTTTGAGAATTTAGTTCTTAAACAGTTACTTGAACAATGGGTACACCCTAATTTTATTAGCATTAATAAATTCGGTAACATTCTTAGAACTAACCAAAATAGTTCAGGAAGAGTTATTTCTGAAAATTGGAATTCCTATACAAATCCTTCATGGTACGACTCCATTATCGAAGGTTTTCGAAGGCCCTTCACCATTTTGTCACTCGGCCCATTTGCGATAGTGAAATCTATTAGAGAAATTCCAACAATACTTCTGATGAATTGGGCATTTAGAAAAGGTTTAATGGAGTTTGGAGTTTATAAATGTAGAGGATAAATTAATCTAGTTCAACATTTTCAGAAAAATAATTTCCAAAATCTACAAAATTCTTGCAAAGTGGCTTTATTTTATTTTTCAATTCAAGAATATCTTTAATGTTATTATGATTATCTATTTCTAAATCAATATAAATTATATATTCGCCTAATTCTCTTTTTGATGGTCTAGATTCAATTTTACTCATATTAAATCCAAAATCTGCAATATTATTTATAGCTTTAAGTAACGCACCAGGTTTATTGGAAATTAATGAGAAAGCAAAACTGGCAATATTAGCTAAACTTGAATTTGATTCTTGGCTCAATAAGACAAATCTAGTGCAATTACCTGGAACATCATTAATAGGAAAAGCTAATTCTTTAAGCCCTTCGATTTGAATTAATGATTTTGAACCGATAGCAGCTCTGAATTTACTCCCCTTAACCATATTGACAGCTTCTGATGTTGAATTTGTTGGAAGAGTAATTGCATTTGGAAGATTTTCAGATAACCATTCTGAACACTGAGCTAATGCTTGAGGATGAGATAATACTTCTGAAATGTTCAAAAGTTCTCCATCACTAATTAATGCATGTTTTATAGGTAAAACAATTGCTTTATTTATAAAAATTTCAGGAAATTTCCAAAGGGCATCTAGAGTGGCCGTAACTCCCCCTTCTACGGAATTTTCTATAGGTACTACAGCAGCATCACAATTGTTGTACGCTATTGATTTAATAACCGAATGTAACCCATTACATGGTACAAATATAGGTGTCTGAAAATTGGCAAGCTTTGATAATATATGAGCTGCTTTTTCTGCATATGTTCCTTTAGGACCTAAATATGCAACTTGTTTGCGCATGATTAATCGTAAAAAAAAAAGAGATCAAATAAGCATTGGAGGAATATAGAAAATGCTGTTATCTTTTGATGCTAAACAGAAACTAAAGCTTTCTGTAAAACGTAATAAAGAATATCTTTCTAAATATCTTTTGGAAGAAGAAAGAGTTGTTGGAGCAATGCTTGACTCCAATAAATTAGTGCCAGAAGGAGTAGGTAGATATAAGTATACAGTAACAAGTTTTAAGGTTTTTCAATTAGATATTAATCCTGTTGTCTCAATTGGAGTAGAAAATAAAGATGGAATTTTAAAAATGAGTGCCCTTGAAAGTACATTGGATGGTTTGGGAATGATAGATGATTTTAATCTTATTTTGAAAGCGAATTTGGAAGCAACTGATATTGGGTTAGAAGGTGAGGCACTTCTTGGGGTATCTGTAAGTCAACCCCCGCTATTGAAGCTGATACCAAAGAAAATTTTGGAATCTACTGGTCATTCGGTATTAAATGGAATTTTGTTGGGTATAAAGTCAAGGGTTCAACAGCAACTTGTAAAAGATTTTTTAGATTGGTGTGAATTAAATAATATTTGATTTTTTTAAAAAACTTTTCCTATGAAGTTTAGTTAATCCATATTTTTTGATTAATGAAAGATGCTCTCTGGTTCCATAACCTTTATTTTTACATAAAAAGTATCCTGAGTATTTTTTTTCTAACCTCTCCATTAAATTGTCGCGAGAAACTTTTGCAACTATGCTTGCTGAAGCTATCGAGATAAACTTTGAGTCTCCTGATACTATGTTTTTTTGAATTCCGTTCCATGGCCTTAATAATAAGGGGCCATCAATTATTAATTCAGATGGCTTTTCTTTTAATTTGTTTAAAGCTCTTATCATTGAAAGTTCTGTAGCAACTCTGATGCCTAAATTATCTATTTCTTTAGCTGAAGATTGCCCAATTCCATAATCTGAAGAGAGGAATAAAATTTTTGGTAAAAGCAATCTTCTTTTTTTGGGAGTTAGTTTTTTACTATCTCTTACTCCCAGTTGTTTTAATAGAAATTTATTTTTTTCAGTTAATACTACAACTGCTGAAAAAACTGGACCAAATATTGCTCCCCTTCCAACTTCATCTATTCCAACTTCGGATTCTTTATTCAATGCTTGCTGAAGATCTTCTTCTTTTTTTTCTTGCATTGTTTACCTCATCTATAAGTTCAACTTCATCTTTTTTATCTATAAACAAAACTTCACTATTTTCATTATTTTTATTTGTTGATTTATCTTTAGAATTTGTATTTGCTTCAATTTTAATCTTTTCTTCACCCGACTTTGAGGTTTTTTTAATTTGTTTTGCTTTTGTTTTTTTATTCTCTAAGGTTTTTTCCGATTGCTTATTACTGTCTTTTAAATGCACAAAATTATTGCTGGTTAGATATTCTTTACCTAACTTTATAAGTGGATTAATACCTAATTGACTGAATACAATTTTTTCTTCATTAGTAAGATCAACTGTAATTATATTTTTTTCCTTTGAATTTGATTGGTTCAGATTTTCATTATCATTTTCTTTTTTAATAGAAAAATTCTCTTGACTTGGGTCTTTGGAGTTGAGTAATTCCTTGTTAATTATTTTTTCCTGCTCATAAGTTGATTGAGAAGTATCTATATCTAAAGATTTTTGATTGTTTGATTGAAAGGATTTATTTTCAACATTTTTAATTTCTAAGTTAGAAATTACATGATTTAATATATTTTCTACATGTCCTGTACCATCGCATGTAGAACACTTTTTACCAAATAATTCATATATATTTTGACCTTGTCTTTTTCTGGTTAACTCCACTAAGCCTAATTCAGTAAGTTGAGCTATCTGAGGCCTAGCAGAATCATCTTTTATTGCTAAAGTAAAATGCTCAAGTAACTGAAATTGATCTCTTCTAGATTCCATATCAATAAAATCTACTACTATAACTCCACCAATATTTCTTAATTTCATTTGTCTTGAGATTTCAACTGCTGCTTCGCAGTTCGTCCACAAAACGGTTTGTCTTGAATTGGCGGATCTTGTAAATGATCCAGAGTTTACATCAATTACTGTTAGAGCCTCAGTAGGTTCAATAATTATATAACCCCCCGAAGGAAGATCTACTCTCGGCTGGAGGGCTTTTTGGATTGTTTTCTTGATTTCGTATTTCTCGAAAATATGTTGATTGTAATTGTTATCGTGAAATTCAATATCTATATCAGATTCAGAATTTATTAAAAAATCTTTTGCCCTTGCAACTGAAAATTTACTATCTATAATTATGTTTTTTGTTGATTCTTTAATATGATCTCTTAAGATCTTAAGAGAAAAATCATCATCTCTTTTTATTAAATTTGGTGGATTAGAAGCCTCAGAAACTTTTAGTATATTTTCCCATTGTTGGATTAAATGTTCTAAATCCTCAATTAGAAGTTCTTCTTTTATCTTTTCAGCCTCTGTTCTAAATAACAAGCCTGTACTAGGAGGTTTTATTAAAACCCCAAGAGCTTTCAAGCGGCTTCGTTCTGTTTCTGTATTTATTTTTCTTGAAATATTTACTCCCTGGCCATATGGCTGTAATAGCAAATATTTTCCCGGGATTGAAATACTTCCTGTAAGTCTAGGCCCTTTTGATCCTGTAGGTTCCTTTATTACCTGAACTAGAACTTTTTGTTTTGGTTCTAGTAGTTCAGTTATTCCAAATGTCCCTTTTTTGAGTCTTAGTGGACCTAAATCTGAAACATGGATGAATCCATTTTTATCACTTTCACCAATATTTATGAAAGCTGCATCAATACCAGCGAGAACATTTTCAACTGTTCCTAAAAAAATATCGCCAATTTGATATTGACCTTGTGCGACGATTAATTCATCAACTCGATCATCTGTGAGTAGTGCTGCAATTCGAGCCTGCTCAGCGATGATAATTTGCTGAGACATATAATTTATTCTGAATGATTTGGATTTTGAAAAACATCTAAACTAAAGAATTAGATTTTTATCTTTAAATAAAGCAATTTTATAGCTATTATTTTTTATTTTTAAAATTAATAAAGTTAGAAGTGATTGAATTGCGCTATTTATAAAGCTTTAAACGATTTTCAAACGAATTGGAATTGAATTCATAGCTATGATTACCTATTAAATTAATCATAACTAAAATAATATTAACATCTAATCACCACTTAAGCACGATGATACATTATTCTAATATTGGTGAAATTTTTTATCTAAAGTGGTTCAAGTAAACGAAAATTATTTAAAACTCAAAGCAGGTTATTTATTTCCTGAAATTGCTAAAAGGGTAAAAATATATTCTCAATCAAATAAGGTTGCTGAAATTATTAAGCTTGGCATAGGGGATGTTACAGAACCATTACCTAAAGCATGCATAGAGGCTATGGGCAAAGCTTTAGATGAAATGGGAACAATAGATGGTTTTAAGGGTTATGGACCAGAACAAGGTTATTCTTGGCTTAGAGAAAAAATATCTGAGCATGATTTTATTTCGAGAGGCTGTCAAATTTCACCCGAAGAAATCTTTGTTTCAGATGGCTCTAAATGTGACAGTAGCAATATCTTAGATATTCTTGGCAAAGATAATTCAATTGCTGTAACAGATCCTGTTTACCCTGTTTATGTAGATAGTAATGTTATGACAGGCAGAACCGGAGATGCTCTTGAAAATGGTACTTATCAAGGATTGACATATCTTGCAATAAACGAGGGGAATAACTTTCTGCCAGAACTACCTCAAAAAAAAGTTGATATTTTATATCTTTGTTTTCCTAATAATCCGACCGGAGCAACGATTAATAAAGAAGACTTAAAAAAGTGGGTTGACTATGCTCTTCAAAACAAATCTTTGATACTTTTTGATGCAGCTTATGAAGCATTTATCCAAGATAATGATATTCCACATTCAATATATGAGATTGAGGGGGCAAAGGATTGTGCTATAGAATTTAGATCTTTTTCAAAGAATGCAGGATTCACAGGAGTTAGATGTGCTTTTACAGTAATACCTAAGGATCTCAAAGGTTTGAGTTCAACAAATGAGGAAATTGAGTTATGGCCTCTTTGGAATAGGCGACAATCTACAAAGTTCAATGGAGTAAGTTATGTGGTTCAGAAAGGTGCAGAGGCTGTTTATTCTCCTGAAGGGAAAAAACAGGTGAAAGGTTTAATTGATTTTTATATGGAAAATGCAAAAATCATGAAAAATAAACTTCAGAATGCAGGATATAAAGTTTATGGTGGGGACAATGCTCCTTATATCTGGATTAAAGTTCCAGATCAAATGACATCTTGGGACTTTTTTGATTTCCTTCTCCAAAAAGTTAGTGTAGTGGGAACACCAGGGAGCGGATTTGGATTAGCAGGAGAGGGTTATTTTCGCTTGTCAGCATTTAACTCACGATCAAACGTCCTTGATGCAATGGAAAGAATAATTAATATATAATTAATATTATAATTTAAACTCTAATAAATTTAATGCTATCTATAAAGTTAGAAAAAAGTGCAAATAATAATTCAGCTGTGATTGAAAAGAAACCTGCTGAATTAAAACATAAATCTCCAAAATATAAGGTTTTACTTCATAATGACCCAGTTAATTCTATGGAGTATGTCACTATTTCACTTCGAGAAGTTGTTCCGCAATTAAGTGAACAAGACGCTATCGCAATAATGCTTGAAGCACATAATACAGGCGTGGGTCTAGTAATTGTTTGTGATTTAGAGCCAGCAGAATTCTACTCAGAATCTTTAAAATCTAAAGGAATTTCTAGTTCAATTGAGAAAGAGGATTAATAACGATTGAATTTATTATTTAGAGTGAGCTAATTTCCTTTCTGATAAAGGACGGACTTTTAGCGATTCTTTTAAGGAAGACTTTCCATATTCTCTCTCAAGAATGTCGATAACAGTTTTGCCAAATTCGTCTTCTGGATTATCAAAAGCTTCTAAACAAACCTGACCAAGTTTTTCTCCTAGCAACCCTGGATTCCAGAGAAGTTTTCTCGCTGTCCAGGGCATCATGCTCATTGGATTATAATTTGGCTTCAAAATCTTATGCTCCAAAGCGTACTTCTCAAGAAAAGTGTGAGGTTGCAAACCTATAAAGAATATAGCTGGATCAACTAAGCCTTTACCAAAAATATTTTCTAGTTCTCTGTGGTAAGCAATTGTTTGTCTTATGGTGCTGGGCGTTTCATCAAAAACATTAAATGAATAATTGACTGAAACATGATTCTTGAAACCTGATTTGACTAGCATTCTGCAATTATTTAATACAGTTTCAAGGTCATACGCTAATCTCATTTTTCTAACAAGTTCTTGAGATCCGGAGGTAATACCTATTTCAAAATAGCTCATACCTGTATCGACCATAAGCTGAGCTAGCTCAGCATCAATATTATCTGCTCTGATGTATGCAGCCCAATTAATATCGTCCCAGCCTTGGTCCTTAATTGCTTGCAAAAGTATTTTCGCATCTTCAATATGTTTTTTGGCTGGAATAAACTGTGCATCAGTGAACCAAAATCCCCTTACTCCAAGATCATATAATTGCTTCATTTCTTTGATTACTTCCTTAACAGGATTAACGCGAACCTGCTTCCCTTCCACAACTGTGTAAACACAGAAACAACAATTATGAGGACAACCTCTTTTTGTTTGTACCCCTACGTAATAATCGCCACCTTCAATATACCAATCGAATTCAGACCATATTGATTTAAT
>CACGGL010000019.1:0-17745 GCA_902572595.1 uncultured Prochlorococcus sp.
TCTTTATTGATATTCCACCTTGGGCTAAGAAGAGAAAATGAGTTTAAAATCTGAAAACTCTAAAAAACCAATTTTACTTTTAGTCGATGGGCATTCACTTGCTTTTAGAAGCTTCTATGCATTTAGCAAAGGGATTGATGGAGGTTTAACAACCAAAGAAGGCTTCCCAACAAGTGTGACTTATGGATTTCTAAAAAGCCTCCTTGATAATTGCAAAAATATTAGTCCTGAGGGTGTTTGTATTACTTTTGATACCGAAAAACCTACTTTCAGACATGAATTAGATCCAAATTATAAGGCCAACAGAGATGTAGCACCAGATGTTTTTTTTCAGGATATTGAACAACTAGAAATCATTTTAGAAGAAAGCCTTAATTTACCAATTTTTAAATCTCCCGGTTATGAAGCAGATGATCTCCTAGGCACAATTGCAAATGATGCTTCTTCTAAAGGATGGTGCGTGAATATTCTTTCTGGAGATCGGGACTTATTTCAATTAGTAGATGATCAAAAAGATATTTATGTACTTTATATGGGTGGTGGTCCGTATGCAAAAAGTGGTAATCCAACTCTTATGAACGAAAATGGGGTAAAAGAAAAATTAGGTGTTGCACCGGAAAGGGTCGTTGATCTTAAAGCTCTAACTGGTGATAGTTCTGATAATATTCCTGGTATTAAAGGGGTAGGTCCAAAAACTGCAATTAATCTACTAAAAGAAAACGATACACTTGATGGGATTTATCAGGCTTTGGACAATCTTCAGCAGAACAATGATAAAAAATATAAAGGATTCATCAAAGGTTCGGTGATAGAAAAGCTCAGAAACGATAAGCATAATGCTTTTCTTTCAAGGGATTTAGCAAAAATAAATACTGAAGTGCCTTTGATATTAAGTGATGGTTATGAATTAAAAAATATAAATCAAGAACTTCTCTCAAAGTCACTGCAAAAACTTGAATTATCAACACTACTTCGGCAAATTGATATTTTCAATTCAACTTTTAGTAAAGGTGGTTTTGACAAAAATAACGTAGCTAAAGAGGAGGAGAAAGATCCGCAGGTCTCTAGTAAAAGTGAATTAGAAAATAGTGAAAATAAAATCCCTAAAATCAAAGCAACTGTTGTAAATGATTTTGAATTACTTGATAAATTAATTCAAAGATTAGAAAAGACCAATGAAATAGTTTCTCTTGATACAGAGACTAATAGTTTAAATCCAATGGATGCAGAACTTGTTGGGATAGGACTATGTCTTGGAGAAGAAACTGATGATTTATTTTATATACCTCTTGGTCATCAAACAAAAAAAGATACCCCCAATCAATTATCTATTGAAGATGTTTTCTCAAAACTAAGAACTTGGATAGAAGATCCAAAAAAAGAAAAGGCACTCCAAAATTCTAAATTTGACAGGCAAATATTTTTTAATCATGGACTTGATCTTAAAGGCGTAACCTTTGACACCTTGATAGCAGACTATCTTCTTAATAATCAGGAGAAGCATGGGTTAAGTGAAATTAGTTTTAGATTATTTGGATTTAAGCCTCCTTCATTTAAGGAAACAGTTGGGAAAAATAAAGACTTTTCATTTGTTGATATTGATGAAGCTAGTATTTACTGTGGTTATGATGTATTTCTAACGTTTAAGATTGTCAAAATTTTTAAAGAAAAATTTTCAACAGAAAAAAATGAATTAATCAAATTGTTCGAAGAAATCGAGCTGCCATTAGAGCCGGTATTGTCTCAAATGGAAATGAATGGAATAACCATCGACATCCCTTATTTAGATAAACTCTCAAAAGAACTAAAAAGTACTTTAGAAGATATTGAAAGTAAAGTTTATGAATTAGCAGAGGAGACTTTTAATCTATCTTCACCAAAACAACTTGGTGAGATCTTGTTTGAAAAATTAAATTTGAATAAGAAAAAATCACGGAAAACAAAAACAGGATGGAGTACGGATGCAGTGGTTCTTGAAAGATTAGTCGACGAACATGAAATAATCCAACATTTAATAAAACACAGAACTCTTAGCAAATTACTTAGCACCTATATTGATGCTTTACCAAATCTTATAAACGAAAAGACAGGAAGAGTTCATACAAACTTTAATCAAGCTGCTACAGCGACTGGGAGACTAAGTAGTAGCAATCCTAATCTTCAAAATATCCCGGTTAGGACTGAATTTAGTAGGAGAATAAGAAAAGCATTCTTGCCTGAAAAAAATTGGAAACTTTTATCAGCTGATTATTCTCAAATCGAATTAAGAATACTTGCTCATTTAGCAGATGAAGAAATACTAATTAATGCGTTTCATAAAAATGATGACATTCATTCTTTCACTGCAAGATTAATTTTTGAGAAAGAAGAAATATCATCCGAGGAAAGGAGAGTTGGGAAAACAATAAATTTTGGAGTTATCTATGGTATGGGTATAAAAAAGTTTGCACGTTCAACAGGAGTGAGTACTCCAGAGGCAAAAGAATTCCTAATAAAATACAAAGAAAGATATTCAAAAATTTTCAAATTTCTTGAACTCCAAGAAAGGCTTGCCCTATCAAAAGGTTATGTGAAAACAATTTTTGGTCGAAAAAGAGAATTTAAGTTTGATAAAAATGGACTTGGAAGATTAATAGGGAAAGATCCTTACGAAATTGACCTGCAATCTGCAAGAAGGGCTGGCATGGAAGCACAGTCATTAAGAGCCGCAGCTAATGCACCAATTCAGGGTTCAAGTGCAGACATTATTAAAATTGCAATGGTTCAACTAAATAAGAAATTCATAGAAATGAATGTTCCCGCAAAAATGCTTTTACAAGTACATGATGAATTATTGTTTGAAGTTGAACCAAATTCTTTGGAAATTACGACGAAATTAGTAAAGAAGACTATGGAAGATTGTGTAAAATTAAATGTGCCTCTTTTAGTTGATATTGGTATTGGAGACAATTGGATGGAGACAAAATAAAACTCATGAAATACTTAATTTAAGATGATCAAACTTTTTAATACTTTAAGCAAAAGAGTTGAGGTTTTTAAGCCTATTGATGATGTAGTAAAAATTTATTGTTGTGGAGTAACTGTTTATGATTTATGTCATCTTGGTCATGCCAGAAGTTATATAGCTTGGGATGTATTAAGAAGATTTTTAATTTACAGTGATTTCAAAGTGAAGTATGTTCAAAATTTTACAGATATTGATGACAAGATCTTAAAAAGAGCTAAAGAAGAAAGCAGTTCAATGAAGGAAGTATCTGAAAAAAATATTATTGAATTTCATAAAGATATGGATTCTTTAGGAATAATGCGTCCGGATAGTATGCCAAGAGCAACCAATCATATATGCAATATCTGCTCCTTTATAACAATCCTTGAGGACAAAGGTTATGCATATTCTAGGGATGGAGATGTTTATTATTCTGTTTTTAAAAATAAAAATTATGGAAAGCTAAGTAATCAAAATATACAAGAACAAAGTATTAATCAGCAAGGAAGAATGGCTAGTGATGAAAATAGTAAAAAACTTAATCCGCAAGATTTTGCACTATGGAAAAAAGCCAAAGATGATGAACCATTTTTTGATTCGCCATGGGGTAAAGGTAGGCCAGGATGGCATATTGAATGTTCGGCGATGGTTAAAGATGAATTAGGAGATACTATTGATATCCATTTAGGTGGTTCTGATTTAATTTTTCCACATCATGAGAATGAAATCGCCCAATCAGAAGCAGCCAATGGCAAAAAGCTAGCGAATTATTGGTTACACAATGGGATGGTCAATGTAAATGGACAAAAGATGAGTAAATCCCTTAAAAATTTTAAAACTATCAGAGAGCTAATTAAGTCAGGTATAAGTCCTATGACTTTGCGATATTTTGTTATGACTGTGAATTATAGAAAACCACTTGATTTTACTGAAGAAGCTTTAAGAAGTGCTTCAGAAGCTTGGAAAAACATTAATGTAGCCCTTTCTTTTATGGATCTTACAAAAGGTGCTTTTAGTTCTATTGATAAAAATGAATATATCGAAGAACAATATAAAGAGAAAATAACCTTTCAATTATCTCAAAAAAAGCTTAAATTTTCTGATGCTCTGGGAAATGACCTTAATACAGCAGGTGCTATTGCAATTATTTACGATTTAGCAAAACCATTAAAAAACTTTTTAAACCAATTCCAAAGGGTCGAAGGTTTTAAAATAGACCTAAATGAAAAATTCTTTCTAATTGAGAATTTTAAAACTCTTGAAAAGTTGACTGAGGTACTTGGTCTTAAAAAAGAGGTTTTAGTAAAAGAAAGTAAAATAACAGAAGAAGAAATATCAAAGCTTATTAATGAAAGATTGAAAGCAAAAAAGGAAAAAAATTATACGAAGTCCGATGAAATTAGGAATTTGTTAAAAGAAAAAGGTATAGAACTTATTGATCAATCAAAGGAAATAACAACATGGATAAGGATCTAAATTTTAAGAAAAAAACCAATTTGAAATTTTTGTTTTTTAAATACACCTTTAAATGGGAAGATATTAGAAATATCAGAGAAAATTGAAATACATTACTGTGCTAGGTTCTACTGGTTCAATAGGGACTCAAACTCTCGAAATAGCTAGTGAGCAGCCTGATAAGTTTAAAGCCGTAGCTCTTTCTGCAGGAAGAAATATTAATTTATTAACTGAACAAGTTAAAACACATAAACCAGAGGTAGTTGCAATTGAGGATGAAAGTCTTATAGAAGATTTAAAAGATAATATTAATAACTTAGATTTGGATAATGCTCCCTTGGTCTTGAGTGGAAAGGAGGGGATTAACGCAGTTGCAGCATGGGATAAGGCAGATACTGTGGTAACAGGGATAGTAGGCTGTGCAGGCTTAATTCCAACAATTTCAGCAATTAATGCGGGGAAAAATATTGCACTTGCTAACAAAGAAACTTTAATTGCGGCAGGACCAATTGTTATACCTGCATTAAAGAAAAATAATAGTAGGCTTTTACCTGCTGATTCAGAACACTCTGCTATCTTTCAATGTTTACAAGGATTACCTAATTATGAAAATGCAGATTTTTCAACAGGAGAGATGCCTAAGGGTTTAAAAGCTATACATTTAACAGCTTCTGGTGGTGCTTTCAGAGATTGGGCTGTTGAGGATTTAAAGCATGTCACAGTGGAAGATGCGACTTCACATCCTAATTGGGATATGGGGAAAAAAATAACTGTAGATTCTGCAACTCTTATGAATAAAGGATTAGAAGTTATAGAAGCTCATTATTTATTTGGGACCTCTTACGAAAATATCGAAATAGTTATCCACCCTCAAAGTATTATTCATTCAATGATTGAGATGGAAGATTCTTCAGTATTAGCTCAACTAGGTTGGCCAGATATGAAACTACCCATTTTATTTGCGATGAGTTGGCCTGAAAGATTTAAAACAAATTGGAGAAGATTAAACCTAAGTGAAATTGGAAAATTAACTTTTAAAGAGCCAGACGAATTTAAATATCCATGCATGGGACTTGCCTATGCTGCAGGGAAATCTTCTGGGACTATGCCTGCAGTCTTAAATGCTGCTAATGAAATGGCTGTTGAACAATTCCTCAAAGAAAAAATTTCTTTTCAAGAAATTCCAACATTTATAAGTAAGGCTTGTGAATCACATATGGAGAATTTGAATTTGAGTCCCGAATTGGAGGATATTCTTGAAGTAGACAATTGGGCCAGACTTTTTGTTGAGCAAGAAATTAAAAAAGGGAAAAAATACGTAAGTATTGGATAAAAGTGAATATTAAAAAGCATCTTCTACTATGCGCAACTCCCACAAAACAAAAATGCTTTAAAGGCAATGAAGGTCAAAAAACATGGGAATGTCTGAAAAAGATTTTAAAAAAATTTGAGAATGATCCCTCTACAAAAAACGTTCATATATTAAGATCAAAAGCTGACTGTTTAAGGGTGTGTAAGAACGGTCCAATTCTTCTTATTTGGCCTGATGGTATTTGGTATGAGAAAGTTTCTCCAGAAAAAATTTCTGAAATCTTTACCTCACATATTATTAACGGTAAGCCAATAGAAAAATGGATTTTCAAAAAAACACCATTTTTAAATAGTACTAGATACTCATAAACCAGTTCTTTACGACTTCGTCTGACCAACAGCCATTAATCGAATGAAACCCATTATGACCTCCTTTTTCAGTTATAAAAATAGTAAATTTATCAATAAATTTTCCTTTTAAATTAAAAGTTGCATTATATGGAACCCAAGGATCATCCTTGGCATGAATAAAAAGCATTTGAGGTAATTTTTTTATTGAGTTTTGGATTCTAAATATTGGAGAAGCTCTAACATAATAATCTTCTAAAGAATCAAATCCCCAACTTGGAGCTGTAAATTTCTGATCAAATTCCCTAATACTTTTTAAAGCTCTAATTTTTTTTCTTAATTTCTCATTATTAAGAATTTTACCTTCATCATTAAATCCATCCCATAACTGATTTTTTAAGCGATGAAGTAACCATTTTTGGTAGATATAATTTCTAGATTTTTCAATACAGAGACTGCATGATGATAAATCTAAAGGGCTACTCACACAGGCTAGGCCATCTAAAAGTTTTTCTCCTTTATTTTCATCGTAATCTAAGCAGGCATTTAAAAGAATTGTTCCGCCTAAAGATAATCCAACTCCGTAAATTGGAAGATTATTCATCTTAATGAGATCTTTAAACTCTAAATTAATGAATTTTTTAAAATAATTAATTGCTGAAATAACATCACTGGAGCATCTAGCACAATAATTTCCTTTAGCTAAATATCTCGCAGATCCAGATCCTCTTAGATTTAATTTAAGAATTCCAAAACCATTATTTGCTAATTTCCTAGAGATTCTTCTTAAACCAAACCGTTTAGTTGAGCCCCCTAAACCATGTGTAACGATTACAAAACCCCTAAGTGAATCTAAGTTTTCAGGTAATTCTAAAAACCCTAGAAGATAATCAAATTCAAATTTCTTAGAAAGAATTTTATTAATCGGAAAGAATATTTTTTTATTTTTTTTTGATTTACCAAAATCAATAACAAAAGTATCTCTCAAAGTTTGTAAGTCTCCACCTATCCAAGGTAAAACTTCTCGAAATGGCTTATTTTTTACGTAATCTGAAATACTAAAAGATATACTATTATTTCTCTCCGACCCCAAGATCCTTTAATTCTCCAATCAAATCATTAAGTACCTTTTTTGCATCACCAAAGACCATTGAGGTGTTTGGCAAATCAAATAAATCATTTTTAATTCCTGAGTAACCTGCACTCATACCACGTTTAATTACAAATACCGTTCTTGCTTCCTGCACATCAAGAACTGGCATACCGTATAAAGGAGAAGAGCTATCATTTTTAGCTTGAGGATTAACCACATCATTTGCTCCTAAAACTAAAACAACATCCGTTGCTGGAAAATCAGGATTTACAACGTCCATCTCTTTAAGTTGTTCGTAAGGAACATCTGCTTCTGCTAAAAGTACATTCATGTGCCCAGGCATCCTCCCTGCAACAGGATGAATTGCGTATACAACTTCAATACCGTTTTGCTCTAGTTTTTTTGTCACTTCCCTTAAAGTATGTTGAGCTTGAGCTACCGCTAGACCATAACCAGGGACAATAATTACCTTGTTGGCTGCCTCTAAAGTCAATGCACATTCTTCAACACTGCAAGAAGTTATATTTGTATATTCTCCTGAACCAGAAGAGGCTGTACTTTGTGCAGACAAAGACCCTCCAAAAAGAACTGAGACCAATGATCTATTCATACCCTTGCACATTACTTGAGTAAGTATTAGGCCTGCTGCTCCAACCATTGCGCCTGCTACTATCAAAAGCTGACTATCTACAACGAAACCTGCCGCTGCTGCTGCAATCCCTGAATAGCTATTTAATAAAGAAATAACTACTGGCATATCAGCTCCACCAATTGGCAAAGTAACTCCAATACCTAATAAAGAAGAAACTGTAACTAAAAGCCAAATAGAATTTGTATTGCCGTTTATCAAATCAAAAAAGGCTATCAAGGAAGCAACTGCAAAAACAATATTTACAAAATGTCTAACTTTGCTCTGAGTCCATCCTGGAGTTGACAACCAACCCTGTAACTTTGCCATCGCCACAATTGAACCTGTGAAAGTTATGGCACCAACAAATATAGAAACAGATATTGAAACTTCGTTAATCAGTGACTTAAAGAAATCAAAATTTTCTTGGCCACCAGATATAGGGAAAATAGCTACTCCTAAGGCCACTAAAAGTGATGACATTCCTCCACAACCATTGAACAATGCCACTGTTTCAGGCATGGAGGTCATAGGTACTTTTTTTGCAAGAATTGCTCCGAATAAACTACCTAAGATTGATCCAATTATTATCCAAATCCAAGACTGAATAGCAATTCCAGAAGTGCCTAAATAATAAGAAAGTAATCCTACTACTGATAGCGACATTGCAAATGCAGCTAATCTATTGGCATCTCTTGCTGATTTTACTTTTGACAATCCTTTTATTCCCAACGCCAGTAAAAGTACTGCTAGAAGGTCAATAACGAATTTAATGATTACAGGTAGATTCATGTTAAAAATTACTTCTTATTTGATGGTTTACGACTAAACATCGCGAGCATTCGATCAGTTACAAAGAAACCTCCTACAACGTTGAAAAGAGCAAATCCAAGAGAAACTGAACCAATGATTAAAAGTGGTACGTTACCTTCTGCTTTTACAATTAAAGTCAAAGCTGCAAGCATTGTTATTCCTGAAATTGCATTTGCTCCACTCATTAGAGGTGTGTGAAGAGTAGGAGGAACTTTTCCAATTAACTCGAGACCTAATAAACTACCAAGTAAAAGAACCCAAAGAAGACTTATAAAAGACATAATTTTAAAACCTCAATTTTCAAAAACTTTATTTTGAAGAACAACTCCTTCATCGCTTAATAAACATCCAGAAATGAGTTCATCCTCTTTATCTAATTTAATTACACCATCTTTTATAAATGGTGTAATCAAAGATGTTAAGTTCTTAGCATAAAGTGAACTTGCATCATAAGGAACTGAAGAGGGTAATTCGCCCGCTCCTATAAGTTTTACCCCATCTTTGATAATAGTTTCATTTGATTTTGTTCCTTCGCAGTTGCCTCCCTGAGAAACTGCTAAATCAATAACTACTGCTCCAGGCCTCATTTTTTCAATCATGGGAGCGTCAATTAAAACAGGGGCCTTTCTACCTAGAACTTGCGCAGTACATATAGCAACATCAGCTTCAGATAAATATTTAGTTAAAGTTGCCTTCTGTTTTGAGAGGAATTCGGGTGTTACAGCTTTTGCATAACCTCCTGCCTCTCCAGGCTTTTCCTCAACTTCAGGAAGTTCTATAAATCTAGCTCCGAGGGACTCTACTTGTTCTTTAACAGCAGGTCTAATATCAGATACGAATACTATTGCTCCAAGTCTTTTTGCTGTCGCAACTGCCTGTAATCCTGCTACGCCTCCACCAAGAACAACTACTTTGGCAGGTTGGACTGTCCCTGCTGCAGTCATAAGCATTGGGAAATATCTATCTAACTCACTTGCAGCCAAAAGAACTGCTTTATATCCAGCAATATTGGCCTGAGAAGAAAGAACATCAGAAGATTGAGCTCTACTAATCCTCGGAAGCAACTCTAGTGATAAAGCTGAAATCTTAGTACTATTTATAATCCTAAGAAGCTCCTTATTGCCATATGGGTTAAGAAGACCAAGAAGAACAGCGCCTTTTTTTAACTTAATTAAATTATCCTCTGATGGAGTTTGAACACAAAATATTAAGTCCGCTTCACCCCAAATTTTTTGATCTGAGCTGTTTATTATTGTTCCGCCCGATTCTTCATATGATAAGTCACTAAATCCTGATAATTTTCCTGCTGAACTTTCAATATAAACAACACATCCAAGGCTTTTTAATTTCTTTACCGCTTCTGGTGTAGCTGAAACTCTCCTTTCACCAGAGCTTGTTTCGGAAGGAATAAGTATCTTTGTCAATTTATTTATTTTTTTAACATACTAAATATAAATTGAAGAAAGTCAAAAGTCTTGGATTTTTGTTAAAAATATATTTTCTTTTCTAAAAAAAATAGCTATCTAAAGTATATAAGTACTAAATAATCCAATGAGTATAAAAGCAATCGAATGTCCAGATGGAGTATGTCACAGTCATCATGGTGGTCATGCTGTTCCAAGGCAAGCTATGCAGAAAAATCTAGAAAAGCATGGTAAAGACTGGTGCGAGAAATTAGCAGAGAGAATTTATGAAATGTCAGTTGATACATATTCACAGACAGTCATGCCTAGTCTCCACTCGGCAGGTTGGCAAAGAAGACATTTAGATTGGGAATTTAAGCTTGCAGAAAATGATTCTGAACCTGATGAAGCTCTTGTTGAAGGAATTATTAATGCCACAGAAAGTTTTCTCAGAAGTAGTGAGGTGCATCGATTATTTATTCAGGAATTAGTCCAGGGAACATTTGAGGAGGCAAATGACAAAAAAATAATTTCAAAAGCAATAAAATCCATCATTGAAGAAGAAATTGTTATTTCACTAAGAGAAAAGAAAGAAACTCTTTTAAAGAAAATATCTGCAAAATTAATATTAGAAGAAAAAGTTAGCGAGGAACTTGCAAGAAATTCAGCTAAAGAGGGTTTTGAGGAAGTTGAAAGGCTACTTGCAAATCATAGCGAGGCCGTTTAATCCTATTTCTTTATATTTTCTTTATATTTTCTTCAAAAATTGGCTCAAATATAAACTAAAGATTAAATTATTGTTTGGAAGTACAAAGTTGTAACTTATTAGACAATATATCAGTTCTCTGATGTGTTTATCTATATACAACTTATAACTTTCAATGGACAATTTCATTAGAAAAAGGATCGACATAGCTACTTGTTGGGCTACTAACAGAATTTCTGTAATGGATACCCTAGAAAGATATGAAGACAGTTATGCAATTTCAGAAGAATTTAGAGAGTGGATATTACATATTGGAGAAAAGAACGAAAATTTAAAAGATTCTGTTTTAAATTTCCCGAAGGAATTAAAAAAATTATTAGATCAAAAAGTCAAAGATTAAACAATAAATCGAACGAGTGAAATCCGCCCTACATAATTTGGGTTTGTTTATTATTATTAATATTGAAGTCCGCAAATAAATGGAAAATAAAGAAAAAAATTCTAACGTAGAAAATGTTGTAATTATTGGTTCTGGTCCTGCTGGTTATACGGCTGCAATTTATGCAGCAAGAGCAAATCTTCAACCATTGCTTGTAACAGGATTTAATTCTGGTGGTATTCCTGGTGGGCAATTAATGACTACAACATTTGTTGAAAATTATCCAGGTTTCCCAGATGGAGTACTAGGTCCTGAATTGATGGATCTAATGAAGGCTCAAGCAGAAAAATGGGGCACTAATTTTTACGAAAGTGATGTAGTCTCAATTAATACCGATTCACATCCCTTTGAATTAAAAACTTTAGAAGGAACTATAAAATCTAACTCAATTATTATTGCAACTGGAGCAAGCGCAAATAGATTGGGTGTTATAAATGAAAATAAATTCTGGAGTAAAGGAATAAGTGCTTGCGCAATATGTGATGGAGCGACCCCACAATTTAGAGATGAAGAATTAGCTGTTATTGGAGGGGGCGATTCTGCATGTGAAGAAGCAGCATATCTCACAAAGTATGGAAGCAAAGTACATTTAATTGTTAGATCAGAAAAATTAAGGGCTAGCGCAGCAATGGTAGATAGAGTAAAAGCTAATCCAAAGATAAAAATTCATTGGAACACAAAAGTTGACAAAGCAGATGGTTCTGAATGGCTTGAGAGAATAGAAACTATTCACTCTCAAGAAGGAAAAGGAGAAATCAATATAAAAGGTCTTTTTTACGCAATAGGGCACACACCAAATACGAAGTTCTTAGGCAACAAAATTGATTTGGATAATAAAGGATATATTGCTTGCAAATCAGGAAGACCAGAAACATCTATTGAAGGCATATTCGCAGCAGGTGATGTTGTTGATTCTGAATGGAGACAAGGAGTTACCGCTGCAGGAACTGGTTGCATGGCAGCATTAGCTACCGAAAGGTGGCTAGCCGAGAAAAACTTAGCAAAAACTATAGTCAGAGAAACACCCGAACCAGAAAAAAAACTTAATTCATCAGATTTTAATGAAGAAGAAGTTAATGAAAATACTTTCGATTCAAATTCTGAATGGCAAAAAGGCAGTTATGCATTAAGGAAACTTTATCACGAGAGTAAAAAACCTATCTTAGTAATTTTTAGTTCTCCAAGTTGCGGCCCATGTCATGTTTTGAAACCTCAGTTAAAAAGAGTAATTAAAGAACTTGATGGTGCAGTTCTTGGCGTTGAAATAGATATTGATAAAGATCAAGATATTGCAAAACAAGCTGGCATTAACGGCACACCAACAGTTCAACTTTTTAAAGAAAAATTATTAAAAAAACAATGGCAAGGTGTTAAGCAGAGAAGTGAGTTTAAAGAAGCTATAAAAAATATTATCTAGTGTATCTTTTTATTTATTATTTCTCTTAGGGTTATTTTTATTAGTAGTAGGTTTAGCTCCACCTGCATTTCTTTCTCTATAAGTTATCCTCCCTCTAGAGAGATCATAAGGACTTATCTCAACTAAGACTTTATCTCCAGCTAACAATTTGATTCTAAATTTAGTCAATTTGCCTGCAGCTCTACATAAACATTGATGTCCTTCGGGTTGTTCTAATGTAACCAAATAAAATCCATTCCCCTGCTCTTTTTCTATTACACCTGAAGTTTCAATCATTAATTAATCTTTTACTAGATTCATATTATCAGAAAAAGATTGGCCAAAATTGATTTAAGAAAAATTACATACGTAAAAATATGAAATTCAATTCAAATAGAAAATTTAATTTCATTAATTATTTGAAGTTGACCATAATAAAAATTTGCTTTTGCAATTTTTTCAGAATCTTCTAATTGATCAAAAAAAACAAACCCAAGGCTTTCCCATAATGAAGATCCGCAAACATTATTCAATTCATTTTTTGCTTCTTTTGCAAAAATATCTAGTTTTCGTTCAAGATTTTTAGATTTAGAAACAGACATAATTAATACTAATTACTATAGTACAAATATACTATACAAGTCTAAAGTTGCAATATTAAAAAGGTAATCTCTTTTTTTCTTCAATATTAAGATCTGCTTCCATTTCCTTTAATCTTTTAAGTATTTGTTGGTAGTACTCCTTTATATAACTCTCTAGTGAGGTCATATCTTCTTTTTTAAGTTCCAGTATCTCGTAAGTTTTGCTCATATCAGCATCTAATGATTCACCACTACTAGTTACTTCGGCAAAAGCCAATCTTTCAGCAACATTTAAAGAATCTTGGAAAAAGGAAACTACTTTCTGAGTGACAGTAATCAGAAAAGGTGAAACTCTAAAAATTTTAGCTTTCTTTTCGCTAAATTTTTCACATAAGGATATTACTTCGTTTGAATCCCATGCTTTAGGACCAACCAATGGCAATGATGTTCTATGAGTTTTTGGATTATTAACTGCTGCGACAATAACTTTTGCCATGTCTTGAGTATTCATGTATGCAATTTTAGTTGGAGTTCCACTCATCCATACTGCTTGACTATCTAAAATTGGGATAGCGAATTGACCTATGACACCTTGCATAAAAGCTGCACATTTGAAAATGGTATATTCTAGATCTGATTTCTCAAGAAGTTTTTCAGTACAATATTTAATGTCCATTAATGGAACATTTCTAAATTTCTCTGTTAAAAGAATTGAAAGGAATATAACTCTTTTTACATTTAAAGATTCACAAGCATTGAACAAATTAACTTTTCCATCCCAATCTATTTCATAAATACTTTGAGGATCATCTGGTTTACTGGTAGCCGCATCTATAACAACTTCAATATCTTGTAATGCATATTCAATATCAGAAGAATTCAATAAGTTTCCTTTTGTCAATTCACAACCCCACTCTTGAAGAAAGGAAGCTTTTCTTGGGTTTCTTACAAAGCATCTAACTTCATGTCCGTCTTCTATAGCTTGCTTAGCTATTTGCCTCCCAAGTGTCCCTGTTGCTCCTACTAAAAGAATCTTCATGTTTTAAGATTTACTTAACCTGTAGACAATAACTCAATTTGTGATGTGTTCGTGAGAATCAATCTCCCTGAAATTTTAATAATAATGCTCCACCAACCAATCCTATTGGTATCAGTATCCAAAAAACTGCCGCGATACTAAAAATTTCTTTTGCCATAGTAAGATTCAATGATTACTATAATTTACATTCAATATACATTTATTTGTTAAAAAAGTAGATAATGCAAATATCTTGAAAATTTTTGAATATATGAATAATAATTTTGAAGAAGAAAATATTAATCTTCCTAATTTCTGGAATTGGAATGGTTTTAAAATTTGTTGGAGTGTTTCAGGCGAAGATAATAAAATTCCAATTATCTTTCTTCACGGATTTGGCGCTAGTAGAAAACATTGGAGGAACAATATTGAATATTTCGCGAAAAGGAATTGTGCCTCATATTCTTTAGATTTAATAGGGTTTGGAGATTCAGATCAACCTGGAATAAAACAAATTGGAAAATTAAATAATAAGATTTGGTGTAATCAAGTGAAAGACTTTATTTCAGAGGTAATAAGACCAAAAAACTCTGGAAAAGTAATTCTTATTGGTAATTCCCTGGGATCATTGGTGGCTTTAACATGTGCTGTTTCATTTGATGATCAGATTGCAACAGTTATTGCATCGCCTCTGCCAGATCAAATCCAAGATAATAAAAAGTCAAAAACAAAAAAATCACCATTTAAGAAATTTCAAGATGTATTCATAACAATATTTTTTATATTTTTTCCATTAGAGATTATTTTATTTTTAATAACAAAATTAGGGGTTATAAAACTGGGATTAAATTCTGCCTATTTCAAAAAAGACAATATTGATGGCGAACTAATAGATTTGGTGACAAAACCAGTTTTAAGGAGAACTTCAGCTAGATCATTAAGAGCGATGTGTATTGGGATGTCTTCAAGAGATGAACAATTTCAAGCTTCTTACCTTTTGAGAAAACTTAGCGCCTCAAAAAAAGTTCCTTTTTTATTAATTTGGGGAGAAAAAGATAATTTCATACCTTTGTTTGTTGGTAAAAAGATTGCAAATTTCCATAGATGGGTAAAATTAAAAATAGTATCCAATTCAGGGCATTGTATACATGATGAAGATCCATCAGTATTCAATAGAATCTCTTATGAATGGATTAGAGATTTAAAAATCTTTTAAAATATGAAACATACATTATCAGTTCTTGTAGAAGACGAATCTGGAGCCTTGAGTAGAATCTCAGGCCTATTTGCTCGAAGGGGATTCAACATAGATAGCCTTGCAGTAGGACCTGCAGAATCTAAAGGGATTTCAAGGTTGACAATGGTAGTAGAAGGTGATGATGAAACTCTTCAACAAATGACGAAGCAGCTTAATAAGTTATTTAATGTTCTGGGAGTTGTAGATTTTACTAATCTCGCAGCTGTTGAGAGGGAATTGATGTTATTGAAAGTTTCATCTAAAGAAGATACCAGGAGTAATATCCTTGATATAGTGCAGATTTTCCGTGCAAAAGTTGTTGATGTATCAGATATGGCCTTAACTCTCGAGGTAGTTGGAGATCCTGGGAAGTTAGTTGCTCTAGAGAAATTACTAGAACCATACGGCATACTTGAAATAGCGAGGACTGGTAAGGTAGCTCTTAAACGCTCTTCAGGAGTTAATACAGAAATGTTGAAAATAAACAAATATTCTCTAGAAATTTAATTAGATATCTGGACTGCCTTGATATAGTCTTCTTTATTTATTTTTTCGAGTACATCTAATCCTTTAATAATCTTTCCAAAAATAGAATATCTTCCATCGAGTTCTGGGATCCTACTAGTTACAAAAAAAAATTCGGTAGATGAAGACTTATTCTTACCAATCTTAACCATAGCGATTGAACCATTCTCAAAAATATTAACTAAATTTTCAGTCTCATTAGGATTTTTAATTTGATAATTATATCTTGGTTTAATTTCTTCTTTGAATTTTATTTCTAAAGGTATTGATGGATTTGCCTTATACAGGTTTTGGTTTCGTTCAATATGGAGTTTATTTTCTGGATTAAGACCACCATGTATAAACCTTATTTGGGGATAATTTATTATTTTATAAAATTTTTGATTTACGTAAATATTATTGTCTATATTTTCCAGAAAGTTTGACACTGTTACTGGGTTATCTTTACCAAATAATTTAACCTCAAAATCACCTTTTGAAGTTTTAAATTGAATTACTTTATTATTCTGAGTACAACTAAATTTAAGTTTTTGGCAGTAATAATTTGAATCAACCTTATTTTTATAACTACAAGCTTGCACAAAAAACAAAACCTGTATAAAGGATAATGTTCTTAAAAAATATTTTTTTTTTATTTTAAGCCCTCCAAATTAACACCCAAAAATTTAGCCAGTCGAGCTCCTTCTTCTTCAACTTGAAGCAGTGGTTTAAGTTCACCTGCTCCGCTTAAAGGGAGAGGTTTTTTTCTACCTTTTAATACCAAGGCGATTCTTCTTCTAGGATTAAATCCTTCACTAATATCCAACTTAACAGATTTAATTTCATCAAAATTCAATTTAACTTCAATATCTTTGAATAATCCTTTTCTTTTTATTTCCACAGATTTTGATGATTTATCAAAATAATTACTTCCTGAACCAAAGTTAATATATACCAAAAACCATAAATAAAAATTTAATAAACTAGCTATTACTCCATATGCTCCCATTATTATTCCCTGAGGGATAAACAATAAACTAGAAGGGTTTCCTAAAGGGAGTAAATCCCTTCCCGTGTAGCTAGATATAGAGGCCAAAAGAAAACCAATACCTCCTATTGTTAGCATTCCTCCAATAATATAATTCGAAATTTTTCTTGATCCACCAATTTTTTGTTCGATTTTATCGAAAGACGTGAGTTCTGAATTCATTTTTATCTTTTTTTAGAGCCTAATCCAGATAATTTAACAAACTAAGGGAGTATTCTTACCTAATTTTTAATAAAAAAGTCAGGAAAGCTTTACAAGGCATTTCAGATATACAAATATTTCCCCACATTACTCTCAATCTTTGTTACAGTCACTGCGTATCCCGAAGCTAAAAACGATTTCTCATGACGATCGCAGTTGGTAGCGCCCCACAAAGAGGATGGTTTGATGTCCTTGATGATTGGTTGAAGCGCGACCGCTTTGTATTTATTGGTTGGTCCGGACTACTTCTACTTCCTTGTGCATATCTTGCTATTGGTGGTTGGTTCGTCGGAACAACATTTGTTACCTCTTGGTACACACACGGAGTTGCAAGCTCATACCTTGAAGGTTGTAACTTTTTAACAGCAGCTGTAAGCACCCCTGGTGATGCCATGGGACACAGTCTTCTATTTTTATGGGGTCCTGAAGCCCAAGGTAGTTTCGTAAGATGGCTACAACTTGGTGGTCTTTGGAACTTCGTCGCATTACATGGAGTATTTGGCCTAATTGGTTTTATGCTTCGTCAGTTTGAAATTGCTGGCCTTGTTGGAATTAGACCTTACAACGCATTAGCTTTC
>CACGGL010000020.1:0-17671 GCA_902572595.1 uncultured Prochlorococcus sp.
TTCAATAATTAAGCAAATTTCCTTATCATCGTAATTCCATTGAAATTTGCTTGGCTCACATTCCCAAATAGGCCAACTTTTTATTCCATACTGAATTATTACGCTTGCACTACAGGGGGAAGATATTAGAACTTTCACGAAACAGTTCGGATGTTTTTTTTCATTTTACAAATAAAAGAAATATTTATTTTCGAGAATGTGTATTTCTTTACTGTCTTTTATTTTTTTTCGTTTATCATAAAAAAAATTTCTACTTTATGGATGAGCTTTCTGTATTGTCAATTTCGCTATCTATAGCTTCTCTAGGAATATTTTTTTTATTTTTCGCTTCAAATGATGATGATGACCAAGATGGAGGTAAGTTGATTAAATCATTAGAAAGAATTAATTAATTCCAAGCAAGTAAAGCATTTAATAGAGATTTATAACCTATAAAGCCTGCATAAATGCAGCTTAAAAAAATAATATAAACTTCAAATGTGCCGAGTCTTTTTTTCTTTAACGTTTTCATTGTTTTGAGTGTTTATAGGGTAATTTTATTGAATTTGATTTTTATAAACATGAGTATTTTTTACATTAACTCAGAGATTAAAGAATTATTAATGTCAAACCAAAAAATAAAAAAAAAGTAAAAAATATTATTTGTTTGGTAATTTCTTTTTCCTCATTCTTAGCAAAAAATAGAGAAATTACTGGAGATGTGCTTAATAATGCCCATCCTACTCCTATGGGAAGGGTTTTAAACACAACTTGTTGCAGAAATATTCCTATATTTGTTCCAAGAAGTATTGAAATAAAAAATCTTGTTTGTTGTTTTTTGTCTATGTTTTTTAAGAAAAAATTAATCTTAAATCCTTTTAGACTAATTAAAAAAATTATTGCACCTAATAATCTTATTTCAGTTGTAAAGAAAGGAGATAAATTGCTTTGAAGGAAAACCATCCTTGATAAAAGACCTCCAAGAACAGCACAGAAAACTGATAAAAAAGGAAAAGCAAAAATCTTAAAGTTATTTTTTTCTGAGAAAGTTGAGTTTTCCTCTTTAAAATCGTTACCTTTTCTGAGAATTATGAATAGCGAAATCGTTACTATGATTATTCCAACCCAGGATTTAGTTGTTAAATTTTCATTAATAAAAAATTCCCCTGACAAAGCTGCCATTAAAGGAGAAAGAGTTTCTATAGATAAAGTTTTTCTTGTGCCAATTGTTTGTAATGACTTTAAATAGAAAGTATCCCCTAAACCAATACCTATTATTCCACTAATTAGTAGTATAAATATGTTTTTTAATGCAGTTGTAGAACTTAGATTTATAAAAGCAGGTATAAAAATTAAAAAAGCTATTATATTTTTTATTAAATTAATATCTATTGATTTATATTTTTGAGTTTGCGCGCGCCAAATAAAGCAAGCATAAGTCCAAGATGTAGCAGCTCCAAAAGCAGAAAGGATTCCAATCAAAACGAATAATCTTTAAAATTTTATTTTATAAATTGAGTAAATGCTAAAAAGAATACATAAATAAGAATCAAAATCCCCGGTAAGTACTGAATTAGTGATTTGAAATTATTTTTTTTCATATTTTATAGATTTATTCTAAACAGTTTTTTTATTAGTAGGGTACAAACTCTCTAACTTCTTTCTTCTTTTAACTTTCTCATTAATTCTTTCTTCTTTTTCTTTTTTCTTGATCTCATCATTTATCTTATTTTGTCTATATCCAAACCAAAGTAGAACCCAAATAACAGAAGTAATTAAAAGAAGAGCAGTATATTGACCAGTCATAGGAAAACTGGCCTCAGAATATTTAACGTAAGAAAATATTAGACTCATTTAATTAAGTTAAAGCATAAAAATAACGACTGCGTTTATTTTTTTGGAAATTTAAAAATTAGTAAATTGGAACTATTTATTATGTAGTTTTAAAGTTTTTTATTAATTTTTTTTATGGTTTTATGGAGTAATTTTTCTTTTTTAATCCTTGCTATTATCAAATTGAAGCATATTAAATAATAAGTTTTTGGAACCTTATGATTTAGCAGTTGTAGGAGGCGGTGCAGCCGGTTTTATGACAGCAATAACTGCTGCTGAAAATGGAGTAAAAAGAATAATAATTCTTGAAGGTACTTCAAAACTTATGGAGAAAGTAAGGATTAGTGGAGGGGGAAGATGTAACGTCACTAATGCGACATGGATACCTAATGAACTAGTTGAGAATTACCCCAGAGGTGGAATTCAGCTCTTGGAATCATTTAATCGTTTTGCTGCTGGAGATGTATATGATTGGTTTGAGAAAAAAGGGTTAAAATTAAAAATTGAGGAAGATCTAAGAGTTTTCCCAGTATCTAATTCTTCTTTAGATGTTATTGATTGTTTGAGAAAAAGTGCTTTATCAAAAGACGTAGAGATATTAACAAAATTTTTTGTAAAAGAAATTTCAAAAACTCCAGATAATATATTCAATATTTTTAGTCTTAAAAAATCAAATGTAACTGCAAAAAATATTATTCTTTCAACTGGAGGTAATCCAAGCGGATATAAATTAGCTCAAAATCTTGGACACACCATTGTTAAACCCGTACCATCGCTTTTTACTTTTTCTACAAAAGAACCAAATTTGGATGAATGTAGTGGGGTATCGATAAAGGGCATAGATATAGAAATTAAATTAAACAATAAGAATTTTCAAAATAGAGGCGATTTACTAATAACGCATTGGGGGTTTAGTGGGCCAGCAATATTAAAACTTTCATCAATTGCAGCAAGGGAACTTTATAGCCAAAAATATAAATTTAATCTAATCATTAAATGGTCTTCTTTAAGTTATGAGGAGTTAAAAGAAAAAGTTAATTATTTAAGATTAAATAAAGGCAAGGTGAATCTTATTAATAGTAGACCTGTTCCACTATTAACAAAAAGATTATGGATTTTTTTATTAAAGAAAATAGGTATTGATAAAGAGAAAAAGTGGGCTGATTTACTGGCGGATGAAAGAGAGAAAATGATAAATACTCTAATGAGGGATAAATATATAATTTCGAGCAAAGGTCCATTTGGAGAGGAATTTGTTACTTCCGGAGGCGTAAAAATTAATGAGGTTAATTTTAGAAGTATGGAGAGCTTAATTTGTCCAGGGTTATTTTTTTCTGGAGAAGTTTTGGATGTTGATGGCATCACTGGTGGATTTAATTTTCAACATTGTTGGACAAGTGGATGGATCGCTGGGATGGCAGTCTCAAAGTTAAATCAATCAATAATAAATTAATAAGTAATAAATCAGTAAGTAACAATTCAATAAGTTTATCTTTTTTTTATTAAGTATTAGACGGAAAAAGTTTTTTGGAGAAACTTTAATTTTAAAGTTCTAAATTATTGGTGAAGATTAATGCAGAATCTTGTATCAAAAAAAGAGGAAGAGGAAAGAAGATTAAAAGCTTTAGCAGAATATAGGATTTTGGGAACCAAGCCAGAATCATGTTATGACGATATTACAAAAATTGCTGCTACAACCTGTAATGTGCCTATCTCTTTAATGACTTTAGTAGACAAAGATAAACAATGGTTTAAATCCAAAATAGGACTTCAAATATCAGAAACTAAAAGAGATTGGTCTTTTTGTACACATGCAATAAAAGAAAATAGTCCATTAATTATTCATGATGCTTTCCAAGATGAAAGATTTATAAATAATCCATTGGTAACTGGAGATCCAAAGATTCGTTTTTATGCAGGTTTTCCTCTTAGAAATAGTGATGGTAATAAGCTTGGAACTCTGTGTGTAATAGACAGAAAGCCAGGAAATCTAACTACACAACAATTTAATATTATGGAATTATTATCCAAGCAAATAGTTTCATTTTTGGAGCTTAGAAAAAAGTCATTAAATTTGCTAGATGCTTTATCTAATTTGCATAAACAGGAAGGGATTTTATCTGTATGTTCATATTGCAGAGAAGTGAAAAATAAGGAGGGCGATTGGATGCATTTAGAAAAATATCTTTCGAAAATTAGTGATATTAGATTCAGTCATGGGGTTTGTGATAATTGTATGGAAAAACATTTCCCAGATGTAATCGAAGTATGGAATAAAAAGGATTTCTTTGAAGATGGTCAGAAAAGGTTTTTAGAGTCCTAGATTCAATACCTGACTTTTTATTGTTTAATTTATTTTCTAAACAAATTCTTTATTTGGTGGTTAGTATTGTATAAATTTTGACTAGAAAATGTTATTAGGAACTTTATTGACAGGTGAAATTGCTAAAAGTGCATTAGTAGCATATGTTCATTATTTAGGAATAATATTGTGTTTCGGTTCTCTTTTGTTTGAAAGATTGACTCTCAAAGTAGGTCTTAATAGAAATGAGACGATCTCAATGATAATTGCAGATGTGGTTTATGGTTTAGCAGGAGTTGCGATTTTAGTTACTGGGATTTTGCGTGTTAAGTATTTTGGTCAAGGAGGTGATTTCTATACAGGTAATCCTGTGTTTTGGATTAAGGTTTCGCTCTACATTTTGGTTGGCTTACTTTCTTTATACCCAACAACAACATATATCCTCTGGGCAATTCCACTAAGTAAGAATAAATTACCTGAAATATCTGAAAATCTAGTCAAGAGGTTCAGACTAATCATTACCACCGAATTAGTTGGCTTTGCAACAATACCTTTATTCGCAACTCTTATGGCTAGAGGTGTAGGTTTAGGTTGAAAAATTTATTTTTAGAAAGAAATTGTTTAATAAGTGCTAACAAAATATATAGATGGAGTTTAAGTTATAAGATTTCTAAATCTAAAAAAGAGATTATTTTTATTGGTCTAAATCCTTCATTATCAGATGCAGTTTTCTTGGATAATACAACAAAAAAGATAATTAAAATCTCGAAAAATAATAATTATGGCAAAGTTAAATTAATCAATTTATTTGCGCTTATTTCAAGTAATCCAGGAAGACTCTTTAATCACAAAAACCCTGTTGGGTATTTAAACAATAATCATATTTATAAAAACTTAAAACACTGGTCTGAAAATAAAAATTGTGATTTATGGTTAGGTTGGGGTAACAAAGGGAAATTTCTAAATAGAAATAAAAGAATATTAAAAAAAATAATGCAATATAACTCAATCAGAAAAAATAATTTTGATAATCCTCTTGGACCGCTTTTAATTAAGAAAACAATCAAAGATAATCCAATACATCCTCTATACTGTTCTGATAATTCCATTCTCAAAGATTTAAAAATGATTTGATGCAAAGGTTTCAGAGGCAATTAATTTAAGCTTATGTTAAAGTAACTTTAAGAACGGGTTAAATTATGAGTAACACAAAGCAACTGCAAAAACTTAAAAACTTAAATGTAAAAGCAGAAAAATGCCTTACAAGAGATGAAGCACAAAAAATATTGATAAAGGCTAATAAGGCTCAGAGTAAAATAAATTTTTAAATTTGATATTTGCTTTTTTTAGGAATAATTTATCAAAAAAATTTTACAAATATTTTTCTAATTATTTAGAATTTTTTTATTCTATTTAATTTTGATGGTTTTTAATATTATTAAGATAAGAAAATCCGATGATAGATTTTTATCAAGAAGAGATTGGCTGCATTCAATGCATTCATTTTCTTTCGCAGAGCATAGAGATCCAAAATGGGATAATTTTGGGAAAATTAGAGTTATAAACGAAGATATTATTTCTCCTAATGCAGGATTTAATACACATTCTCATTCAAATATGGAAATAATTACTGTGGTAACAAAAGGAGTAATAACTCATAGAGATTCCTTAAACAATCTTGGGAAAATTCACAAAGATGAAGTACAAGTTATGTCTGCAGGTACTGGAATCTCTCATAGCGAGAAGAATGAAGAAAATGAGAAATGTAAGTTGTTCCAGATTTGGATATACCCTCAAAAAGAAAATATCAAACCTCGATATGATCAAATTTCATTAAATGAAAAATTGTGGGACAATCTTATTTTTAATTACAAAGACGGTAAAAATAATAAGCTTTATCTAAATCAAAGTATCTCTTTATGGCGTTGTAAATATAAGCCAATTAAAGAAAAAAAATTGCCATTAAAAATCGATAAATATAATTGGATACAAATAATAGAAGGTAATCTTTTATTAAAAAGTAAAGGCTCTAATTCAAATATATTTCTCGAATCTGGAGATGGCTTGGGTTTTGAAGTTAATTATTATGATGATGTCTCTATAGATACTGAAAAAGACTTAGATTTTCTCTTATTCTCGATGCCTTCCTTATAATTAATTAGTTACTTTTCCCCATCAACTCCTTTATTAAATGCATTTAAGGCTTGCAAAGCCATATTAAGGTGAACTTCCATAGCACCAAGTGCAATTAAAGAATTTGGTGATTTATCTTTTAGTAAATTCTCTTTTCTTTTTGATAACTCATTAACTACCTTCTTAGTTGAAGCTTCCCAATTGTTTATTAACTCTTCAAATTCCCTTTTTTCGGGACTTTTTGTTTCTGCTAATTCATCAGAAAAATGAGCATCCTTTTGTGCCTTAAGCATCAAGTAACTTAATTTTTTATGACTTATTGCTTGAGGTAAATTGTTAGATTCACTCATTGCTAGTAGTTAATTTATAGTCAAAATCTAACTAATTAAGTGAATATTTGCTAGGGGGTAAACGGTTGTGATGACCGACCTGAAAATTACGAATTGATACTTGAACAAAAAATGGATTTATTAACCTTTAATTTTTCACTTATTAGTTTCTTGAAATAATCTCCACGCTCTTCATAATTTTTAAATTGATCAAAACTAGAGCATGAAGGTGAGAATAATAGTGTCCCAACCCTATTATTTTGTAAATAATGAAAAACAAAATTTAAAAGCTCTTTTAGTTCTGAAAATTCAAAAATATTTTTTTTAAATCCTTCATTAATAAGCGCCATTTTTAGGACTTTTGAGCTTTCTCCAAAAAGGAAAACACATTTAACTTTTTTCTTTAAAACTTTTATCCACTCACTATATTCATTGCCTTTTAATCTACCCCCAGCAATGATAATTATTTGACCTTCAATTGAACTTATTCCCGCAATAGATGAGTCAAAATTTGTAGCTTTACTATCATTAATGATTTCCAGATCATTATTTTTATAAATTGTTTCCATCCTATGGGGTAATTGTTTGTAATTAGATAAAGAATCTTTAATCTTCTTGTCAGATAATCCAACTTTTCTTGCTGCTGCAATTACCAATAAAAGATTTTGAAGATTATGCATTCCTTTTAAAGAAAAATGTTCAAGTTTGAATAATTTCTTCCCTCTCTCAACAATGTATGCTTGATCATCTATCCAATAATCGCAATGAATAAAATTTGATTTATCGAAACTAGTTGTTATCCAAACCCCTCTTGATAGTGAACTGTAGTGATTTCTTAGGTTTTTATCGTCATAATTATAAATTCTAAAATCAGATTTTTCTAACAAGCTTTTTTTTATATTGAAATAGTTTTCAAGTGTTTTATGTCTCTCAAGATGATCTTCTGTGAAGGTTGTCCATATTCCAATATTAGGTTTTACTTCTGGAGATATTTCTATTTGATAACTACTTAATTCAGCTACAACCCAATCAATTTTTTCATGTTTTTTGGAGTGAGCATACTTACATAAAGGTGTACCAATATTTCCAGCAAAAGGAGCATATAAGCCAGTATCACAGAGTATATGGCTTAGTAGATGAGTAACAGTAGTCTTGCCATTAGTGCCAGTAATACCTATCCAATTTGTGTCTTTTAAAATTTCCCATGCAACATTAATTTCTCCAATTACTTTAATTCCCTTTTTTTTTAATTCATTAATAGTTATATGGTCATAAGGTATTGATGGACTTACAACAACTGATTCGATCTCTTTCAAAAAAGGTTGAATTTCTTCAAATACAAATTCTTTATTTAGAGAAACTATGATATTAAGCTCTTCTAATGCTGTTTTTCTCTCTAAGAATTCTATCCCATCTTTACTTTCCCAAACAATTACTCTCTTATTGATGCTTCTCAAATACTTGGCAGCCCAAAATCCAGATTTACCTAATCCAATTACAAGATTAATATTTCTTTTATTTGAATGATTATCTATCATTAAATTTATAATTGAATTTATATTAATTGTGTTTAAAGGGTAATTCAATCATGAGATTTTTCTTCAGTATTTATAGTATTCGCCCAAGAAAAGTTAATTAATGGAAGATAATACTGCAAAATATTGGTTCTCTTGGTTTTATGAAAAGTGGGAGAAAAATGCTCCAGGTGAATTAATTGAAAAGGGTTTAACTCCGTCTCAGATTGCTGAGCGTTTTGTTAATGAAAACCATGATAGTTTTATTAAATTGTCAAAAAAAATTGATGAAAAAAATTATGATGCCTTAACAGAATTTATGAAACTCTCAGAAAGTGAATTACATATCTTGAAGTATTTTCTAAAATTAGTAAAAATGAAAAATTTATAAGAAGTTATTAATTATTTCGAGGCTTTTTTCCCATAAATTTTTTCTTTCTTTTTTATTCATGGCGAAAGGAGAAGTAGGGGATAGTTTTGGATGACCTCTGAAATTAAATCTAGGACCATAATGATCACCACCTCTTGCGTCTGGTGAAGTAGCTGCAAAAAGCTGAGGTAAAGCACCCATCTCAGCAGTTTGAAAAATAGGACTAAATAATTCCAATGAGAATGTTTCTAATGGGCCAGGGTTAGGTTTTTGAGCAGTAAAGAGATTTGTTTTTGCAATTCCTGGGTGAGCAGCTAAAGAAAGTATATTTTTGTGCTTTAAGTTCTCATTTAGTTCCAAAGCAAACATTACATTTGCCAATTTGCTATTAGAGTAAGATTCCCATTTGTTGTAATAGTTCTCGGTTTTCAGATTTTTCCAACCAACTTTGCCAAAAAATTGTGCTCCGGAAGTCACCGTCACTATTCTAGATTCTTCTTTTTTTTCAATAATTGGAAGTAGCTTTAGAGTTAAAAGCATATGAGCTAGATGATTAACTGCAAATTGTATTTCATATCCTTGGGCACTAAGAGTTTTAGGCGGATGCATAATGCCTGCATTATTTATTAGTAAATCCAAATTTTCAAAATTATCAAAAATTTTGGACTGAACTTCAACAATATTTTTTAAATCTGACAAATCTAATTCTAAAGGTGTAAATAATCCTTCAGGATTAAGACCTTTAAGTTTTTTGATAGTTTGATGAGCTTTTTCAAGTGATCTACAAGCTATAACAACATGAGCATTTTTTTCTGCTAAGGCCTTTGCAGTGTAGTATCCAAGACCACTATTCGCACCAGTAATTAGCGCTGTTTTGCCTGTAAGGTTTGGAATATTAGATGTTTCCCAGTTAGAGATTTTAGGTCTTGAAATAGTGGCAGTCATTTAGTAATCCTGCAAATTGCTTTGGAATTTAACCAAAATTTAATTACTTTTCCACTGTAAATACTAGAAGTCAGTATCGTGAGCTCTTATTGAAGGTACTATTTAATATTATTTTTCAATTGCATATTGCCATTCGTTATTTTGAGATAAACTTTTCTCTCTAAGTAACTGTAATTTCCTACTATTTATTTTTACAACTATCCCATTAGTTGGATATTTCGCAAATATTTTTTTCTCTAACCAATTTTTTATATATATTTGGATTTCGCTTGTATGATTTGTGAAGTAACTGTCAGGGGTGCTGAAGCCACATTTTTTAAGATAGTTAAGGGTTTCGTATTGATTAAGTCTTCCATTAAGTATTTGGAAACAGCAAAAGCGGAGACTTTCTCCAATCCCTTTCTTATCATTGAGGTATTTTCTTGTAATTCTTTGGGAAATGCCGGCAACTTGGTTTGTAGCGTATAGTTCACCTCTAATTTGAAAATCTCGTTTGATAGGAATACAATCGGGGACATTTTTAATTTGTTTAATTTTGCTTGAGACATCAAATCCTTTTTTTGTAATAGCTTTATTAAACTTGCCATCTAGATATCTAATTGCAATAGCACAGCCATCAATTTTTGGTTGAATGCTTAATCTTGTTTTTGTTAATAAACTTTCCAAAAATTCTTTATAGTTTTCTTTGGCTAATTTTGGCAATAGTTTATTATTTTTTTGATTAAAAAAGTTAGTCTCTCGATCAACAGGAATAAAGAGCTTTTCAAGTTGCTTAAATGCATCATCCGAAATTATGCCTTCACCTATTCTGTATTGTTCATCTAGATACTTAACATCTCTCACTAATAAATTATTCATAATAATTTTGATAAATATTTAAAAATCTTTTAGAAAAAAATCATTTAAATAAAGATTTGAAAATTAAAATTAGATCTAAAAAGTAATTGACCACTAAATATCCTCCTACGCAGAGAGCGATTTAAGAGTATAAAATGTACTGATAAGACGTTTAAATTAAATACTTCAATCAAACATATTTACTTAAAAGTGAAATAGAAAAATTTAAGGATTAATTTAAAGGCAAATTTTTAAAATTTCTATCAATACAAAAAAATATTTTTTAAAGTTATGAGAAAATGTCATTTTTAATAAAAGCTCAAAATACCTGGGAAAATTTTGCGAAATACAAAATCAATGATTATGCAAAATTAAGAAATTTTGATTTTGGGCCAAATAACGAAAGTTCAGTTTCAAAATTATCGCCTTTCATTACTCATAGAATATTATCGGAATATGATCTGATCCATGATATTAAAAGTAAGTACAAAATCAAAAATTCAACTAAATTTGTTGAAGAAATATTTTGGAGAGTTTACTGGAAAGGGTGGATGGAAAATAGACCTAAAGTTTGGAGAAATTTTATTTCAGAAAACAATCTCGATTTTGATTATGAGTTATATGAAAGTGCAATTAATGGCAATACAGAATTAGATTTTTTTAATTCTTGGGTACATGAATTAAAGCAGTACAACTATTTGCATAACCATACAAGAATGTGGTTTGCGAGTACTTGGATATTTAATTTAGGCCTCCCATGGCAATTGGGAGCAAAGTTTTTCTTTAAATATCTTTTTGATGGAGATGCTTCATCTAATCTCCTTAGCTGGAGATGGGTCGGAGGATTGCAAACGAAGGGAAAACAATATCTTTTTTCATCATCAAACCTCAGAAAGTTTTCAAATAATAGATTTAATGTAGAAAAAATAAGTAATCAACAAATTTTTCTTGAAGAATCTAATCAAATACCATTTGAAGATGAGATTTATAAAAATGATATGGATCCTAAATCAGATAATCTGATTATGTTTGAAAATGATCTAAACCTTGCAACCCTTAAAAATTTACTTCCAAGCTATAAAAAAGTATTTATTATCCTTTTAAAAAATGAACAAAGACAAATTAAATTGTCTGAATCTGTATTGAAATTTAAACAAGATTTAGTCTCTGAATTTGTAGAGGATTTTGATAATGTTGAACAGATTGATCCTTACTCACTGGAAAATACTTTTAAAAATATCAACGAAATAGACATTATTTATCCTGGAGTGGGAGAAAATTATGATTTCATAACTGAGTTTAAAAATTTACACCATAAAAAAATTTTTAACCTTGTTAGAGATGAAGATCTATTTGCTTGGAAATTCGCCAAAAAAGGATTTTTCAAATTTAAAGAAAATATTCCGAAAATCAATCAGAGAATATTTGAAAATTATTCAAAAAATAATTTTTAACTTAGTTGAATTCCTAATCAGAAAAAGAATTCTTTTAAGTACTAAGTATAAATACTTAATTAGATGCGACTTTTGCGGTTTAATCCACGATGGAAACTGTGACTAGTTATTTTTACTTAAGGACAATTTTTTTATAGTGCTTTCAACAATTCTTACCAAGTCGTTTAGCAAAGATACTGCTTTATTAATTCTTAGAGTTATAACTGGAACTGTTCTTATTCATCACGGTTATGAAAAATTAGCAAATATAGAAAATTTCGCTGATGCTTTCGTAAGACCTTTACATCTTCCATTCCCAATATTTTTATCATACATTGCGGCATTCTCTGAAATTGGAGGTAGTTGGCTGCTAATTATTGGCTTAGCTACAAGATTCGGGGCTTTGGCAATTGTGGGAACAATTTCTGTCGCCATATACCATGCACTTGTTACTTCAGGTTTTAATATTTTCTTACTAGAGCTTTTACTTTTATATTTCGCTTCAGCAACTTCAATTGCATTAACAGGTCCAGGTAATTTTTCCTTAGATGAAGTCATTATCAGAATTTTGAAATCAGAAGATGAGGAGGAAATCATTCCTTCAACAAAATCAAAAAATTCTAAGGTAGTCGAAGTTAAAGAAGAAACAAGTAAAGGTGGCTTATTTCAATTTCTGCAAGCGAACATACTCTCAGATACTTCAAGCTAACTTTTTAGGATAAAGGTTATTTATTAGCTCTAACCTTTTTCTATAACTGTTTCTCTTCTCAAGTTTTATCTTAATTGTTGCTTCAGAAAGACTTATAAATAGCCCTATAGCTGTCACCCAAGATAAAAAAATAAAAGGGTTTTCTGGAATTTCTGAAAAATTCATATGAATAATACTTCTTTTTTAAAACTGACTGATCACTATATGTTTTTCAACCTAAATATACAATTTAGAAATATTTAAGGATTAATTTCAACTTTTTCCCATTTCTTAATCTTTTCCCAAAGATATCGTTTATGAACAGGCTGTTCTAATTTAAGAAGATCTACTGAATTAATTTCAAAATTTAGAACTACAAAATTTTCTGACTTAGGTAGATTGGGTAATATTTCATAAGTAGATTGCACTTTTGAATTTATTTTCTCTCCAGGAGATCCCCAAAACCAAGAAGATTTTGATTTTTCTGATAATAAATCCCAATAATTTTTGTTATCACTTAATTCATTTATTTTTCCTTTGAATCTATATTGTGATTTGGTTTTCAAAAAGAACCATAATATTTCTGCATTAGGGTTAGATTTTAAATGCCCAATTTTTTCACTTCTTCTATCTGTAAAAATAATCATTGAACTATCTTTATGCCATCCTCTGAAAACAACTGTTCTTAATCTTGGCTCATTTTCTTCGCTGACTGTTGCAAGCTGTATCCATCTATTAGAGGGTGATTTGCCCTCTTTTTTTCTAGAAGATTTTAAATCTTGCCTCCAACTGGGTAAGTTGTTATCAGGCATTTAATTTAGGCAATATAAGACCACTTTTCTTTTTGTATTCTTCGAATGAATCATATTTTGATAGCGATTTATCTTTTTTTATCATTCTTGGTAGAAAAACTATAGAGAAAAATATTGCAAGAATTACTAATGGTATGAAACTCATTGAAAGTATGACGAATGATAGATAAATTAGTATTTCTCCTAGATAATTTGTATTCCTTATATTTTTGAAAAATCCTTCTTTAATTAGATCTTTTTTTAATTTAAGAGAAAAATATTTTTGGGCATCACTAGCAAAGTGAAGAAACACACCAATTATGTTTATAGATACAGAGGCAGCTATTACGATATTTGGAACAGATTTCTGAGATGAGATAAGAATGTAGGGAGCTACCCAGTAACTTCCAAGGAAAATAAAACCAGTAACTGAAGTTAAAAAATTTATTTTTTCTTTAAAATAAGGATCTGGGAATATCTTTTCTTTAAGAAGCCAAAGTAATCCATAAGTACCATGCAGAGCTAAATAAACGTAGGGAGCGATCGTAAAATTATCAAAAAAAATCATAAGACCTATCACTACAAATGCAGTGAGCCCCTTATGCAGATTAATTATTTGATTAAGTTTCATTTTTTTTAATAATCTAAAAAATAGAATTATTTTCTGTGGATATAACCTAAGTCGTCAAGAGTTTTAATGGGCGATACTGGATTCGAACCAGTGGCCACTACCGTGTCGAGGTAGTGCTCTACCACTGAGCTAATCGCCCAAATTGAGGAATTTTTAATCCCCCTTATAAGAAAATAGCAGGTTGAGTTTCATTTTCTAAGTAATTTAACTTTCCATCGTTCTCTTTTAGTTATTTCTAAATTTAGAATTTCGATAAATCCTTTATTTTCAAGTTCTAGTTTGTCGCCAATTTTTAGATTTATAGTTGGTTTATTAACTTTGCTTCCATTTAATTTGAGCATTCCATTTTCTATCCTTTCAATGATTTTGGTTCTTGATATTCTAAAACCTGCTGAAGCTATTGCGTCTAATCTTGTTGAAGCTTCTACTGTATTAACAAGTTTTTTTGATCTTCCAGAAGGTATTTGTAATTCATCTAAATCAACTAAATTAATTTTTACTTTTACTTCTCTCAAATAAAAAATCTTTTCATCTAGATGCTCAATATCTAAATTATCAATAATCCCTTGTGCCCCCCTATCGCCAGTAGTCCATATATCTCCTACTTTTAATTGATTTACCCCATTCTCAATTAAGAGTGATCTAAAGTCGTCTTGTTTAGCATTATCAAATAAAAAATTTCCATTTATTTTTATTCCTTGAGCTGGAAAATTACTTTTTAGCGCATCCTCTTCAGGAATATTATCTCCTCTAAAGCAAGCTATCCTCGATCTTTGAGAAGAGGAGAATCCTCCATAAATAAAAAATTTGAAATCATTTAAATTTTCAAAATCTTTTAAAATCTCTTCGCAAACATAAGTTGAATTAAATCCAGTCCAGTAAGTTTCCCAGTGTTTGTAAGCTAAGTTGGCAATATTTATTAATTCCTCAGTTTCTTTTTTGTAGTTTGAATTTATTAAGATTCCTTTTAGATCAATCATTTAGCCTTCTAAAAAAATTATATCCTTTGCTTCTGATTGTTTTATCAAAGCCCAAGGTAATTCAGTTCCAATTTGATTTTCAAGTAGAACAAGCCATTTACCCTCTTTATTTGAATTAATAATTGATCTCAACTCTTTATTTCTGTTGATGTTGATACTTGCAGAAGAAACAATGCTTCCTAAATAACCTGAACCCATTCCTAAGAGGCCTCCAATTAATGATTCCCCAATAGTATTTAAACCAAGAAAGCTGAAGGTAGATAAATTAGTCATATTTGAAAAAGCTATTCCAGCAATAAAACCAAATGGCATTAGCCATCTACTCATATCTTTTTGTCTAATCTTTCTATCAAGTTTAGGATTTAAAATTCTAATATCTTCAAAATTTTGAGATTTGAATAAGATATTTGCTTTCGAATTAAGCAATTCTGTTTGATCTGGTGATATTTTCTCACTTATTGGTGGGATCAAAATAGCTTCAGAGAGCATTACTGATTTTTCTTTGAAAACATCAAATAGCTGGACACAATTATCAATGTCTTCAAATATCACAATACTTTTTGTCAAATTTTAGTCCTCAAATGTTTGTGTGTTATTCAAATTAATAAAATAAGATACATACACTATAGATTAAGTTAAAGTAAAAGATTAAAGAACCAATCTTAAATGACAAAAGTTCTCATTACAGATCCAATTGATCAAACAGGAATAGATATTCTTTCACAAGTTGCTCAGGTTGATCAGAAGATAGGAATCTCAGACGCTGAGTTGGCTTCCATCATTGGAGATTATGATGCTTTAATGATTCGCTCTGGTACTCAAGTAACTGAAGAAATTATTAACTCTTCAAGTAAACTGAGAATTATTGGAAGAGCAGGAGTTGGAGTCGACAATGTAGATGTTAAGGCTGCCACGCAAAAAGGAGTTCTTGTTGTTAATTCTCCAGGAGGTAACACAATAGCTGCTGCTGAGCATACTATAGCTATGATGTTGGCCTTATCTAGGCATATTCCAGTTGCTAATAGTAGTACTTTGTTAGGTAAATGGGAAAGAAAGAAATTTGTCGGGAATGAGCTTTATAAGAAAAAATTAGGTGTAGTAGGTTTAGGGAAAATTGGTGCTCATGTAGCGAAAGTTTCTAATGCATTAGGAATGGAAGTTTACGGATATGATCCCTTTGTTTCATCTGAAAGAGCTCAACAAATACAAGTAAAACTTTCTGAACTAGGGGATTTATTCCAACAATCCGATTACGTAACTTTGCATTTACCTCGCACACCAGAGACAGAGAATTTAGTAAATATGGAGGTGCTTAAAAGTATGAAAAGTAGCGCAAAATTAATTAATTGTGCTCGAGGAGGTTTGATTGACGAAGAAGCATTAGCAGAAGCTTTAAATAAATCATTGATTGGAGGGGCTGCAATAGATGTTTTTTCAAAAGAACCTTTGGAATCTAATTCACCACTTTTGAAAGTTGAAAAGAATCTTATTCTTACCCCTCACTTAGGAGCATCTACTCGGGAAGCACAAGAAAATGTAGCTGTTGACGTTGCAGAACAAATCCGAGATGTCTTGCTTGGTTTATCTGCGAGAACTGCAGTAAATATACCTGGTTTGAGTCCTGATATTATGGATAGTCTAAAACCTCATTTGCAGTTGGCTGAAACAATGGGTCTGCTTATAAGCCAACTTTCAGGTGGGCAGATACAGAAACTAGAGGTTAAGCTGCAAGGCGAATTTGTTCAACATCCATCCCAGCCATTAATAATAGCTAGTCTAAAAGGGCTTTTAAGTAAAGCTTTGGGAGATAGGATCAATTATGTTAATGCTTCTCTAGAAGCGGATTCAAGAGGCATTTCAGTTGTCGAGAGTAAAGATGAGGCAAGGCCTGAATTTGCTAGTGGATCGCTTCAGTTAACCACTTATGGAGATAATGGAGACCATAGCGTGGCAGGAAGCATTTTTGCTGATGGAGAATTAAGAATTATTAGTATTGATCAATATCCTGTTAATGTATCGCCAAGTAGATACATGCTGGTTACAAGGCACAGGGACATGCCTGGTATTATCGGTAAGCTTGGTTCTTTATTGGGTAGCAACAATGTAAATATTGCCTCAATGCAAGTTGGGCGCAAAATTGTGAGAGGAGAAGCTGTTATGGTTCTAAGTATTGATGATCCAATTCCTAATAAGTTGCTTGACACCATTATTGAAGTAGAGGGAATTACCAACGCTAATCCAGTTACTTTATGAAGAGACTTGTCCTCGTTAATGAAAACTAAAGATTGGTATAAATTAACTTTTCTGATTGATAGTGATTCGGAAGAAATTATTATTTGGAAATTAAATGAGCTGGGAATATTTAGTTTTTCATTTGAATATTTAATTAAAAATGAAAATAAAAAAGAGGTGAACATATGGCTTCCAGTAGATGATTGGGGCGAGAGTTCTAGATGTGGGTTTGAAAAAATAATTAGCAAACTTCTAAATATTTATGATCCTAAAAATCAATTTTTTGACTGGAGTATTATTAAAGAAGAGGATTGGTTGACAAGCTGGAAGAAATATTGGGCTCCTGAATTAGTAGGAAATCATTTTTTAATATTGCCTTGTTGGATAAATCTAGATGAAAAATTTAAAGATAAAAAAATCATAAAAATTGATCCTGGAGCCGCCTTTGGTACAGGAAGTCACCCTTCGACTTATCTTTGTCTGAAAAAAATGGAGAATAATTTATTTTCTGATAAAAAGATATTAGATATTGGGAGTGGTAGCGGGATTTTGAGTGTCGCCGCAAGATTGCTTGGTGCTAAAGAGGTTTGTGCAGTTGATAATGATTATTTAGCTATAAACTCAACTAAATCTAATTTCCAACTAAATTTCGGAAATTTAAACAACTTAAATAC
>CACGGL010000021.1:0-15721 GCA_902572595.1 uncultured Prochlorococcus sp.
TTGTCACATCCTCTTCTACTAAAAATAAAATAAATAGCTGGCAACATATTTCGTTCAGCTAATTTCGAGATCACAAAGCCAATTGAAGGAGACTTTGGTTGCATTATCCTGCCCACTTTTCCTCTTATTTTCTGCCCTTTAGGAGCTCTCCAAATCTTACAGTTTGGATGAATTCCATTACCTTTATCGTTTAAAAGGGGATGGAGGCCTTTAACACTACAAAAAATAAAATCAAGTGGGACAGGTCTCTTATCACTATTAATTAGTACTGTGGGCCCATGAACTTTTTCTATCCAATTTTGCAACTGATCTGCATTAGCTATTGTTGCTGATAAAGCTATTATTTGAGTTCTAGTAGGGCAATGGATTATAGTTTCTTCCCAAACTGTACCTCTCTGGGGGTCATTCATATAATGACATTCATCAAGAATTACAGATTCTAAATTTTCCAAGGGATCATCAAATTCATCAAATTCGCCATAAAGCATGTTCCTAAAAATCTCAGTCGTCATGACTAAGATTGGTGCTTCTCTATTTATGCTTATATCTCCAGTTAAAAGACCAACTTTATTCTCACCATATTGATTAGCAAAATCTCTAAACTTTTGGTTTGATAGGGCCTTTAAAGGTGTTGTATAAAAAACTCTGCTGTTATGAGATAAGCCTCTATATATAGCAAATTCACCTATCAATGTTTTACCCGAACCTGTTGGTGCTGTTAAAACAACAGAATTTCCGCTATTAATAGCTCGTATTGCTTCTAATTGGAAATCATCTAGCGGAAAGGGGAAATATTCCTCTAAATTAAGCAATAATTGTGATTGAAGAGAGGATGAGTTAACTTCTTAATATATGATCTATATAGATATTAATAAACAAAAAATACCTTGCAAACTTTAATAGTAAATCTAAATCTTTTTAATTAAATCCACTATATTTTATTTTGCCAAAATGAAAAAAGTAAAAATTCCAAAAAATAGAATCCGTAAATTAAAAACATTTTCTTTAGGTAAAAAATCCTTCGAACTTCTAAGTTTAAATTCGCAAAATAAAAAACTTATAGACTTATGCAGTAATGATTATTTTGGATTAAGCAGGGACAAGGATTTAATAAAAGCTGCTTACGAAATAAGCTTGTTAGAAGGCATTGGTTCAGGAAGCTCTAGGTTTATTACAGGTTCAAGACCAATACATAAATTATTAGAAACAGAACTTGCTAAGTGGCTTGATCAAGAGAAAGTATTACTTTTCCCAAGCGGATTTCAAGCAAATATAGCCGCTATCCAGGCTTTAGCAAACAGAAATAGTATCGTAATAGCAGATAAATTGATTCATAACTCCTTATTGGTTGGAGTCAAAGCTGCTCAAGCAAAACTAGTTCGATTCTCACACAATAATTTAAAAGATTTAGAAGATAAGATTATTAAATCTAACCCCACAAAACATTCCATTTTAGTTGTTGTTGAATCTCTTTATAGCATGGAGGGATCTATTGCTCCGCTCAGAGAAATAACGGAAATTTGCAAAAGAAATAGTGTTCAATTATTAGTTGACGAAGCTCATGCTATTGGGATCCTGGGCCCTGAAGGCAGGGGTTTAAGTTTTAATTATCGTTCAGATATAACTATGATTACTGGAACTTTTGGAAAAGCATTTGGAAGCGGTGGAGCTTTCATAGCTTCCAATTCAGAAATTGGAGAATATCTTATCCAAACAAGTGGTGCATTTAGGTATACAACCGCACTTGCGCCATCTTTGGCTGCTGGGGCACTAGAAGGTTTAAAAAAAATTTTAGAAAATAAAGAATGGGGTAATGATTTGTTATCTTCTGCGAATTTATGGAAAGATGAAATTATTAAAAATTTTAGTTTTCCAGTTCAGGGAGATTCTCACATTTTATCAATTATTGTTGGCCAAGAAGAGAAAGCAATTTATCTACAAAAATATCTCGAAGAAAATGGGTTTTTAGCAATTGCGATAAGACCTCCAACTGTTCCAGTGGGGCAATCAAGAATCAGAATAACAATACGAAGAAACTTAGATTTGAATCTGCTAAATAATTTCATCGCAGTATTAAAAGAGTTTAAATGAAACAAATTATTACTCAACATGGGTGGGGACTAAATAAATATTTCTGGGATGATTATAAAGTTGATTTTTTAAAAAATAATTGGCATTGGCAAGATAATGAAAGGGGCTATTTTTCAACAAATAATTATCAAGCAAAATGGATTAAAAGCGAATCTAAAAAAGAAATCAGAATGACTTTATGCCATTCATTTGGTTTTCATTTAATGCCAAAAAAAATTTTAAAAGAAGCAACTCATATTGTTCTTATAAATTCTTTTAATAATTTTCTTCCTTTAAGTAATAAGAGAAACTTTATTTTGCGGTCTCTAAAAAGAATGGAAACAAAAATCATAAAAGATGAACCTAAGGATATGTTGAAAGAATTTATATTTAGATCATTTATGCCAAATCATATGAATAATAGTTTTAAAAATATCTTTTATAAAAGTCTAGAGAGTTTAAATAAAACTCTTCTTTTAAGTGATTTAAAAGAACTTTACATCAATAGAGATTTTCCAGTGTTTTTAAGAAAAGATTGCAAAATTATTTTTATAAAATCAGAAAATGATTTGATTCTTGACAACGAATCAAATAATAACTTTTTAGATTCATTAAATAAAACACTTGAAAGAAAGCCAATTTTAATTAAATTAGCTCAACAAGGTCATTGCTTGAATAATTTAAATTTATACGAGATCTTACGTAATACACTTAACGATTGAAATGGATACTAAACAGTGGAATGAGAAAATACAAAATAATTTCAATGATGCTGCATATCGGTATTTAGAGCATTCAAATATTCAGAAATTTTTTGCAAAAAAGATTGTTCATCTTATCAAAGAATTAAATCCCCAAAAAAAAGGTGAATGGATAGATCTAGGATCAGGACCAGGACTATTAGCAGATGAAATAGAAAAAATTTCTTCCCAAAAAGTATCCAGAATTGATTTCAGCAAGAAAATGCTTCTTGAGAATAAATTATCTAGAAAAAAAATTTTATGGGATTTGAATAATGATTTACCTTCTGAAATAAATAACTGTTCTTTATTAACATCTAACTTTTGCATACATTGGCTAAACAACCCAGAAAAGATAATAAAAAATTGGTTTAGCAAATTAACACCTGGAGGTTTTTTAATCATTTCATATCCAACAAAAGATTGTTTTCCTGAATGGAAAGATACTTGTAAAAAAATTGATATTGAATATAGTGGTCTTAATTTCCTTTGCTCTAACGAATTATTAAAAGATTTCAAATCAACTGAAATACATTATTCAAAACAGTTTAATTATCTTGAAAATTTTGAAGATGTATATCAACTTTTTAGAAGCATTAAAAATGTAGGAGCACAATCAACAAATTGTAAACGCAAAACAGTGAAAGAGTTAAAGGAAATTCAAAAGTTTTGGCCAAAGAATTACAATAATACAGTGAACCTTTCATGGCAAATTGAGATTCAAATCATAAAGAAATTATGAGTAGTAACAAAAATATTTTCAAATTTATAATTTGTGGAACAGATACTGATATTGGGAAAACTTTAATAAGCTCTTTTTTCGTTAAAGGATTAAATTCCTTTTATTGGAAACCTATTCAAAGCGGGATTGAGTCGCAAACTGATAGTCAAACTGTTGAAAAACTTGCACAAGTAACTAAAGAGAAAATAATCAAAGAAGCTTATGTCTTTACAAAACCTCTATCTCCGCATTGGGCTGCTGAAATAGATCAAAAAGCTATTAACTTTGCCAAGTTGAGATTGCCAAAAGTGCAAGGCTCACTAATCATAGAAACTGCAGGTGGATTAATGGTTCCAATAACACGCAATTTTTTGCAAATAGATCAAATAAAAGAATGGAATCTTCCAGTAATACTTGTATGTAAGAGCTCACTTGGCACTCTTAACCATACCTTGCTTAGTATTGAGGCCTTAAAACGAAGAAATATTGAGATTTTAGGTTTAGTAGTCAATGGCGAAAAACACCTAGATAATCCAAAAACTCTAGTTGATTTTAGTGGTATTCCTTTAATTGCTGAATTTCCTTACATCAAAAAAATGGACTCAAATAATTTAGATATACTATGGGAAGAACTAGACATTAAAAAAAAGTTGATCTCACTATTAAACTCAAAAATAAGTTAAATGAAATCTTTGGATTCAAAAACTCCAAATCAAGATTGGCACCCAAATATTTGGCCACCTTTTACGCAAATCAATAACAGCAATCCGCAGATAGAAGTAACTCATGGTAAAGATGCCCTCATATTTACTAAAGATCCTGAAAAAGAACTAATAGATGCAATTAGTAGTTGGTGGGTAACTCTTCATGGTCATAGTAACGAATATATTGCGGATGCCATTTTTGATCAATCAAAAAAACTTGAGCAAGTTATATTTGCTGATTTTTTACATCCACAGGCAAAAAAATTAGCGGAAAGACTTAGTGAATTAACAAAACTAGAAAGATTATTCTTTTCTGATAACGGTTCTACTGCAGTGGAAGTCGCTTTAAAAATTGCCTTCCAATCATGGCAAAATAGGGGAGAGACAAGAACTCAAATAGTAGCTTTTGATGGCGCCTATCATGGTGATACATTTGGGGCAATGGCTTTAGGTGAAAGAAATATTTTTAATGAGAATTTCGATAATCTTATGTTCCCAGTTAGAAGAGTCCCATGGCCTTCAACTTGGATGAACGATGAAGAAGTAGAAAATAAAGAAAATAAGGCGATCCAAAAATTAGAAACTCTACTTAAAACTCCCACAGTTGCAGTAATCCTAGAGCCACTTGTTCAAGGAGCAGGAGGGATGAATATGGTTAGGCCTCAGTTTATAAAAAAAGTTTCAGAAATTATAAAAAATAATAATTCTTTGTTAATTGCCGATGAAGTATTGACTGGGTTTGGAAGATGTGGAACCCTTTTTGCCTTTCAAAAAGCACAAATTATTCCTGATTTAATAAGTATTTCAAAAGGTTTAACTGGTGGATTTTTACCGATGGGAATAACTTTATGTAAAGAAAAAATTTTTCAATCCTTTATTGATGATTCCCCAAAAAAAACTTTTTGGCATGGACATAGTTTTACTGCAAATCCTTTAGGTTGTGCTGCGGCAAACGCTAGCCTTGATTTATTAGAAAAAGAGCCTCGCAAATACCTTTCATTTGAAGAAAAACATTTATCTCATTTAATTAAATTTAAAAACTTATCTTATATAAATAAAATAAGAGTATCGGGCACAATTGCTGCATTCGATTTAGATATTGGTAACAAAAAAGGTTATTTCAATAAAATTGGGAAAGAAATAAAAAGTCTTGCAATGGAGCGAGGTTTATTTATTAGGCCCCTCGGTAATGTTATTTACCTCTTGCCGCCTCTATGTATAACCGATGATCAATTAGAAAAAAGTTATTGGATAATAAGGCAAATCTTAGAAAATCTTTAGATAGAAATTTAAGGTCCCTGCAGTATTGCATTTCCCACATCTTCTCTATTGATGCAATAAGAAAATAGTCTTTTAGTTTCTTGTCCTTCACTTTCCCAGATAACACTTAAATCTTCTTGTTCAAAAATAATAGTTGCATTCCAATTAGAAAGTAAAAGGTACCATTTGGATGGATTATTAACATCTTTCACAGCACCTAAATCAGTTAGCCACAATTCCAACGATTGAAGTGAATATTGGTTAATAGGTTTTGTAGGGAGATTCACAGACTTTTTTAAAGTATCATTTTACTAACCAGACAGGTATTGTCTCTAATTCTTTGCCTGTAAAAGAAGCAATAAAGACTGAACAAATTAAACTAATAGAAATGATAATAAATAAAAGAAATAACGAAAACAATTCACCATTTGAAAAAGGTCTTCTATTCCCTACTAAATTTTGATTATTTGAATCGACTATTAAATTATTTAATACTTTAGTATTATTTTGAATTTTAGTTTTTTCCTTTAGTTTATTATCATAAATTTTTCTCAAATTACTATTATTCAAATTTTCATAAGCTTCCAAAACTTCTTGAAATTTACTTTTAGCGTCTTCTATTTCTAAAGAAGTTGTATCAGGATGAAGCTCAATGGAAAGTTTGCAAAATGCCTTTCTTAATTCATGATTTGAGGCATTTTCATCTACACCTAAAATTTTGTAATAAGAAATTTCCCCTTTCAAAATAATCTTTTATTAATATTGTAATTCTAATAAATTTTTACTAAATAGAATGTATTTATTGAAAGGTAAAAATTTATATTTTTACGAAATGAAAAAACAAAACATTCCCGAAGAAATTTTTGCCTTAATAACTGAAGAAGAAATAAATATTTTTCAAGAGTTACAAATTAAAATTAAAGAATTAAATAATAAAACCAATCTCACGAGATTAATTGATGGGAATGATTATTGGGTATCTCAAGTTTTTGACAGTATTTGGCCATTTAAAGCTTTCCCGAATATCAATTTTAATAATAAAAAATTTTTAGATATTGGATCAGGCTGTGGCTTCCCAGGTTTAGCTTATGCCATAATTCACCCTAATTCAGAGATATATCTTATTGATTCTTCAAAAAAGAAAACAGATGCACTAAAAATCATAATTAAAGAGATCAATCTCAAAAACAATATTCATATAATAAATGATCGGATTGAAAACTTAGCTCATCAATCTTCAATGAGAAATAGTTTCAATATAGCTACCACTAGAGCGGTGAGTAATCCTTCAACAGTTTCAGAATATATTCTACCAATGCTAAAAAAAGAAGGGTTAGGAGTTTTATATTGCGGGAAATGGACTGATGAAGAAAGTAAAAATCTATATAAAACTTTAGAAATATTAGAAGGAAAATTTAAAGAGAAAAAGAAGATCTTGTTACCAAGAAGTAAAGCTACCCGAAATATTATTCTTATTCAACCAAAAAATATTTGTCCTAAGATCTACCCAAGGAAAGTTGGCAAACCTGAGAAAAATCCATTATGAAATTATTTTTTTGATAATCTTTTAGCAACCTTATCCCCAAACTTTTCTTTTAAAGTTCTCAATTTTGTTATAACTTTTTTGGGATTTATATGACCTTCTAATGCTTTCAATAATTGTACTTCAGAAACATCCGTATCTAATAAATTAGAGTTATTTCCTGGGAACCAGTGACTTCCATTACCAAGCAATTGATATCTTGCTTTTGCAAACCCTTCCATATCCAACCAATCAATTAAATTTGAAAGCCAAAGCAGAACGGGAATATTAATATTTCCTGGCGTATATTCCCAACTAGGCAAATTTCTATTCCAATTTTGATGCCACTCTAAACCTAAAGAATTAATTGATTCCTGCCTCAATCTGTTTATTATCTTTGGAACAAACTTCTCAGAGTCTGATAACAAAGAGACAGCTTCTAAATGCAAATCAAAATCCGACTCTTGGGCAACACCCACACTGAGAGTATGGACATTTTGATTTCTTAAGCAAAAAAGGTCGTTAAAAACTATAGGATGAAGCGGCTTACAAAGTTCCAACATTTTTTTTGAGGGAGTATGAAGATGTCCCCCTTTATCAGTGGGACTTATTATAAAAACCCCAAGATCATACTTTTTTGCCAAATTTATAACCTTTGTATTTTCTTGATTGATGAAATACCAGTGCAAATTTACATAATCAAAAAAGTTTGTTGATATAGCCTTCTCAATAAGTGAAGATTTTCCATGAGTTGAAAATCCAATAGAACCAATTAAATTTTCTTTTTGCAAATTTCTTAAAATGTCAATGCAACCTCCATCTTTAATAGCATGATGTAAATGTTTATCTGTATTAATGCCATGTATTGCTAGCAAATCAATTCTTTTAACTTTTAATTTTTCAATACTTGTCATAACATCTCTCTTAAAAATTTCTGGATCACTATCTGGAGGGATCTTAGTTTGAATAATGTTTGGGATTTTTTTTATATTTTTAAAACCCATTCCTAATTGCATCTCAGAAGTCCCATAATACTTAGCAGTTTCTACATGACTTAAGCCATATTTGTTTGCTAAATTTAAAATATTTTCTACTTTATTTTGTTCATCATTTGAAATCTTAGAAAAATCTAATTGTTCCCAACTTTTTTGAAATCTCATTCCACCTAGAGATAAAATAGGGATATTCAGATTGGTTCGACCAAATCTCCGATATTGCATCTTTTTAAAAATTAATGTTTATTCATTCGTGGTGGTTTTCCAAATGATTGAAACATATCCCTATCAAGACTATTCTCTAGATCATCTAATTCTTCAAAATTCACCCAGTGAATACAATCAACAGGGCACGTATCTATCGCTTCTTGTATAACATCAGAACTATCTCCATCTTGTCTCATAGCTCGACTTCTACCATGAAATTCATCAACCATGAAAGTGTTCGAAGCTACATGTACACAATACTGGCAACCAATACATTTAGCCTCATCAACCCAAACAGCTTTTTCTGCTAACTGTCCTCCAAGTACAGGCTCCCAGCCTGTAATTGCAATATTCTCTTCAAAATTATCAAATGGATCTGTTAAATCCATAATATGAGATTAATTATCCCATTTGGTTAAAACCAATTCAATAGAGCCATCGTTTTGGTTTTTTTCTTCTACAATTTGATAACCATCATCTTTTGTTTTGGAAATAATTGTTTCATAGGCATACATTTGGGTAACTTTAGAGATAAATCTTTCTACTGGGAGCTCAAATTTCCACAGATCTAAATCAGTAACTAATTCATATGCATTTGAATTATTGTCCCATTTAAATCCAACTTTAGTATCACCAGGTAGATTCATGCTTATATCAACAGCTGTAAATTTACCTTTGTAGCCTTTAACAAACTTTTCTTCTTGGTTGATTATGTAACCAAGATTATTTAAGGCTTTGATTAATGGCTCTGCATCTTTGAGCTGAGTTTTAATAGTACTAAAGTGTGACATTAGATTCGTGGTTGAATTGTTTTAATTTTTCATTTTGATTAGAGATGAAAGCATCAGATGTTTTATTTTTAACTGTTACTTTACCGAGAGCGTTTTCAAGATTTCTGGTAGCATCATTGCATGAACTACCGGTAAAACCTTCTACCGTCTCTTCAACTCTTCCGTCTTGATGAATTTTGAATCTCAATGTTTTTTGAGGCATTAAATTCAAGTATTAAGTACTTTTACTTTATATAGAATAACGAAATTTTTTTGTTTCAGTTGGTACAAGTTAATTAATTTTAATTTTTATATTGAATATCTAATAAAATAACTTTTCAGTTGTGTTCTAAAAAAAATTAAGAAATTTAGTTATAAAAACCTTGCATCCCCATTGAATCTAAGGCAGTTTTTGCTTCTTCCATAACGGAGGGTTCTTTATCGAAAAGAGCTATCTTAGTACATTCATCAACGAAACTTTCTTGAAATGTATTATTTAATTTTTCGTACAATCTACACAATGACCAGATGCAATTACTTCTTACACCTGGTTCATTATCTATTTTTAAACTTATTAAAAGTTGTTCTGCTGCCAATTGAGCATTTTTTAAAGAAACATTTCCGATTTCAGCTAAAGAACTAGATGACCATAACCTTACTGCAGCTACATCGTTCTTCAAAGCATTTATTAATGGCTCCAAAACAATTTGATTATCATAATTAGCTAAGCTCCATGCTGTTGCTCTTCTGACATAAGCATTATCGTCAGTCTCCAAAAGACTAACAAGTTTTTCGACCGCGCTAGGACATGGATTACGACCCAAAGCATATACAACACTCATTCTTTCAACAGGACAAGGTTGATCAAGTAATGGTAACAAAAGGGGGAAAGATCTTGAATCTCTATATTCACAAAATATTCTTAATCCCTGTATTCTTTCTTCTCTGTTACCTTTAAGCATTTTTAAAGCTTCATTGCACTCCTGAGTTATGTTTAAACCTTTTGGAAAAGAATCTTCATCAATTTGTTCTAAAGGATCTATTTCAATTTCTAAGGCCAATTCTCTCGCTAAAACATCTGGATCAACAGCGATATCAACTAAGCTTTTTTTATTAGGATCCTTATTTTTTGTCATTTTGAAAAACTAAAAATATTAATTTATGGGGGCAGGAGTCATCATATCTCCTGGCAACCAAATTCTTGCACTAACCGCAAAGAAGGCAATCCCAAAGAGTGAAACGATAGCGAAAGGTAAAATTTTTGTCTTAATAAAACCCAAAGATTTAAGATTAATTAACACAATAATAACCTGTTTAAGAGACTTTTAAAAAATTTTTTTTTGTTAATATTATTTATTTTTTGCTTTTTGTCTTAGCTGACCACATGCAGCATTTTTATCTAAACCTCTGCTTTTTCGTAAGCTAACAGCGATGCCATTGTTAAGAAGTCTAGATTGAAATAATTGGAGATTTTTTAAAGAGGTACGTTGAAATTCAACCTCGTCAATTTGGTTATACTGTATTAAATTTACGTGACATTGAAAACCTTTCAGCAAATTACTCAATTCATAAGCATGTTCTAATTTGTCATTCACCCCACTTAGCATTAGATATTCAAAACTTACCCTCCGACCAGTTTCTTTTACGAATTTCTTACAGTCTTCGATTATGTTTTTGATTTCATAGTTTTTTGCACTAGGTATTATCGTCTCTCTTGTTTTTTGATTTGAAGCATGCAGGCTAATTGCTAATGTAAATTGACAATTACCCAAAATTTGAAAAGACTTTGCTGATAATTTACCTATCATTTTTGGAACAGCTACTGTGCTTACAGTTACCTTTCTCTGACTGATTTGAAAATCATTATTTATAGATCTAATTGAAAAAAGTAAGTCATCAATATTCAATAAAGGCTCTCCCATCCCCATGAAAACAATATTGGTTACTTTTCTATTCATTTCATGTTCGATAAATAAAATTTGATCTAAAATTTCACTTGCTTTTAAAGATCTCTTCAAACCTTCCTTGCCAGTTGCACAGAATTTGCAGTCCATTGGGCAACCAACTTGACTAGAAAGACAAGCAGTTAATCTTTTTTCAGTTGGTATACCAACGCACTCAATACTTTCATTATCTTCTGTAGAAAGTAACAACTTTAAAGTACCATCGTTAGCTAAGTTTCTTTCTTTAAAAATCAGCTCACTTACCTTAAAACCATTATCCTTTAACTTCTTTCTAAAATCTAAAGGTAAAACCTCTATTTGATCAATATTTTTGTTCTTATTTCTATAGTTATAAATCCAATTATAGATTTGGCGACCCCTATAAGCAGGCTGACCATAATCTAATGCCACATTTTCTAAATCTTTAACACTACTTCCAAGAAGATTTTTCAAATTAAATAGTCTTCATTGCAAAACTATTTTTACCATAACAGCAAACCATGTTTTAAAAAGAATTCTGTAAGAATAAGCGCAATAAAACCAATCATGGCCATCCTTCCATTAAGTCTTTCATTATAAAAATGGAATCCATAACGAGGTAATTTTCTTTTGGGGACAATCTCTGGCTTAATCATCGCTTAAATTTTAAAGATTCATTCTAGTCACTAAAAATAATAATAGATAATATTTATTCATCAGACAAAAGGCCTTCTTCCTGTAATCCCTCCAAATCAGCGGGATCTGGTAATTGATCTTCAGAAAATTGATTTTCAGCATTAGGCCTTGCGAAGGCTGCAAAATTACTCGAAGAAGCATCTATTCCATGTCTGTTTCGCGTTGTCTCTAAATCTTCATCACTGGGATCATCAAGTATTGCAGTAGAGCTTACAGCAGGTGATTGTGGCATATCAACTGTATAATCTGGCCTTAAGTTCTGTGCTCTTCTGTAGCCACCAGATTCTTCTGCAAGAATATCGGGATGAGGGCCAGCCTCTGAGGATAATTCCTCAACAAAACCACTAAAACCTGTACCTGCAGGTATTAATCTACCGATGATAACATTTTCTTTTAAACCTCTTAACCAATCAGATTTACCTTCAATCGCAGCTTCTGTAAGAACCCTTGTTGTTTCTTGGAAAGATGCTGCTGAAATAAAGCTATCTGTATTAAGAGAAGCTTTAGTAATACCCAACAAAACAGGAGTGAATTCTGCTGGAGCTCCTCCTGTAATTGCCATTGCTTGGTTTGTATCTTCCACTTGCCTCAACTCTATGAGTTCACCAGGCAAAAGAGTAGTATCGCCAGCATCTTCTATACGGACTTTACTTGTCATCTGTCTAACAATAACTTCAATATGCTTATCATCGATTGCTACACCCTGGGACTTATAAACATTTTGTACCTCACTTACCATACTTCTTTGTAATTTTGATATTGATTCTCGAGCTGCATCTATCAGAGGTTTTTGATCTTTTAAATCATTGAAAAAGCAATCTAATAGTTCATGAGGATTAATTGGACCATCAGTTAAAGATTCACCACCTTTAACTTGTTGTCCATCACTAACCATTATATTTTTTCCAATTGAAAGTTGATATTCATTAACTAAATCATTTTTTTCAATAACCGATAAAGAAACTGATTCTTCATCATTACCTTGTTTGATCTGAACAATTCCAGATTTTTTACAAAGAATTGCAGAATCTCTGGGTCTCCTAGCTTCTAACAACTCTTCAATACGAGGCAATCCTTGTACGATATCTCCAGTTTTCTGCCTTTCAAAAACAAGTAAAGCTAAACCATCTCCCCTAAGAACTAAATCTCCGTCTTCAACATGTAAAACTGAATCAGGAGAAACCATGTAAGGCCTACCAAGTCTTAAGGTTACTGAACTATTAGAAATTTCTTCTATTTCTCCACATGAAGTTGATTTGACAGAATTACTAATAGGATCACCATCAACTACACGATCACCAACTTTAACTTCTGCTTTATCACTAATTTTAATTTTAGTTTTATCTTCTTCTCTTTCAACAATTAATCTTCTTATGGGCTCATCGTCAACAACATTTGGTAATTGAACCAATCCCTTCTCTTTACAAAGAATTTGAGTGGTAGCTATTACATCTCCTGCTTTTACTAATTGGTTATTATTGACTTTAAGTTCTGTATGTGTCGAGCCATGACTGGAGTCAGATATAGTATCTCTTCTTACAAGAATAGACTCCAATATGACTAGATTTAATCTATTAATTGTTGCATCATTTTTATCTTCAATCGACTCGACGTCAATAGTCATTTGTGGAGTAGCATCAAAGCTTTCAATGCTCAAATATGTTCTAAGCAATTCAACACCTTCAACTGATTTTATCAATTCGCCATCTTTATAAGTAAGCCTTTGAATAGCTTTTAAGCCTAAATGTGGTCCTTTTTCTTGCTTTACATGTGATAATTGGGGTAATTCCGCTTTATCAGGAATAGTGAATTCTTCAACAGTTCTTAATAACAAACCTCGACACTTAGGGGTTTCTAATTTTTGAACAAATAAAATTTCTTTATTATCAATACCATCTAAAATCTTTTCGCCTGGATTTACAAGATTTCCTTCTTCTGTAAATCTATTCAAAACTTCTTCATCATCACACTCATGAAAAGTTCCATTTCTCACAGTTATTTCACGAAGGATATCATTTTTTTGCGTAACCGTAACAATGCCTGATGTTTGACTAAAAATATCTTTTACAACTTCTGTTCCAGCTTCAATCCATTTCATATCTTCAATCATTAGAAGAGATATGTCCTTATTGATTTCATGTGTCTCTTGAGGAATCCAAAGCAGAGTCCCTCCTTGACTTACTTCAAAACCATTTTTAGATGATCTTGCTTTTTTGACACTTAATCCCGGCGCATATTTTACAAGACCCCCTGTTTTTGTACGGAACCTTTCATCAGTTAAATCTGCAATAACCTCACCATTACTAATTTTACTTCCAGGAGAAATATTTAACCTATAAGTTGTGCCATCATTAGATTCCAAATTATATATTTGACCTGAGTGAGTAGATTCTTCAATCAATTTAAAATTAATTAGAGACATTGAAGTAGTAACAATCTGAACTTCTCTTGAGTCTCCTATTGATTCTCTCAATCGTACTTGTCCGCCAAACTCACTTGATTGGCTTGCCTCTGCCAAAACAGTTCCTTCATCTACAGACTTTCCAGATGCGATAACAGGTCTTGCATTAGGTGGTAAGTTATAAACATCTCCAGCTAAAACCCACAATCTTCCTAATCTTTGAGCTTTTAAGGTAATATTACCCTGCCTATCTGTTACTTCCTTTGGTTGAATAACCTTATCATACCTAACTTGACCAGCTAAATCACAGATAACATCTTTAGTTGCTTTTTCAACACTCTTTTTCACGGCTCCAGCAATAATCTGAGCAACAGTTATATCAGAATTAATTTCTTCACCGTTATCTACAAATAAAAGTGATCCACTAGAAACTTCAATTTTTTGAGCTTTGCTAGAATTATTACCTTGAGGAACTATTTTTAATATAAAATCAACTTCCGCTTGTTTAGCCTCTACGCCATGTGGGGTTCTGTAACCTCTAACCTTTGCTTTTGAACTAAATTCAACTTTACCAGAAACTTTTGATCTTACTACTCCACTTTCAGCAGTTGATACACCTCCAGTATGGAAAGTTCTCATTGTCAATTGAGTTCCTGGCTCACCAATAGATTGAGCAGCAATAATCCCAACTGCTTCACCTAAATCAACCAAATGATTATGAGCTAACGCCCATCCGTAACACCTCCTACAAACCGACCTATTAGCTTCACATGTTAATGGGGATCTTATTTTTACTTTTTTAATAGATGCTTGTTCAATTTCTCCTGACAATGAGGGATCTATGGCAGTATTTTGAGGAACGACAAGGTTTTCTTCAGCATCAAAAATATCTTCAGCTGTCAGCCTACCAAGAAGCCTTGCTCCAAATTTACCATCTTCAGCCTCAACAACTATTGATCTTTTTGTTCCACAATCTTCTTCTCTCACAATTACATCTTGAGCGACATCAACTAATCTTCGAGTCAAATAACCAGAATCAGCAGTTCTTAAGGCAGTATCCACCAAACCTTTCCTCGCTCCATAAGAAGAAATTACATATTCAGTAACAGTGAGTCCTTCTCTAAAATTGGTTCTTATTGGCAAGTCAATTATTTCTCCTTGAGGATTAGCCATCAATCCTCTCATACCAACAAGTTGTCTTACCTGAGACATATTACCCCTGGCTCCTGAATTAGCCATCATCCAAACGGAATTTAGAGGATCATTTTGATTAAAATTCTTCTTAACAGCATCTACTAATCTCTCATTAGTTTCAGTCCAGGTATCTATAACTTTTGTGTGTCTTTCAACTTCGGTAATTTCACCAAGTCTGTAGCATTCTTCTGTAGCAGATATTTGCTCTTCAGCTTGTCCTATTAAATCTTGTTTAGCTTCAGGAACTTTTAAGTCATCGACTGATATAGAGACAGCTGCTTGGGTAGCATATTTAAATCCTAAGTCCTTTAAATTATCAGCCATAGCTGCAGTTATAGCAGTTCCATGAGTTTTATAAGCCCATGAGACTAAATTTTTTAAAGCTTTCTTATCAACTACCTTATTCTTAAATGATGGCGGTGTTTTAGCGAGAGGAGGCATTGTAACCGGATTATTCTTTTTTGAGTTTTTTGTACCTTTACGTACTCTGGATGTTTTTTTTGATTTAGATGAAGTCAT
>CACGGL010000022.1:0-15168 GCA_902572595.1 uncultured Prochlorococcus sp.
GTTTATTCTGACCATGAAATCTTTTTAAGAGAACTTGTTAGTAATGGTGTTGACGCAATAAGTAAACGAAGAATGGCGTCTATGGCAGGCGACTGTGAAAATACTGAAGAAGCACAAGTAAAAATATCTATTGATCGAGAAAAAAATACTCTAACCATTTCTGATAATGGAATTGGAATGAACGATGAAGAAATTAAGAAGTACATAAACCAAGTAGCATTTTCTAGTGCAGAAGAATTTCTAACAAAATACAAAAAAGATAATGATGAATTTATAGGCCATTTTGGGCTTGGTTTTTATTCAAGTTTCATGGTGGCAGATAGAGTTGATATATTAACTAAATCAGCAATTGGAGAATCAAAAGCTTTCAAATGGTCTTGTGATGGATCGCCAAATTTTACGTTAGAGGAGTCAGAAAGAGAAACAATTGGTACAGATGTGATACTTCACTTACTTGACGAAGAAAAAGAGTTTATTGAGCCTGAAAGGATTAAATCATTAATAAAAAAATATTGTGATTTTATGCCAATAGATGTCTTATTAGAAGGCGAGACAATTAATAAGAAAAATCCTCCTTGGAGAAAACAACCTAGTGAATTAAAAGATGAGGATTATATTGAGTTGTATAAATACCTTTACCCTTTTCAGGGAGATCCACTTTTGTGGATTCATCTAAATACTGATTATCCATACGACATACAAGGCATATTGTATTTTCCTAAGTTGTCTGGTAGAGCTGATTGGGAAAAGGGAGAGATTAAACTATTTTGTAATCAAGTATTCGTAAGCGATTCAATTAAAGAGATTGTACCAAAATATCTTTTACCTCTAAGAGGAGTAATTGACTCTACAGATATACCACTAAATGTTAGTAGAAGCGCATTACAAACAGATAGAAAAGTAAGATCTATATCATCATTTATTTCAAAAAAAATCGCCAATAAACTGAAGGATTTGATAAAAAATTCTCCAGAATTTTATGCAGAAATTTGGGATTCAATCTCTGCTTTTATTAAAATTGGTGCTATCGAAGATGAAAAATTTGCTGATTTAGTAGATAACAGTATAATTTTTGAAACAATCATAAATTCTGAGAAAGATGTAACTCAAGATATTGAGAATAAATCGCTTATCAAATCCAATGATAAATATTTCACAACTTTGGCAAATTACAAAGAACGAAATAAGATAACTGATTCAAAAAAAATAATTTACTGTTCAGATTCGATTGCTCAGTCAAGCGCATTAAATATCTGTTTATCTAATAACAAAGAAGTTATTAAATCAGATCCCTTGATTGATGCACAATTTCTTCCTTGGCTAGAAAGTAAAAACGAAGATTATCAGTTCCAAAGAGTTGATTCAGAAATAAATGAACTAGAAGATAATGAATCTAAAGAAATTGTAGATAAGGATGGCAAATCAAATACAGAAAATCTTAGAGATACTATTGTAAAAGCACTAAACAATGAGAAAGTAACAGTTAAAGTACAGTCACTTTCAAGTAAAGATGCACCACCTGCGATGATTTTGCTTCCAGAGCAAATGAGAAGAATAAATGATATGGGTGCTTACATGGAACAAAAGATGCCTGGCTTGCCTGAATATCATGTGCTTTTAATTAATAAGGAACATCCTCTTATTGTTGGTCTTAATAAAATTACAGGCAATAAAATAATTATTGATAAAACAGACCCGATAGAAAATCCATTGGCATCTAAAATTGCAAATCATGTTTACGATATGGCTAAACTATCGGTTGGAGGATTAGATCAAGAACAGATTATTAATTTACAAAATAATAATGCCGAATTAATTTCAGAATTACTCAATTCAACAAATTGAGTCGTGTGTTAGAATTTTTATAGATATAACTCAAAAAATATGTCAAGAGTTTGCGAACTGACTGGAGCAAAAGCTAATAATGGGATGGCTGTAAGTCACTCACATATTCGTACAAAAAAATTGCAACAAGTTAATCTCCAAAAAAGGAGACTTTGGTGGGAAGAAGGCAAAAAATGGGTAAATATAAAAATTAGTACCAAAGCACTAAAATCTATACAAAAAGTGGGATTAGATAAATTTGCTAGATCAAATGGAGTTGATTTAAAAAATTTCTAAATTTGATGAGAAATTTAGTTGTAACTATACTAGTATCATTCATTTTTTTATTTAATTCTAATTCAGCAATTGCTTTTGACTTTGCTCCTGAAGTTGGCGATATAGCTCCAAACTTTCAATTAGAAGGTTTTAATAAAAACATAAAATCAAAAAAAATATGGGGATTAAATGATTTTCAAGGTAAATGGCTTGTCATATATTTTTATCCAAAGGACTTTACAGCGGGTTGTACTCTTGAAGCTAAAGGTTTTTCAGAATTAAAAAAAGATTTTTCAAAATATAATGCCGAAGTTGTTGGGATTAGTGCTGATAATAAAGATTCCCATGAAAGTTTCTGCAGCGAGAAATCCATAAATTACACTTTATTATCTGATCCTGAAGGAATTATTAGTGACAAATATGGTTCTTGGATTCCTCCATTTTCAGATAGAAATACATTTTTAATTACTCCAGAAGGGGAAATTGCTTATAGATGGATAAGTGTTTTACCTATAAATCATTCCAAGGAAGTACTTAATGTACTAAAGAAAAAAATATAAATTTTGCACGAACTTTCATTTGGAACTTGGTTAATTCATATCTCTTCAGTCATTGAATGGATATTTACCATCTTTGTTATATACAAAATTTCTACATACAAAGAATACAATTTATTTTTTTGGTTAAGCTTAGCCATGGTTCCAAACTTAATAGGAGCTATGTGCGCTATTACTTGGCATATCTATGATAATCAAGATGTATTGTATGGATTAGTAACGCTTCAAGGGATATTTACATTTATTGGTAATTCAACATTAGCTCTCGCATCATTCACTATTTTTAAAAAGGAAGAGACTTATGAATGATTTATTTTTTAAGTTTATAGAAAAATTAGGTTCCATCGATAACACATTATTGTTCGCAGTATCAATAATTCCATATGCAATATTTTTGTTTTACTTTTTTAAAATCAAAACTGTTAATATTTTTGTAAAAACAGGATTTTCCTTAACTGTTTTATTCGTATTCATAACTATTTTGGTATCTATCTTCACACTAAATTACTATGATAAAACCCTTGTTGAGGTTGACTTCCTGCATGGCTTTGCAGAATCCTTCCTAACTCTAAGTGATTTTGTTATTTTGTTTGGATTTATAAAGTTGTTAAATAGCATAGAAGTAAACAACTCTTAAGACCTTTTACAATTTTGTGTTTTTTAGGTAAAAGTATTAGAGAATATATGAAAATAACGATTTTTTATGTTTACTACATTATTTGCAGCTGCAGATCCAGCAACTTTTTCTTGGTCTCCAAAGTGTGCCGTCGTAATGATTGCATGTAATGTTTTTGCTTATGCAATTGCTAGAGCAACAATAAAAAAACCTAATGAAGGTTTTGAAATACCAAATTCAAAATTCTATGGTGGTTTAAGTCACGCATCAGTTGTAGGTGCTAATTGCCTAGGTCATATTTTCGGAATTGGAGCAATCCTAGGATTAGCCTCACGTGGTGTTTTATAAAAATTTATTTATTTAATTTTTAATTATCTAACTTAAATTTTTTAACAATTTTATCTGCCATCTGATCAGGCATAAGTCCTAATTTTTCTTTACTCTGATCAGGTGAAGCATGATCAACTAAAACATCTGGTATACCTATTCTGTATACAGGAATATTTATTTCATTATCGTTTAATAATTCAACTATTGCAGAACCAAATCCACCTATTAGGGTTCCTTCTTCCATAGTTACAACTTTTTGAATCCTACTTGCTAAAGGCATAATAAGATTTTTATCGAGAGGTTTTACAAATCTTGCATTAATAAGACATGCATTAATGTTCATATTTTTTAGTATCTTTGCTGTTTCGATAGCTGATGCGACCATTGAACCATAAGCAATAATTAAAATATCTTCTCCTTCTTCAAGTATTTCAGCTTCACCTATATTTAGAGGTTCCCAACCCTCATCCATTACAGCCACTCCTAAACCAGAGCCTCTAGGTATTCTTAGTGCTGTAGGACCATTATAGTTTATTGATGTTATTAACATTCTCTGTAATTCAGACTCATCTTTTGGGGCCATCAATACAAAATTAGGTATAGATCTCATATAACTGATATCGTATTGACCTTGGTGAGTAGGACCGTCAGCTCCAACTATCCCAGCTCTATCAAGTACGAATGATACAGATAAATTTTGTATCCCTACATCATGAATTAATTGATCGAAAGCACGTTGTAGAAAAGTACTATAAATAGCTACAACAGGTTTAAGACCATCGCACGACATTCCTGCCGCAAGAGTAACTGCATGTTGTTCTGCTATTCCTACATCGATATATTGGTCTGGAATATTTCTTTGCAATATATCTAAACCAGTACCTGTAGCCATTGCAGCTGTAATGCCAACGACTTTGCTATCTTGTTCACATATTTTCAATAAGGTTTGACCAAATATTTTACTATAACTAACAGGCTTAGGTTTCTTTGATGGAATAGATTTACCAGTGGTTAGATCAAATGCAGACTGTGCATGATATCCTACCTGGTCAGCTTCTGCATAAGGATAACCCTTCCCTTTTGTTGTGACAACATGAACAAGTACAGGTTTTTTAAGTTTATGAGCAGCGTTAAAGGTATTAACTAAATTTCCAATATCATGACCATCAATTGGACCCATATATGTAAATCCAAGTTCTTCAAAAACAGCACCAACTTTAGGGACAGACAATCTTCTAACGCTTCCTTTAATATTTTTCAATTCTTCTGGTATATCCTTACCAATTAAGGGAATATTTTTTACACTTTCTTGAACACTATCGGATAAAAATTGCAATGGCGGACTAACTCTTACCTTATTTAAGTAAGATGAAAGGGCTCCAACTGGAGGTGAAATAGACATATCATTATCGTTTAATACAACAACTAAAGGTGTATTTGGTAAGTGTCCTGCATGATTTATAGCTTCTAATGCCATTCCTCCAGTTAATGCTCCATCTCCAATAACAGCTACACATTTATAATTCTCACCTTTCCTGTCTCTTGCTATTGCCATGCCTAAAGCAGCAGAAATAGAAGTGCTTGCATGTCCAGCACCAAAATGATCAAATTTACTTTCACTTCTTTTTAGATATCCAGCTACTCCATTTTGTTGCCTAAGGGAATCAAATTGACTGAAACGTCCTGTTATTAATTTATGAGGATAACCTTGATGTCCTACATCCCAAACAACTTTATCGAAATCTAGATCAAGAGTTTGATATAAAGCCAATGTAAGCTCAACTACACCTAATCCAGGTCCAAGATGTCCACCACTAGTAGAAACTACTTGAAGATGTCTCTCTCTAATTTGGCAGGCAATTTCCTCTAATTGTGAAACTGTTAAGCCATGAAGTTGATTTGGATGACTTAACTCACTTAAAAGCATTTAACAAAAATTGGTATCTATCTAATCTAAAACGTGAAGGTGCAAAATGAGTATTTTTTTTGAAATAGATCATGTAATGTTTTATTAGATTAATAATTAATGCTAAAAATATATATATGAATGATTATTTTGAAAAAATACTTCAAGCGGAAGTCTATGAAGTAGCTAAAAAAACACCGCTAGAGAAAGCACATAATTTAAGTAATACGCTTAATAATGAAGTTTTTCTAAAAAGAGAGGATCTTCAAGATGTATTTTCATTCAAAATAAGAGGGGCATACAACAAGATGAGTAAGCTCACCAATTCTCAGCTTTCTCAGGGAGTAATTACTTCAAGTGCTGGTAATCATGCTCAAGGTGTCGCTCTTAGTGCTCTCAAGCTAAATTGCCAAGCGACAATATTAATGCCCATTACAACACCTCTTGTGAAAGTTAATGCTGTGAAAAAGTTAAAAGCAAAAGTTATATTATTTGGTGATAATTATGATGAAACTTACAAAGAAGCAATAAGGATTAGCAAAGAAAGAAATTTATGTTTTATTCATCCTTTTGATGATCCAGATGTAATAGCAGGACAGGGAACTATAGCTATTGAAATTGAGCAGCAACTAAAGGAAAAACCCTATGCAATTTATATTGCTGTTGGTGGTGGTGGATTGATATCAGGAATATCCTTATATATTAAAAAAATATGGCCTGAAGTAAAAATAATTGGGGTAGAGCCTGAAGATGCAGACGCTATGACAAAATCTTTGGAAGAATCAAAAATTGTGGAATTATCTTCTGTTGGTCAATTTGCAGATGGAGTGGCGGTTAAAAAAATTGGTAAAAATACTTTTGATATTGGCAGAAAATATATAGATAAGATGATTACCGTTAATACTGATGAAATATGTGCAGCTATAAAAGATGTTTTTGAGGATACTAGATCAATACTTGAGCCTGCTGGAGCATTATCAATTGCAGGAATGAAAAAAGATGTTTTAAATTCGAATCATTCAAATAAAAAAATGGTTGCGATTGCATGTGGTGCAAATATGAATTTTGAGCGGCTTAGATTTGTCGCAGAAAGAGCAGAACTTGGTGAGTGTAAAGAAGTAATGATGGCTGTTGAAATTCCTGAACGCGCTGGAAGTTTAATTGATTTTTGTAAGTTACTTGATAATAGAAATTTAACTGAATTTAGCTACAGGATGTCGAATTCTAAGAATGCCCAGATCTTTGTAGGAGTTCAAGTCTATGGATTAAATGATAAAAAAAATCTATTAAGTGTATTTAGAAATTCGGAGTACTCATTTATTGACATAAGTGATGATGAATTATCTAAAAATCATCTAAGACATATGGTAGGTGGAAGATTACCAAAGAATTTTAAAGAAATGGACAATACAAACTTTGTTGAACTTTTATACAGATTTGAGTTTCCTGAAAGGCCCGGCGCATTAATAAACTTCTTAAATAATATGAAATCTAATTGGTCTATAAGCGTATTTCACTATAGAAATTATGGAGCTGATGTTGGGAAAATTGTTATTGGAGTTTTAATTGATAAAAATGAGATTTTAGAGTGGAATAAATTTGTAAGAATTCTAGGCTATAAATTCTGGGATGAAACTCAAAATGATACATATAGATTATTCCTTGGTGCATCAGATTAAATTTAAGGTAAATTAGGAAAGATTTCGGTAATTAAAATCAATCAATCTGATCTAAATACCACTCCAATATCTGATATAGATCTAGTTACCAAAGTTGAAGCTGTTCTATATTTGAAAGGCAGACCAATAACAAAAAAGGATCTTTCAGAAATTACTAATTCAGATATAAATTCAATAAATGATGCAATCAAAGATCTAAAAAATAAATACTCTAATCCTAACTCAGCTATTGAATTAAATGCAGTTAATAACAGTTTTTCTCTCGAACTAAAATCTAGTCTTAATGAATTCGTAGATGATTTACTGCCTTCTGATTTGAAAACCTCCGAATTAAGAACATTGGCAACTATTGCGATCAAAAAAAAGATCCTCCAATCGGATCTTATACTTCTTCGAGGTTCTGGTGCTTATGACCATATTAAAGAATTATTAGAAAAGAAATTTATCGTCAAAAGGAAGCAAAAAGATGGTAGATCATATTGGCTATCATTATCAGAAAAGTTTTTTCAAACTTTTGCTGTAAGTAATGAATATCTCTCAAATATAGGAAGCAGTAATAATAAGCAGCAATAATAAGTAAATGTTAGGATGTATTAAATTACGACAAGATAATGTTATCTGAGATTTTTGCAGTTCTGGGCCAAACTTTATCAATTTATTCTTTCATATTGATAATAAGAATTTTACTTACATGGTTTCCAGGTATTGATTGGAATAACGGCGTTTTATCTGCATTAACTTCTATCACTGATCCTTATTTAAACATTTTTAGAGGTATTATCCCTCCAATTGGTGGATTTGATATTTCATCTTTATTAGCTTTTTTACTTTTAAATGTTATTCAAAATTTAATTACAAATCTACAGTATGCAAGCTTAGGTTATAGCTGATTTTATCTATCATCTCCAGAACCTCTTATTTTCCCTTGTTCAGCTCTTAATTTTAATTTTTCAAGGTTTTGTAATGCTACATCCTCTAAATTGAAATTTAATTCAGTACAAAGATTTGATATATACCACAAAACATCTCCTAACTCTTTTTTAATACCTAATTTTGATTCGTTATCAAATATTCCATTTTTATCTCTTATAACCTTTTTCACTTTTTCTGCCACCTCTCCAGCCTCTCCAACTAGCCCAAGAGTTGGATAAATATTATTTGAGCCTAAATCTGGATATTGTGCTGTTTCTCTAGCTTTTTTCTGATAAGTTTTAAAATCCATGACTTAAATAACTAACTTTGGGTATGGTAAATTTATTTATATCTAGCAATATTATCTATATATGTCGAATATTGATTTAAAAAGAAGAACAAAAATAGTAGCAACTATTGGTCCTGCAACACAATCTGAAGAGATAATTACAAATTTAATTAAAGCTGGAGTAACAACATTCAGGTTAAATTTCTCTCATGGAGATCATAAAGATCATGCTGAGAGAATAAAAACCATAAGAGAAGTATCAAAAAAGCTAGATATAGATATTGGAATATTGCAAGATCTTCAAGGACCTAAAATACGATTAGGGCGCTTTAAAGATGGGCCAGTAAGAGTTAAAAAAGGGGATAAATTCACATTGACATCAAATGAAGTCGAATGTACAAATACTATTGCAAATGTAACCTACGACAAACTTTCTCAAGAAGTTAGCGAAGGGAAAAGAATACTTTTAGATGATGGAAAAATAGAAATGATTGTAGAAAAAGTTGATATTAAAGCTAATAATTTGGAGTGCATGGTAACTGTAGGAGGGGTTCTTTCAAACAATAAAGGCGTTAATTTTCCAGATGTTCAATTATCAGTAAAAGCATTAACAGAAAAAGATAAAGAGGATTTAAAATTTGGCTTATCTGAAGGAGTTGATTGGATAGCATTAAGTTTCGTAAGAAATCCATCCGATATAAATGAGATAAAAGATTTAATAAACAAAAATGGACATTCAACTCCTGTAGTCGCAAAAATAGAAAAATTTGAAGCAATTGATCAGATCGATACACTATTACCCCTATGTGATGGGGTTATGGTTGCAAGAGGTGATTTGGGAGTAGAAATGCCTGCTGAAGAAGTTCCTCTTTTACAAAAGGAATTAATAAGAAAAGCTAATACATTAGGTATCCCAATAATTACTGCGACTCAAATGCTTGATTCTATGGCTTCTAATCCAAGACCAACTAGGGCCGAAGTTAGTGATGTTGCAAATGCAATTCTGGATGGTACAGATGCGGTAATGCTTTCAAACGAAACTGCTGTTGGCGATTATCCTGTAGAGGCAGTTGAAACGATGGCAACCATAGCAAGAAGAATTGAAAGGGATTATCCACTTAAGGCTATTGAAAGCCACTTACCCAGTACAATCCCAAACGCTATTAGTGCAGCAGTAAGTAATATAGCTAGACAACTTGATGCGGGAGCTATAATACCTCTAACTAAATCAGGTTCTACCGCTCGAAATGTAAGTAAGTTCAGACCACCAACACCTATCTTGGCAACTACTACAGAGAGAAATGTAGCAAGAAGATTACAACTTGTTTGGGGAGTTACTCCAATAGTAGTTAAAAATGATGAAAGAACAGCAAAAACTTTTAGTTTAGCCATGCAAATTGCTCAGGAGATGGGGATCCTAAATCAAGGAGATTTAGTAGTTCAAACCGCAGGTACATTAACTGGAATTAGCGGCTCTACAGATTTAATAAAAGTCGGTTTAGTAAGAAAAATTGTCTCACGAGGAATTTCAATAGGGGAAATCGGTGTTACAGGTAAAGCAAGAATAATTAAAAATAATCTTGATATATCATTAATTTGCCCAGGAGAAATATTATTTGTTCCGAAGGAATTAATGAAAAATATTCCACTTAGTAAAAATATAGCTGGCATAGTTACGAACCAAAATGTTAATGATGTTTATGCTTTGTTTAACAAAAATAATAAAAAGATTTCTACAATTTGTAATTTAGAAAATTTGGATAATCATCAAATCAGTAATGGTGACCTTATTACACTCCAGCTTAATGAAGGTGTTATATACATGGGACAAATTGAAGATGATGATGCAATAGATAAATATAAATATGTCTAGGAATATCTCAATAAAAGAAGCCTTAGGCATGGCCACAAAAACTTTAGTATCGAACAAATTGAGAAGTTCGTTAACAATGCTTGGGATAATTATAGGAAATGCTTCAGTTATTACACTTGTTGGACTTGGTAGAGGTGCTCAAACATTAGCAAAAAACCAATTAAGTAATTTAGGTGCCAATGTTTTATTCATTGTTCCCGGAAATAATGACACAAGAAGAAGAGGTATTTCATTTCCTAAAAACCTGGTTTTGGAAGATGCAATAGCAATAAGCAATCAAGTACCAACAGTTAAAAAAGTAGCTCCTCAAATCTCTGCTAACGAAATAGTGCAATCAAATTCTAAAAGTTTAAATATATCAATTGCTGGAGTTACTCCTGAATTTCTTGAAGTAAGAAGCTTTGAAGTAGATAAGGGTAGATTTTTATCAAAAAGCGATGTTAATAGTGCAAGAAGTTATGTTGTAATAGGTCCTGATCTTAAAGACGAATTTTTTAAAGATAAATCTTCATCACTTGGAAAAAAAATCAGAATTAAAGACCATACTTATGAAATTATCGGAATATTAAAACCAAAAGGTGCTGTATTTGGAAGCAATCAAGACAAAAATGCATATATTCCTTTAACCACTATGGTCAATAGGATTACAGGAAGGAGAAAAAATTCTTATCGCTAAAAAAGGATATTTTGGGGAAAGACTAGTTGATATGGCAACTAGATATAAAGCAAATGTATCTGTTTTGGAAAAACCTTGGGGTGAATCCTTTTCTTATGAAGAAATCAAATATGAAATAGAGACTAAAAAACCAGCTATATTTGCTATTGTTCATGCTGAAACATCTAGTGGGGTTTTACAACCTCTTGATGGAATTGGTGATGTATGTAGAAAAAATAACTGCTTATTTTTAGTTGACGCAGTTACCTCCCTTGGTGCTCTAGAACTATTGATAGATGAATGGAAAATAGATTTAGCGTATAGTTGTAGCCAGAAAGGATTAAGCTGCCCTCCTGGATTAAGTCCTTTTACAATGAATGAGAGAGCTGAAGAAAAACTAAGTTCAAGAAAAACAAAAGTCCCCAACTGGTACTTAGATTTATCATTATTAAATAAATATTGGGGTTCTGATCGCGTTTACCATCATACTGCCCCTGTTAACATGAATTTTGCTATTCGAGAAGGTTTACGATTAATTGCAAATGAAGGTTTAGAGAATGTTTGGAATAGGCATAATACTAATGCAAAGAAACTGTGGAATGGTTTAGAAAGTCTTGGAATGGAATTACATGTATCAGAGGATTATCGATTGCCAACTTTAACCACAGTTAAAATACCTCCAGCAGTTGATGGAGATGGTTTTAGAAATCATCTTTTAAGAAACTTTGGAATTGAAATAGGAAATGGACTTGGAGAATTATCCGGTAAGGTGTGGCGTGTAGGACTAATGGGTTTTAATTCATGTGAGGAGAATGTAGACAGATTATTAAACCTATTTGATACTGAGCTAAAGAAATTTTCTATTTTTGAGTCCTCAACTTTTTGAACCAAATCTGTAAAATTTTACTGCATTCATCTTCTAGGATTCCTCCAATTACATCCATTTTATGATGAGCACTTTCATGTTTTGATAGGTCAATTGAGCCACCCAATCCACCTCTTTTCTTATCGTAAGCACCGAAAATAACTTTACCCATCCGCGCTTGAATAAGGGCAGAGGAACACATAGTACAAGGTTCTAAATTTGTGATAATAGTACATTCATTAAATCTCCAATCATTTTTTATTAGAGATGCCTGCCTAAGTGCCATTATCTCAGCATGACCTAATGGGTCTTTATTTATATTCCTCCTATTAACACCTCTCCCGATACATCTTCCTTTCTCATCTAAAATTATTGAACAGATTGGTAGCTCAACTTTTCCAATTTCTCTAGATCTTCTTAATATCGAATTCATCCACAATGTATATTTTGAATCCTTTGTGTTTTTTTGTTGATCTTTATTACTATTTCCATTTTCGAAAATATATCTCATTTACAAATATTGAGAATAGAATTATTAATAGATATCTTATCTGATGGCTGAAGATTTAATTAATAATAAAAATACATATTTCCCCTCATATTTAGGGACTAATGACAAATTGATTACTCTTCTGAATAGAGCAAGTCAAAATCTTTGTGACTGGTTTTCTAAAGCTGATAAAAATGGTCCTTTACCTTTTGATGAGAGTTTCAAGTGCATTATGCCTTCGGAAGAAGGTAACTCTGAAGAAGATTTGTTTTCTGAGATTAAATCTCTTTTAAATAATTCATTTAATCCCGTCCATCCTGGCTCACTAGCTCACCTTGATCCCCCACCTTTAATTTTCTCTATTTTGGGAGATTTAATTGCTGCTGGTTTAAATAATAATCTTCTTGCTTACGAGTTATCACCAAGTGTTACTTTGCTTGAGGAATCATTATGCAAATGGTTTGCGAAGAAAATAGGTTTTAATGATTTCTCAGGAGGTATAGCTGCAAGCGGAGGTACATTAAGTAATCTGAATGCACTTATAGCAGCTAGAAATAATGCTGGATTAGGTACAAATCCTAATTCTGTATTACTTGTTAGTGAAGATGCACATTCTTCCTTCGTTAAATGTATAAGAGTAATGGGTCTTGATGAAGCAAATCTTGTCAGAATTAAAACTGATAATCAAGGCCGAATGGACATAAACGATCTCAAAAAGTCTTTAGATACATGTTCAATAGAAAATAAACAAATATTTGCTATTGTTGCAACCCTTGGGACAACTGTAAGAGGAGCAATTGATCCTGTTAAAGAAATAAGTGAAATCTGTAAACAAAGAAATATATGGTTACATCTTGATGGTTCAATTGGAGGGATTTTTGCTATAACTTCTATTCCTATAGAAGGTTTAAATAATATTAATCAGGCTAATTCGATAACGATAAATCCACAAAAAATAATAGGCATCACAAAGACTTCATCTTTGTTATTGGTTTCAAATATGAGTACTTTAGAAAATACTTTTAATACTGGACTACCATATTTATCATCTAAAGAAAACATTATAAATAGAGGAGAAATAGGCATACAAGGTTCTAGACCTGCAGAGGTTATCAAACTTTGGCTTGGGTTACGTTTTTTAGGTCTTAATGGAATCGAAAATATATTAAAATCTTCAATTAAGAGAAAGGAATTTTTTATAAAAAATATTAGTAAAAATAAATTTGATATATATTCAGGTCCTCTTCATATAGTTTCATTCTTACCAAATAAACTTGAGATAAAAGACTCTGATGCATGGACTCAAACTAAAGTTAATGAACTAATTAACAATAATTTTATGCTTTCTAGACCAAAATTTAAAGGTAAATATTTTTTACGGGTTGTCATGGGAAATTACAATACAAAAGAATCTCATATTGAAGAACTTCTGAGACTTTTAGATGCTTAACTAATGAATATGGGTAGACCAAAAATTATTGCAATAGTGACAGGGTTTATATCTATAGCTATTTGTATTGGCTATTTACTCCTAATAACTATCTTTGATTTCAGAACTTATTTAAATGATCAATTATCCAATTTTACATAGTAGTAAATGGAGGCAAACTTTTATTTGATTTAAAATACTTTTTTATTTCAATTTTTGAAATAGCTTCTTTTACGAAGTTGTTTAAAATGTCCTCTCTCTTACTAATTTTATAGATCTTATCAACTACTTCTTGAATTCCTCCATCTCCCCAATCTTGCCCATTTTTAAAATATTCAATCAAACTTAGTCCTACTATTCTTATTAACCAGCCTGCTGTAACTGATTGTATAGATTTAGATAATATTATTTTAGTCAAGCTTGTAGCTAAAGCAGGAGAAAGAATGGCGAGCCCCCCTTTTAGTATTCCTTGTTTAGCCAATGCGCTTAGCAATGATGTCGCTAAATCTTTAGCATCTTTTTTTGTAAGCTTTATTTCATATATTTTTGATAATTCCATTATCATTTGAAGATTTACGGAGGTAGTAGTAAGGAAATCAACAGCTGGTAATGGATTAACTAGTATTACTCCTCCTGTTATCCACATATATTTATTAATCACTTTATTTGACATTAAAAATCTCTGTTCTTGCAGGAAATTTTTACTTTTAATACCTAACTTATTTGAGCGAAAAAGAATATTATCCGCCAATAACTCTTCACCATTATTATCGAGCGTTTCAATTATTTCTCTAAATAAACTACCTACCTCTGGAACTAAATTTAAAGCATCTGATTTTATATAGGGATATTGTTGAGGTACTGCAATTGTTTGAACAACTGAAATTTTATTTTTTCTAGCGGAAGTTATAGAAATTATATTATCTTTGATGAGGTTATTTTCATCTCTAGACCTCAAATCACATTTATTTAGAACTATTATTATTTTTTTTCTTAATTTTAATAATTCCTTAATAAGATAGTTTTCGTATTTATTTATGTCCTGATCTAACACAAAAATAACTAAGTCAGAATTTGATGCTTGTATTATTGTTGCTTTTTCTCTTTCTTCTCCTAATTTAGATGGTTCGAATAAACCTGGAGTATCAACTATATTAATGTTTCTTTTTAAGATTGGGATACGAATTTTATAGCTGTTAATTTGCTTTGTTGTACCTATTTTTGCTGAAGTTTGTCCGACAATATTTTTCAATAAAGATCTCGCTATAGATGTTTTTCCTGAGGAACCTGCTCCAAAAAGAGTAACATTATAATCTCCAGTTTTTAATTGGGACTCTAGTTTATTTTTTTTGTAATTTAACAATTCGACTTTTAATTTATCGTTAATTTTTTTATTAATTTTCTCGACCCCTTCCAAACTTATCTTGGCAGCACCATATGTATTTTTGAATGAAAGTGTATTTTTTT
>CACGGL010000023.1:0-14997 GCA_902572595.1 uncultured Prochlorococcus sp.
AAAAATTATCACAAATACTTCTTATTGCAATTTTCTTAAATTCTTGTAAAACATCAATTAATGAAGAGTTTCCCAAAAAAAATTTGGAGAATAATTTTAATGAGAAAAATAATTTAGAAAAGAAAAGAATGGAAATAAAGTTTTCCTGTGGAGAGGATGGCATTTCAGAATACTTAGATGACGGATGGAATATTTTAAAAGAAGATTCCCAAGAAAAAATTTGTACTTGGAAATCTGTTCCTGCCACAAAGGATTGTAATATGGAAAAAGATAAAGGATGTAAAATAACTAAGCCAGATAAAATAGGTGAAGAGAAAATTTATTTATTAGAAAAATAAAATAATTATATGAATCCAAAATCAGATCAATTAGTTGATTTAATTTTTAAGAAGTTAAAAAACTATAAGAATAAAAAAATATTTTTAGAAAAAGAAAATTTGAATAAATTTATTCTTTCTCTTTTTAAAGAAAGCTGAATGCAAGACGTTTTAATTTAGCTGCTATAGTTAAAATAATTTTTAAATAAATAGATGAATGGATAATTTTTCTTCATTAACAATTATTCTTGTGATAATTTTTATAGCAAGTCTTTATTTTTTATTTAGGGTCACTTCGAATACAAAGAATTAGAAAATATTATTAAATAACTTTAGATGATGGGGTCATCTCTTAGTAGTAAAACTGTATGTTTGTTTAAACCTTCATTAAACCATTCCTTATATTCTGCTATAACGCACTTTTTATCCCGATTATCTAGTAGATTAATTCTTTTTCTTGCATTATCTAAAGCTAATTCAATAAAGAATTTATAATCGTTAGAATTTTCTTGCATAATCTTTTTCCAAATATTAGTATAATTAAACCCTTGTTCTGTATTGAAAATTACAATTATAAGCGTTGACTTAATAAGAGTATCAAGCAATACGGAAGAATTATTAATATATTTGTGATACTTATATTTTTAATAGAATTCCTATGTCATACGAAGCAGGCAGTAAAGAATGTAGACATTTAATTGAAGCAAAGGACAGCCTTCTTTCAGCATTAGATGCTTTGAGCAATATAAATTCAACCGATCTAATACAAATCCAAATTAAAGAAATTTACAATAAATTAGAACAAATGCACGATAATCGAAAAAAGATAGAATCAGCTACAAATTATCTTTGAGTATATTCAAATTAACAAAGACTTTCAAAATTGGCTTTTTATCTTCTTTATCTTTTTTTCTGATAATAAATTCAATAAAGCATCAAGTTGTGCATGAACTTCCTTTGCTTCATTAAGATCTGGCAACAAATCTTCTTTTATAAGCATTTGATGCATCTCTCTAAGCTCTAACCTTATATATCTAAGGTGAGAACACACTTCCTCTCTCTTAGTTGCACTCATATTTACTTCATAATCATTACATTATACATTACGGTCATTTTTGATTCCCATTATTAATCTACCTAAATTGAAAATTATTCAAAACCAACAACATAATAAAATCTTTTAAAGTCTCGTTGTAGTAATATATCCTTCATGAAAAAGAAAAAATCAAAAAAAAATCAAACTAATTCAAATTTAAAAGATCAAAAATTAGGGCAAACAAAAAATTCTGCAAAATTTGTACTTTTTGTATTTGGAATAGGACCAATAATTGGCATATTAATATTCTTATATAGTAAGGGATTTTTCAATTCTCCAACTATGTAAATCTCAAGAAGTGAATAAATAAATTCGATAATTGATTTCAATAAATTTTTCTATTATTATTGAAATTTTTTTAATGAAAATATCCTAAATTCTGCCATTTTTCTAGCATTTTCTGGATTCGATATTAAAAAAGGGTGCTCAGATAAAAGTTCAAATACCTTATCTATCTTTAATCGTATATCATCGCAATCAATATTTTCCCATTCCTCATCAAATGACATTGCAAAGCTATCAGCATTATCAAATAATTTATTTTTCATAATAATTGGAATTTAAATTAAGAAAATCTCAGAAATCCGACCCAATCTGAAAGAGTAATTTGAAGAAGCATATAAACTATCCTCATGAATGTTTGAGAAATAACTTGGTATGAATGTTCTTTAAAATTATACTTTAATCTCATTATTTTAATTTATAAAAAAGTGCTACTAATCAAAATATAATTTTATTTGACAGAAGTGTTACAATATTGACATATACAAAGACTCATGGAAAATAAAGTTAAAAGAATAGGTTATCTCCCTAGAAAAAGAGTACTTGAAATTATTGATGAAATATCAAAGAGCGAATCTATAAGTAGATCTAAGGTAGTTGGAATATTAGTTGAGGAAGCATTAGGTGCCAGAGGAATTGCGAATTTTGGATATAGTAATATCAGCAAGTCAAATATATATAAGTCGGATAATATTAAAGATCTCAAAAATGAGAATCTCCACTTTAAAGATGCTGAAGACGAATTTGTTGATGATAGTGGTTATACAGTTTCATCACACAAGACTTTAGACCGCTCAATATCTTCTGCAGATATTGAATTAGCAAATAAAATAAATATCCTTAAGGAATCAGGATTAATATGACTTTTATTGAGTAATTATTTTATTTTTTAATGCATAACATTGGATCATTGTTTATTCTTAGTCAAGAATAATATTCTTTTTACATAATTCGAATATTAAATCCATTCTAATATTAATTTTTTACTTAAAAAATGAAAGATATTAAATGTCCTTCATGCGGCAAAACTTTCCGAATTGATCCCAGCAGCTTTGAAGACATACTTCTTCAGATAAAAGACGAAGAATTTAACAAACAAATAAAAGAAAGACTTATTTTAGCTGAAGAAGATAATAAAAAAGCTTTGGAAATTTTAAAACGAGAGTTAAAAATACAGTTAATAGAGCAAAATCGCATTAAAGAGTCTGAGATCCAAACTCTTGAATCTAAATTAAAAATAGCTGAAGAAAAGAAAACAAATGCCCTAAATGATTTAAAAAATCAAGCAACAAATAAAATTAATTCATTGAATAATGAATTAATCAAGTTGAAGGATGAAATCAAAAACCAGTCTTTAATTTCTGAATTATCTTTAAAAAACAAAGTTAGTGAAGCTGTCACTAATTTAGAAAAAGAGAACTCATCATTAACAAATTCTATCGAAAAGATGAGGCTTGAACATTCAATTAATGAAAAATTAATTGAAGAAAAGTTTAAAAGCAAAATTAGTGAAAGGGACCTGACTATTCAGGAGTTAAGAGAAATGAAATCTAGATTATCTACAAAAATGGTAGGAGAAACATTAGAAATTCATTGCGAAACCCAATTTAATCTGAATCGTGCTTCTGCGTTTAAAAACTCATATTTCGAAAAGGATAATGATGCCACTTCTGGAAGTAAAGGTGACTATATATTTAGAGAATTTGATGAAAATCAAACTGAAGTCGTATCTATAATGTTTGAGATGAAGAACGAAAGTTTAAATGGATCTAATAAAAGAAAAAACGAAGATTTTTTAAAAGAATTAGATAAAGATAGAAGACAAAAATCTTGCGAATATGCTGTACTAGTATCGCTTCTAGAACCAGATAGTGAACTATATAATGCAGGAATAGTAGATGTCTCTCATAGATTCCCAAAAATGTATGTCATAAGACCGCAATTTTTCTTGCCCATTATTTCTCTTCTAAGAAATGCATCTATGGAAACCTTAAAATACAAATCACAAATTAATTTAATGAAACGCGAGAATTACGACATAACTAATTTTGAAAGTACTCTTGAGCAATTCAAAAATGCATTTGGTAAAAATGTTTCACTAGCCCAGGATAGATTTAATGATGCAATTACAGAAATTGATAAATCAATAACCCATTTGCAAAAAACCAAAGAAGCTTTAATTCTTTCGAAAAAACATCTTTTATCTGCTGATAGCAAATCTCAAGATTTGACAGTAAAGAAATTAACTAGAAATAACCCAACCATGAATAAAAAGTTTAATGATTTAAATAATTTCGAAGATGAAGTAGCCTAATTAAAAAAAGTTTTTGAAATTAATAATAGTTAAAATTATATTTAATTTCTAACTTATAAATATAGTATAAATAATAAATTACATAGTAAAGATAATAATGTCTATCAACACTCCAATTTTCAGTATTGCCAAAGATCTTAATGTCGAAAGTAATAGAATATTATTAGCCTGCAAGAAACTTGGTATCAATGCAAAAGGTGCGACAAAAAGATTAAATGATGAAGAATTAAAAAAAATTAAAAGTTATTTTGAAACGGGCAAGAATGTGTCAGATGAAGTGATTAACTTGAATAAAGTTAAAACCAAAATCAGTTCCAAAAAAATAGTAGAAGAGGTAAAGATTAAATATTTTGCAAACAGACTTATTCGTAAATCTTAAATAAAAATAATTTTTTCTAATTACTTAAAGACATAAGCCACAGATGAAAAAAATAATAATTTATGATGGGTAAAAATACTTAAAATGAGCATTAGCAAAATTTTAAATTCTCTTGAAAAATCTTGGGAAAGAGATCATATTCTTTTAAATATAAAGAAAGGGTTAGGAACAGATGAGATAGTTAGTGAATTTCTTGTGAAAAACGAAAGTCAAATTAAAGAATTAAACTCTTTATTAAGACCTGAAGATATTGATTTATTAAATCAAGTAGAAAAACTATCAACTTGTGAATCTAAATTAATAAATGAAATTAAAAATTTAAATTACTTAGAAAATATTGAAAATAACATTCTGAATCAGAAAAAAATTGTGCCATCTAATAGAGACTCTCATAACAAAATTAGTTCATTCATGATTAATTGGAGTAACAAATTTGTAGTTATTGCTTTACTAACAATTTCAGCCATAGCTCTATCAAAACAAGCTTGGGCATAATTAGCTAAATTAACTTCATTAGAAGAGATGAAGTTTTGAGAACTAAACAAGAATATTTAATTAGATATAAAGATGGAAATCTTTATTGTGAACTTGCTGATATCTGGATTGATCCAAGCAAGCCAGTAAAAAAGGCATTAATAACTCATGCTCATTTTGATCACTTTACATTTGGCTGTGAAGAATACATTTCTACTAAGGAAACTGCGATACTTCTTAAAGAAAGAGTTGGAGATAATATCAAAATTAAGACTTTTGAATATGGAGAGGAATTTAAGATAAATGGCATTAATATTTCTTTTCATCCGTCCGGTCACATTCTTGGATCTAGTCAAATAAGATTTATTTTTGCTGAAGAAAAATGGCTAATTTCAGGTGACTATAAGCTTCAAAAAGATGAGACTTGCAAACAATATGAAATAGTAAAAACTGATTATTTAATAAGTGAATGTACTTTTGGTTTACCAATATTTAAGTGGGATAAAACAAATAAAATAGCAAATGATATTTCAAAATGGATAACTAATTCACCAGAAAAAACTTCTTTACTTTTCTGCTATTCACTTGGCAAAGCTCAGAGATTGTTAAACGAAATTAGTCAAACAAATTTTAAAGGCAATATTTATTCCCATGACAGTATTCATAAAATGAACAATAGTTATAAAAAACTTGGAATTGATATTAAAGATACTATAAAAATCGAAAATATAAAAAAGATTGATGAACTTAATGGAAGTTTAATATTATTACCGCCATCTCTGAGTAAGGACTCTTATTTAAAAAATTTCAAAAATATTCAAACAGCTTTTGCGAGTGGATGGATGTCAATAAGAGCTCTAAGAAAAAGATCAGGATATGACAAAGGTTTCGCAATCTCTGATCATGCAGATTGGGATGGAATTCTGGAAGTAGTAAAAAAGTCCGAAGCAAAAAATGTTTTTTTTCATCATGGAAATAGCGAAGCCTTAAGTAAATATTTAGTTGAAAAAGAATCAATAAATGTTCTATTCTTCGGTAAATAAATATGAGCTTAAAAAAGTTTTCAGAATTATTTGTAAATTTAGATTCAAGTAACAGTACAAATAATAAAATTGAAGTTTTAAAGAATTATTTTTCATCTAATGATCCAATAGATAATTCATGGGCAATATATTTACTTACTGGGAAAAGTAATAAGAGATTTATTAGTGGAAGATATTTAAAAAATCTTTTTTCTCAAATATATGAATATCCTGTATGGCTAATTGATACATGCTATTTAAAAGTTGGTGATTCTGCTGAAGTAATAACGTTATTACTTAAAAATAAAAGTACATCCAAAAAAAAGAAATTATCAAATATAAGTCTCAATGAATTACTAAGCAAAACAATACCTGATATATCAAAACTTAATGAGGAGGAGAAAAATTTTAAAATTAAAAATATTTGGGAAACATTACCTGATGATAACCATCTAATTTTCAATAAAATTCTTACAGGAACTTTTAGAGTAGGAGTATCTATAGGATTAATCACAAAATCAATATCAAAACTCATTAATATTGATGAAGAGATTATTTCCCATAGGTTAATGGGGAATTTTGAGCCTTCAATTGATTCATATAAATTTTTAATTAACAAGAATATCAATCTTGAAGAATTAAATTCCAAACCATTTCCATTCCTTTTAGCAAATACCTTTGAAGATAAAATATTCAAACATTCAATAAATGATTTTCAATTTGAATGGAAATACGATGGTATCAGGATTCAAGTAATTAAAAGATCGGGAAATGTTTCTTTGTGGACAAGAGGGCAAGAATTAGTAAATGAATCTTTCCCAGAATTAGTAGAGAAAATTTCTTATATAAAAGATGATTTTGTTCTTGATGGGGAATTATTAGTTTGGAATTTTAAAGAACAAATTGCCTTTGATTTTTCTTTTCTTCAAAAAAGAATAAATAGAAAATCGCCTACTAGATCGGTACAAATAAAATATCCAATAATTTATATTGCTTATGATCTTTTAGAGATAAATGGAAGAGATATAAGAGAAATTGAATTAGAAAATAGAAGAATTGATTTAGAAAAATATTTTTCAAAATGGCAAAAGCAAACTGAAAATAATATCTCTGATATTTTAAAAATATGTGACTTAATCTATCCTACAGATTGGTCTAATGCTTTAACTTATAAAGAGAAATCTCGAGAAAATAATACTGAAGGATTAATAATTAAAAAAAAGAAATCCATATACACTTCTGGGAGAAAAAAAGGTATTTGGTGGAAATATAAAGTTGATCCTATGCAACTGGATGCTGTTCTAATTTACGCTAAGGGCGGGAGTGGTAGAAGAGCTGGTCTTTATACAGATTATAGTTTTGCTTTATGGAAAGACCAAGAATTAATTAAATTTGCAAGTGCATATTCTGGTTTAACGAATATTGAGATTAAAGAGCTAGATAGATGGATAAGGAAAAACACAATAGAAAAATTTGGCCCTGTTCGATCATTGAAACCTGAAATGGTATTCGAAATATCTTTTGAGAAAATACAAATTTCAAACCGTCATAAGTCAGGCATCGCAGTAAGATTTCCAAGAATAACAAAATGGAGAAAAGATAAAAAAATTAATGATGCAGATAGCATTGAGAATGCTTATAAACTGATGAAAAAAATATCATGAGAAATATTACGCAAAATAGTAAGCAAAATAGTGAGCAAAATAATTTAATTTCTAAAATTAAAAAGTTTTTCTCCTCAAATGGATGGGAGCCATTACCCTACCAGATCGAATCTTGGAGAGCATTTTTAAATGGAGAGAATGGAATAATACAAGTTCCTACTGGATGCGGCAAAACTTATGCTGCATTAATGGGACCTCTATCGCAGATAGAAGATCCCAAAAATAATAAAAGTGTAAATATTTTATTAATAACGCCTTTAAAAGCTCTAACTAGAGATTTAAAAAATTCCATACAATTAGCATCCTTACATTTTAATAAAGAAATCACTGTTGAAATCAGGAATGGGGATACCACCTCATATGAAAAGAAAAAGCAATTAGCTAAACCTCCTAATATTCTTATTACGACTCCAGAGTCTCTATCTCTTTTACTTTCTAATAAAGAATCTAATAATCTATTTAAAGATTTGTCATCAATAATTATTGATGAATGGCATGAATTGATGGGTAGTAAAAGAGGTAACCAGTGCGAATTATCTTTAAGTTGGCTCAGAGGTAATATAAAAAATTTACAAATTTGGGCAATGTCTGCAACTATAGGAAATATTGAAGAAGCGGCAAGAGCAATAGTTGGTATGAGTGCTATTAAGCCCAAAATAATAAGTACAAAGATTCAAAAAGAGATCGAAATTATAAGTGTTTTACCTGAGGAGGAAACGACCTTTCCATGGAGTGGGCATCTTGGAATTAGAAGTCATTCTTCACTTTTAAAAATCCTAGATAAAAATAAAAGCACCTTATTATTCACCAATACCAGAAATCAATCTGAAAGATGGTATCAATGTCTTAAATTTTTTCTCCCAGAGATGGAAGATAAAATCGCACTTCATCATGGCTCCCTAGATAAAGAAGATAGAAAAAGAGTTGAAGAAGGGGTTAAAGACGGATTAATAAAATGGGTAGTCTGCACCAGCTCATTAGATTTGGGGGTTGACTTCCAACCTGTAGATCAAATAGTTCAAATTGGTAGTGCAAAAAATTTGGCTAGACTTATTCAAAGAGCGGGAAGAAGTGCTCATAGACCAGGCGGAAAATCAAAAATAATTTTTATGCCTACTAATTCTTTAGAGTTATTAGAGATTAGTGCAATGAGAAGAATAATAAAAAGTGGTATATCTGAGGAGATTAGACTTCCTGAATTATCTTATGATGTGCTTCTACAACATCTGATAAGTTTGGCATGCGGAAATGGCTTTGATCCGAAAATTGAGAAAGAAAGAATTAAAAATTGCTGGAGTTATAGAAACTTAAAAGATCAAGATTGGAATTGGTGTCTTGACTTTTTAGAATATGGAGGAAAATGTCTTAAAGCATACCCAAAATATAAAAAGATAGTTAAAGAAGAATCACAAAATAATAATGAAAACTTTAAATATTTTGTAAAAGATAAATCTTTAATAAGAATGCATAAATTCAATATTGGGACAATTACAAGTGACAAATTTGTAAATGTTAAATATATGAAAGGGAAATCCTTAGGTAATTTAGAGGAGAATTTTGCTTCAAAATTAAATCCTGGAGATACATTTTACTTTGCCGGTAAAATGCTTCAATTTGTAAGAATCAGAGATATGATTTTATACGTAAAAAATTCAACAAAAAAAAGTTCTCTAATTCCTGCATGGGTTGGAGGTCAAATGGCAATTTCTGATCTACTTTGTGAAAGTTTGAGAAAAGAAATAGACCTATGCAATCAATTAGAAAATTATGATTACTTAAATCCTGAACTAAATTCATTACGCCCAATATTTAAGAAACAAAAGGTTCTTTCAAATATTCCAAAGAGAGATGAATTCCTTATAGAAATATATAAAACAAAGGATTTTTCTTATCTTTTTGTTTTTACACTTGATGGCAAATTTGTAAATGAAGGGATTGCATTTCTATGGGCTTTAAGATTCGCAAAATTAAATCAATCTACATTTAGTATTACTGCTAATGATTTTGGATTCAGCCTAACTACAGCAGAAGATTATGATTTTTCCATAGTAAAAAAAGAAGCCGATTACTTTTTGAATAACAATAAATTAGAAGAAGATCTAGAAAATGCAATTAATTTTTCAGAATTAACAAAACGTAGATTTAAAAATATTGCCCAAATAAGTGGACTTGTAAATCAAAATAATCCAACCAAAACAAAAACTTCCTCTCAACTTCAAATAAGTTCAAGTCTTTTCTACGATGTCTTTACTAAATATGAAAAAGGCCATCTTTTAATAAAACAATCGCATCAAGAAGTTAAAGAATATCAATTAGAAAATAAAAGAATATCTAGATCATTAAAAAGATTAAAAAATTTAAAAATGCTGTTAAACGAGATAAAAACTCCTACCCCTTTTGCTTTCCCTTTATTAGTTGAAAGACTTAAGAATACTTTAAGCAATGAACCAATAGAAAAAAGAGTAGAAAAACTTATAAAAAAATATACTCCTGATAAATTAATAATTTTGGGAGATTTATTCCACAGCAAATATTCAATTGATAAAACTCTTCAAAAAAAAGTTGAGGATCTTCCTGAACTACTAAAAACTAAAGTTGAACTAGTCCTAGGAAATCACGATATAGGTTGCAATATTAAAAATATTAAAATTTTTGATATTAGAAAAACTAAAAATATTACTTTTAGTCATGAACCAGTTAATTTAGAAAACAATAAAACCTTGAATATTTGTGGACATTATCATCCAAAAATTTATATAAAAAACAATGGAGATAAATTATCATTTAGGTGCTTTGCAATGGATAAGAATAAAAATACTTTATTTTTACCTGCATTTGGAGACTTAACAGGAGGATATCCCTGCAAAAAGTCATTTCAAAAATGGGCAATTGTATCTGAAGAAGAAATTATCGAAATAAAATCTTAAGAAAAATCCAATGAGAGAGGCTTAAATTTATCATTTAGATATACCAATTTATACTTAAAAGTCTCGTTTATTTTATTTATCAATTATTTTAGGTCTATTATTCTATCTCTACTTGAGGAAATAGATAATAAAAAATATTTATACAGCTAATGACCCTTTCTTTAGCAGACAATCCACGTTATAAAAAAAATAAACACATTTTATAGAAATGAAAAAATTAATAGGCTTGATTTTGTTTCCATTTCTTGTCATCCCATTTGAGGCAAAAGCAAATGATAATTTTTCCGTTGAGATAGAGGCACTTACACTAGTAATGGATCAATATAAGGAAGATATTAAATCAAGTGATGAAATAGACTTAGAAGACAAAAAGCCAAGTTACATGGCTCTCAAACAAGACGAATGCAATGCCACTGTTGAAGTTACAGAAAAAACAGGATTAGAGGTTGTAAATACTGAATATTTTGATGTAAATGTCTGCTTGAAAGAAATTAATAAAGTCATCAACTAATTAAGCAGCTTATAAAAATCTTATAAAAACAAAAAAATTAAAGAGGTCTTTTACTTAAAGAAGGTAAGACCTCGAGACCTAACAGAAAACTTTGGAACGGGTTCTGCATACCCAATTAATAACTACAATGAAATTGTAGAGGTGTAATTAAAAGTACAAAAATTAAAATTATTTTTTAAATAATTATTTCTTCTTTGATAATGTTTGTGATTCTTCTCTAGACATTAGGGCTTCAATTTGAGCAAGAACTTTTTGAAGTTCATCCGTTTTTGTAAGAGAGGCTTCTGCTACTTCTCTTAATTTTTCTAACTGTTCTTTAGTTTTATCCATGATAAATAAATTAGAAATTAACCACTTTTAAGAATGGTTTTAATACAGATTTTTCACTCCCACACAGACTCATATTCTCTCTTTTTTTTATAAAGTCAAATAAATTTCCCCTTATTAAGGTTTTATGAGGACTTCCAATTAATTCTTTGTTTATTATAGAAACCATAAGATTACCTGAAATAGAAATACTTTTTAATTATGAAGTAAATACAGGCAACCCTATTGTTGCAGTTGTTATAAGAGCCCCTGCAAAAATCAAGAAAGGTAGAAAAGGGTAGTTTTTCAAAAATAAACTTACTAAGTAGAAATAACTATATAGGTATTTATACTGTTTGTCTACCCCTAAGCTTTCTTGAGAGTAAAAATCTTTCTTTTTAAAGTGTAAATTAACCAAATTTGCCAGAAATATATTCCTGAGTGGTTTTTTCTTTTGGAGAGTTAAAAATTTTCTTTGTTGAGTCGAATTCTGCAAGATAACCAACTTTACCTCCATCGCCATCTTCGTATTCAACCGCATTAAAGAAAGCAGTCATATCACTGACTCTTAAAGCCTGCTGCATATTATGAGTGACGATTATTATTGTGTAATTCTTCTTAAGTTCATGCATCGTTTCTTCTATTTTCAAAGTAGAGATTGGATCTAAAGCTGAACATGGCTCATCCATTAGAATTATTTCAGGTTCAATTGCGATGGTTCGAGCAATACATAATCTTTGTTGTTGTCCTCCGGATAAGGAATAGCCACTATCATTTAATTTATCTTTACATTCACTCCATACAGCAGCTTTTCTGAGCGAACTTTCAACCAGCTCGTCCATATTCCCAGTAAAGCCATTAATTCTTGCCCCAAATGCAATATTTTCGTAGATGGATTTTGGGAAAGGATTTGGTTGCTGAAAAACCATCCCGATTCTTCTTCTAACTTCAACTGGATCTACTCTTTTGTCATAAATATTAGTCCCATCAAAGAGAACAGTTCCTTTAAGTGAACAATTAGGGATTAAATCGTTCATTCTATTCAAAGCCCTAAGAACGGTTGATTTTCCACAACCAGAAGGGCCAATGAGTGAAGTTATATCTCCCCTTTTAAAATTACAAAAAACATTTTTTACTGCTTCAAAAGTGCCATAACTAATAGAAACATCCTCAAGAGATAAAATATTATTTTTTTGCAATTTTTTAGTATTTTTAATCATTTCATACCCTCTTAGTTTTCTCAGTAAAAGCGGCTAATATCCTCGAAAATATATTTACTGATAGTATTGATATAACAAGAATAAAAGAAGCTGCCCAGGCTAGTTTATTTTGAGCATCATATGGTTCAAGGGCAAAATTATAAATAAGAACTGCTAAAGACCCCATCTCGTAAAACAAATCTTCAAAACCTACTATGTAGTAGTAAGAAAATAAAGCAGTAAAGATCAAAGGTGCTGTTTCACCTGCTGCTCTTGCAATCCCAAGCACAACACCAGTAGCAATAGATCTAAATGCTGAGGGTAAAGTTATTTTTAATATTGTTGTATACATACTTGCTCCTATGCCTAGAGAAGCATACCTTAATTCATTTGGAACTAACTTTAAACCTTCATCAGTAGTTTTTATAACTGTAGGCAACATCAATATTGAAAGAGCCATACCTCCAGCCAAGCCGCTATACATACTTCCAAATAAGATCTTTGTTGAAACGATTATGGCATAAATAAATACACCTGCAATGATTGAAGGAACACCCGCTAAAACATTTACTCCGAATCGAATAAATTTTGAAAAAGGCCCACCTTTTGAATATTCAGCCAGATAAATACCTCCCCCTACACCTACAGGTATAGCGATAATTGAAGCAATAGTTGTAATTATTAGTGTCCCAATTAATGCAGGATTAATTCCTCCTGCATCTAAATCATCTCCAGGAGGATTTGGTTCTAAAGTAAATAGATCAGAATTTATCTGAGCACCTCCTTTAATAAGAATATATGTAACCACAAAAATCAAAGGAAGTATAGCAATGAATGCACAAAAAACTGATAAAGAAGTAAAAAATTTATCTCCTACATTTCTTGATAGTTTTTTCTGGTAATAAAGAGAATTCATAATTATCTAATATTTGAGACTAAATTTTTTAACTAGCCATTGAGCAAAGATATTGACAACTAAAGAAAGAATCATAAGTACAAAAGCTGCATAAAAAAGGGATGAGACCTGACTTCCATCAGCTTCACCAAACTGGTTTGCAAGCATAGAGGAGATGGTATATCCAGGCGATAATAGTGACCAACTAAATGCATTAGAATTGCCAATAATCATTGTGACAGCCATAGTCTCTCCCATAGCTCTGCCTAGAGCTAATAGAACACCTGCCATAATCCCTGATAATGCTGCAGGCAAAATTACCGAAAATATAGTTTTCCATCTACTTGCACCAATTCCATAGGCTGCATTCCTAAGCTTTTTAGGAACTTGATTAAGAGAATCTCTAGCTATCGAAGTCACAATTGGCAAAAGCATAACCACTAAAATTATTATCGCTAAAAGTGAATTCCGACCTGCAGGCTCCGAACTGAATAAAGGAATCCAACCAAAGAAATTATGTAAAAAGGCAAAAAAGTCTCTAAAGAAAGGTTCCATAACAAAAATTGCCCATAATCCCAATACAACAGATGGTATGGCTGCTAGTAATTCAACAAATGAACCAACTATTTCTCTGACAAATTTCGGAACAAAATCCTCTGTTATAAATATCGCAGTTCCAACGCCTAAAGGGATAGTAATCAATAATGAAAGAAGAGAAGTAACTAATGTCCCATATATTGCAGTAAAAGCTCCATATTCATCTTTTACTGGGTTCCATTCAGAAGTAACAAGAAAATTCAAGCCATACCTAGAAAAGGATTCAAATGACTGAATAAAGACTACTAAAATAATCCCAAATAACACTACTGCTACAAGACTAGACAAAACTAGGGTTGTATTTTTAAAAATGATATCTATATTTTTTTCAATCCCGAATCTTTTACGATTCTTGAAAAGAATTAATTTTTCTTCCATTAAAAAAATATATTTATTTAAATCTACTAATAAATATTGTAAAAGACTTTAAGAGGGGTTAAAGGTATATGAAAGTCATGATAATTTGACATTTATTGGGAAATTTAAAAATTGAAAGAATTAAATATCAAATTATTTTGATATATCTACTTTAATAGCTCAACTGCTACAACAAGATTTCCTAATAATCCGTTCAAAATATTAAGCTGTTCTTTACTACCAAAAGCTATTAAAACCTGACCTGGTTGAAGGATGAAATTACCTCCAGGATTAGTAAACAACTTTTCATTTTCTTTAATGGCTAATATTTTTGCTCCACTTTTTTTTCCTATTCCAAGTTCAGAAAGTGATCTTTTCTCTGCAGTTTCAAAAAGACTAATATCATTACTTAATTCAAATTCTTCAATCTCACATTCACTTCCTGCAAGCAGATCAAGAAAGTCAATAGCAATAGGTCTTAAAGCCATTGATGCCATTGCTCTTCCTGCTGCAATATAAGGGCTTACAACTATACTTGCACCAGCTAATCTCAACTTACTTGCAGCTTCTTCGGTTCCAGCTCTTGCAATTACTCTTATAGAACTTCTTATTCCTTTAGCGCTTAATACGACATATAAATTAGCAGCATCATTAGGT
>CACGGL010000024.1:0-14255 GCA_902572595.1 uncultured Prochlorococcus sp.
ACGTTTTCTTTCTTTTGTTTTATATCAGTCATAGGATTAAAATTTAAACTTTATTAAAGTTCAAGTTACTATCATAATATTGAGATGGTTGTTAATAGAGAATAATTAAAAATTTAATTTTTTAAATTTTCTATTTCATAGATTCCTTCACCACCATAACAAAAATTTGTAGATAACATTCTTATTTCCCTTTTGTTAAATGTGATTAGATTTTTATTTTTAATAATATAATTTTTGGCAATCGCTTCACAATCTAATTTGTTTTTTGCATGTTTAATAACCGGATAAAAATATGCCAATGAAATAATTATAAATAAAAAAGTTATTATTGATTTTTTATCACTTTTAATTAATTCTTTAGACTTTTTTTTGACTTGTAATATTTTTATTAGTAATTTATCTGGTAATCCTATTTGAACAAATAATAACTCTACCCACCATGGAAGATCCTTATCTTTCTTTTTCTTTGAGTTCTCGTATGTATTCATTTTATTAGCTTCATAATTTTGGTTTTTAACATCTTTAGGATTAGTTGTTTCTTTTTTACTCATATCATCGAATGATTTATTTGGAATGTAGAGGATTTATTTTGATTTGGAAACTATATTTTTATTTTATAAGTTTTAATTTATTTTATCTATGAATTTGAGTAATGTTAATTTGTATTTAAAATTTTTAAATGGCAAAAAAAAGAAGGAAATTAAATAAAGATTTTGAGAGAAAAATATATTCATCAAAAAAAAATGTCGAATTAGTTTTAGCAAAAATCTATGATATAGATGATGAAGACATTCAAAAAGAATATATGAGCGCTTTCAACAGAGTTGTTTATTTATATGATGAATTAAAAGAAGATTATGAAAGACAGGGATTTTCTGATAATTCAGAAGAACTTCTAACAAATTATAAAAATGCTTTTAATCTTTTTGAATCAGAATTTGAAATTTAAATTTAATTTCTATTAACGTTTATAAGGTTTTACTGGAATTTCAATAAACTTTCCTTTTTGGAGATCAGATCTTTTCTCTTGTAAATTTTTTATACATGTGGATACCCTTTTCTGCTTTTTACAAAAATTTTTTATTTGGTAGTCAGTAAGTGATAATGTTTCATTACTAAATGAAAAAAAGGCTAATAAAAACATAGATAAATTTAATACCAATTTCATTGCTATTCACCTGACTATTTTCTAATTCTCTTTAATTTAATTACTTTATATTATAAATATCAATAATTTGTTTTAATTCATCTTTACTTAAGTCTGTTGAAATAAAAACTTCTTGGGCTGTTTTACCCTTTCTTGCGATTGCTTTATATCCATTTATAGTTTTTACTGACAATCTAAATATCAATTTTGAAGATCTTCCCCTAGCTCTTGATATAACCCCTGGAGTTATTGTCTTGATATTTATGTTTAGTGCTAATTTCTGAAGTATTGGAATTAGACCTTCTATATTTGTACTATGATTTAAAACTAATCTTCCCAATTTTGCTTTTTTTTTTATTCTATTGAGAAAATTTTATTTCCGAGTAATTAACTTTAGCTTTCAAATGATTAAAAATTTTTGAAGTTCTGTTATATTTATAAAAACGATTAAATTCTAATGATCTTTCAAATAGGCTGGGCAGCATTGGCTGCTATTTTTACTTTTTCAATTGCCATGGTTGTTTGGGGAAGAAATGGGGACGGATCCATTGACATATGATTTCATTTTTAACTTATGAAGTCTATTTAAGTAAATTTCTTATCTTAACATCATTTGTTTTACTCATATTCATAACACTAGCTGTAATTTATATATCCTATGTCTCTTGGAAAGATAAAAAAAGATTAAAAAAATAGATATTATTTTTGGGCTTTTTTCTTATCCTTAATTCTGAGCTCTTCAATTAATTCTTTTGCTTGTTCCATTTTTGATATGCTGCTTTTGTAGATTCCAATATCTTTTTCTGCTTTATTAGCAGATAAGCTTAACTTATCAAAAATATCAGAGGTCATCTTATTTTTATCTGATTCATTTTTCTCTTTGAAATCTTGGGAGTTTGAAATTAATATATAAATTCCTAAGTTCAAAATCCTTGAAGGATAAAGTTTAGAATTACTTTTTTCTATTAATAACTTTAAAATATCTTCAGATGTTTTATCCTTGAATTCTTTTTTAGACTTTTTAGATATTTCATTAATTTCCTTCGCCTCAAAATTTGAAGAACTGCATAAAGATTCAAAAAGTAGATCCAAGTGTTTTTCAGGTTGATATCCTTTCATTAATTCTTTGAATGTTTCGGTGAGACCGACACAAAAGAGATAATCTTGCGTAAATTCATTTTGATGGTTTAAAAGATTAAGTTCGACAAGCATTTCATCAACTATTCTTTTATATAAACCTGGAATGACGTAAGGAAAATTTTCATGAAATAACTTTTTGCTATCTGAAACAGTCAATTTTTCTTTCAATTTTTTATATGTAAACCTTAATAAGGTTAGCGTATGTTGACTCAATATCGTTAATATCTAATAAACAGATAAATATTATTATGATCCCCTTAGTTTTAGAAGAATCAGGCGGTAGTGAAAGAGTCTTTGATATTTATTCGAGACTATTAAGAGAGAGAATAATCTTTTTGGGAGAACAAGTTACTAGTGAAACTGCTAATAGAATTGTTGCTCAATTATTGTTCCTCGAGGCAGAGGATCCAGATAAGGACATTTATATGTACATAAATTCGCCTGGCGGATCCGTATATGACGGATTGGGTATCTTTGACACAATGCAACATGTAAAGCCTGACATTCATACGGTTTGTGTTGGCTTAGCAGCTAGTATGGGTGCATTTTTGCTTGCAGCAGGTACTAAAGGTAAAAGAAGCAGCCTTAGACATTCAAGAATTATGATTCATCAACCACTTGGAGGAGCTAGAGGTCAAGCCAGTGATATTAGAATTCAAGCAGATGAGATTTTGTTCTTAAAAGAACGACTTAATACTGAATTATCAGAAAGAACTGGAAAAGATTATGACACTATCAAAGAAGATACTGATAGGGATTTTTATATGTCCCCAAATGAAGCAGTTGAGTACGGTTTAATTGATCTGGTTTTAGATAAAAAACCGATTAAAGTCTAGCTTAGTAATTGAGGTGTTCTTTCTTTCTCAGGAATTTTGGTGAATTTGGAAAGAATACTTACAAATTCATCACCATCTAATGTTTCTTTTTCGATTAGTAAATCAACTATCTTATCCATAGCTTCTCTATTTTTGCTTACTATATCGTAGGTTTCTTTATAACATTCCTTGACCATTACTCTTACACTTTCATCTATTTGTTTAGAGATTGAATCAGAAACTTCACTTCTAGTCATTAAATCTCTACCAACAAATACTTCTTGATTACCACTTTCTAAAGCTATTGGACCTAGATTACTCATTCCAAATCTAGTAACCATTTGACGGGCCATTGAAGCAACTTGTTGGAAATCGCCTCCCGCTCCTGTTGTAATCTCACCTTCTCCAAAAAACTACATCTTCAGCAGCTCTTCCTCCTAAAGCACCCATTATCCTCGCTTTTAATTGCGCCCTGCTAACAAGGGTTTGTTCATCGTCTGGGGTAAACCAAGTTAATCCTTTAGCTTGACCTCTTGGTATGACGGTCACTTTTTGAACAGGATCATGGGCTTTTACAAGTGAACCTATGAGGGCATGACCAACTTCATGATAAGCAATTAATCTTTTGCTTCTACCATCAGTTAATGGAGAACCTTCCATACCTGCGACAATCCTATCTACAGAGTCATCGATTTCTGAAATACTGATAGAGTCTTTTCTCCTTCTAGCAGTTAATATAGCAGCCTCATTTAATAAATTTGCTAAATCTGCTCCAGTAAAACCGGGTGTTCTTCTTGCAATGCTTTCAAGTGTTAAATCCTCTTGAAGTTTTTTATTCCTTGCATGAACTTCCAATATTGATAGTCTGCCCTTGATGTCAGGCGCGTCTACAGTTACCTGTCTATCAAATCTGCCAGGTCTCATTAGAGCTGAGTCTAAAACATCAGGCCTGTTTGTAGCTGCGATTATTATTATGCCACTATTACCTTCAAAGCCATCCATTTCAGTAAGTAATTGGTTGAGAGTTTGTTCTCTCTCATCATTACCTCCACCAATACCTGCACCCCTTTGCCTACCAACAGCATCGATTTCATCAATAAAAATTAAACAAGGACTATTCTCTTTAGCTCTTTTGAAAAGGTCTCTAACTCTGCTGGCGCCAACACCAACAAACATTTCAACAAATTCAGAACCGGATAATGAGAAGAATGGTACACCTGCTTCACCTGCAATTGCTTTTGCTAAAAGGGTTTTACCGGTACCAGGAGGCCCTACCAATAAAACGCCTTTCGGAATCCTTGCTCCTACAGAAGTAAATTTTTCTGGTTTTTTCAGAAAAGTGACAACTTCTTGCAAATCCTGTTTCGCTTCATTAACACCTGCAACATCATCGAAAACGACTCCTGTTTCAGCTTCCATTGCAAATCTCGCTTTAGTTTTTCCAAACTGCATTGCTTGGCCAGGACCTCCAGGCATACCATTCGACCTCCTCGCTAACAAAATTAAACCTCCAATTAAGATAGCCGGGAAGAGTAAATTACCTAAAATTCCTAGCGCAGGAGGAGCTGTTTTTATTGGATGAACATCAAAACTAATTCCCTCATTTTTTAAAATATTTATAAGTTCTGGTGTTAGGCCGGGAAGATCTACACGCAACCTTTGAACTTTATTATCTAAATCCGAATCTATTGTCTCTATAACTGCATTTCTGCCTCCCTCAAAAATATCAACAGATGTAACCCTTCCCGAAGTAATGTAATCTAAAAATCTGCCGTAACTAACTCTTGCTACCGCTGAATTTCTTGGTGCAACAGTAGTGCCATTAGATTTAAGCGAATCAACGTTGCTTGAAGATAAAAATTGGTAGGAAAGTGCTATTACTAGAAGTATAGGTAAAGCCCATAAAATTAATGTTTTGAATTTTTGATTCATTAATTTGTAGAAAGTCAATTCTAGGATTCTAGAATGAATCAGTGCATTTCGTTGATATTTTCTCTAACTTTATGCTTATACTACTCTTTAATGTATCTAATTTATAAATGAAATTTGAGATCAACGATAAGGTTAAGTTGATTGCGCCAGTCTCTTACTTGAAGACTTCAGATAATATGCCGATGTTAAGACCACCTGATCTAGTGGCAATTGATGAAATTGGGGAAATCCTTTCAATTAAATCTCCAGATACTGTTGAAGTAAAGTTTAGGAGAGGTTCGTTTTTAATAGATATTGATAAGATTGAAAAAAACTAATCTAAAAGTTTTTCTTCCACCTATTTGAAATTTCTAAACATACATTTTTATTTCCAGAAATACTCAGAAAAGGTTTTAAAAAATACTTTTTAGTTAATTTCAAAATATCTAACGAAGAAATTTTCTCTATTTTTAAATTTAAATCGTTCTCAGAAATTGGTGTAATACCATAACTTACTAACTGTATCTTTCTCTGTAAAATATCATCTAGTGATTGATTTCCTAATAAAAAAGAACCTTTTAGTTTTTCTTTTGCTAAAAATATTTCAGCATCAGTCAACGGATTTAAAAGTAAATTTTTCCATAGTTTTGATAAAAGTTCAAAAGCAAAAAGTGCTTGATCATTGGATACGGATAAATAAATTAAAAATGGGGCATTTCCACTCCTGATGGGATAATAAACACCTAAATCGTAAGTGATACCATGTTTTTCTCTAAAAAGTTTAAATAAAGCAGCGCTCATTCCATAAGATAAATATGACTCCAAAACCTTAAGAGGAAAATATTCACTACTTCTTCGCGAGCAAGTTTGGTCCCCCATTATTATTATTGTTTGATTTGAATCATTATTTATGTAATCAAATCTATTAGCAGCAGTTAAATTATGATTTACATATCCTGATTGTTCTTTTAGGATTTTTTTTTCTAATGTTCCAAAATTTTCTCCATTTATATTGGGATTATTTGAAATTAAATACTTTTCTCTATTTTTAAAGTTCTTAAACTCGAGTAAAACATCTTCATAGGTAATCTTTGAGACATCTTCTGCATTTCCAATAGTGTTAAAAGCATAAGGATGATTTGAGTAAACTATTTTTCTCCATTTTTCAAAACAGATATTGAATGGATTCTCTTTATCTTTCTTTAGGTAATCAGTAGAAGATTTTTTTACTTTTTTAAATTCTGTTTCATTGAGTAATGGCTTATTAATTATTAAATCCAACAAAGGGAATAATTTGCTGAAATGTTCATTTAAGGATTTAAGGCTTATTGAAATACCATCTTCAAATATTTCTTGATTTAATTCTGCTCCATAAGACTCAAGATACTCAGAGAGAGTGAAATTGTTAAAACCTTCACATCCTCTGGTAAGTAATGAACAAAGGATCTTGTTTATCCCTTTTTTGCCAGTACTATCCATATCACTCCCCCCTTTTATCCAAATTGAAGCAGTTGAAAAATTTCTTTTTTTATTATTTAAAAAATATCTTTTTAACATTTAATAAGGGGATGCAACTAAAGTAAATTTCTCTCCACGTATGTATTCTGTAATCTCTTTGAAGTTATCCAAGTCACTCCAATATTTTAAATGACTTTCTAAATTATTTATTGAAGATTTTCTCCCCCAAAGAAGTTCATTTCCAAAGAATGAAGAGAGTTGGGTAGATGTCTCTAAATTAAAGATATAGTTACTCTTCACAATATTTATTGCTTTTTTTATTTCATCCAAAGCCAAGGCTTTACAATTTGAGATCTCATCAATTGTTTTATTAATTTGCTTTTCTACTAAATCAATATCTTTGGACTCACAACTTGCTTCCATTATAAATAATCCTCCTAATTCTCCAGCATTTAAATCTACATATACCGATTCAACAAGATTACTATCTTCTTTCAAAATTTTAACTAATCTACTGTTTCTTCCGACAGAGAGTATTGATGCTAATATCTCAAGCCCAATAATATTTTTTTGATCATTTAGGTTTGGGATAAACCAAGCCATAAATATTCTTGAAAACTCTAAATTATCAAACTTAACTGACTCTCTACCATTTCTAATTTTTAAAGATGGTTTATTTTTTAGATTTATTAAATTTTGACTTTCTTTTATGCCAGATAGATCACTTTTTTCAAAAATTTTAAAAATTTCATCAGAGAGATTTCCCGCAATCGCAATACAAATTTTTTCAGTAGTGTAATGTTTGCTATGAAATTTCACAAGGTCATTTATCTCTAAGTTTTTAACACTATATTCAGTTCCTAGAATCGAATTAGAATAATTCGGACTTAACCAAACCCTTTTCAAAAAATAATTAAATAATCTTTCTTCAGGCTGATCATTTTGTTGTTTTATTTCATCAATAACTACGCCTTTTTCTTTTATAAATTCATCAGGATTAAAATCTGGAGCAACGACAATATTTGTCAAAAGAGCAAGTGATTCTTTAAAGTTACTGGGTGGAACTAATACATGGTAATGTACATCATCATAACCTGTTGAAGCATTACTTAATCCGCCTAGTGATTCAATTTTATGGTCAAACTCACCAGGCATTATCTTGTTTGATCCTTTAAAAATCATATGTTCTAGAAAATGAGCAGTGCCGTTTTTATCAACGTCCTCAAATGAAGAACCTGCTTTGCACCAAATATCAATGCTTATAAGCGGCAATTCTTTATTATCCACAAACACACATCTAGTTTTGCTTGAATGGGTGTAGTAGTTAACTTCTCCTACGTTCATTTCGATTCTCTCTTTAAATTCTATTTTGGTACTTTTTAGCCTTGTTGTCTGAATCTTTAACTAAAACAAAATTAACTGATCCTCTTATTTTGGAGTTATTACAAAATATTAGAGAGCATAGATCCATGCTTGAGGACCTAAAGAGTATAAAAATTGATCCAAAACTAACTAACATAATATCTAAAGAAATAGGCAGAGAACTCTATATTGAAAATGAATTTCATAAAGCAAAAGGATTTAGAAAATTACATATTGAAGTAGCAGAATTTTCAAAGAATCTTAAAATATTACACTGCGTTTTTTTTCCTGATCCAAAGTTTGATATCCCAATTTTTGGGATGGATTTGGTAAAAATAAATGATATTGTTTCTGCTGCCATTGTTGATTTATCCCCAGCATCACAAAAACAAGGTTTGAAATACGAAAAATCACTTTCTGAAGTTGATAAAAGTTCTTTTACCTCTTTGAGAGAGATTCCTAAATGGGGGGGGATTTTTTCTAATAATGTATTTTTTGCTTCCTTAAAAAGTAAATCCGAAAAAAATGATTTTTGTAGAGTTGTAGATCAATACCTTAATATTTTGATCAAATTAAGTAAAAAAGCCAAACCGGAAGTTAATGAGGAAATTATCCAAGAAAGAATAAATTTTCAAAAAAATTATTGTGTTCAACAAATGAAAAATGAAAAAACTAGTATGGTGCTTCTAAAATATTTTGATGAAAAATGGGTCAATAACTATATAAAAACAGTACTCTTCGATTTTTAATGAAATTAAAAATATTAAAAAATTTATTTATTTATTTTTTATTATTTACACCAATATCTCTTGGGGTTATTTCCTGTTCTGGAAATAATAAATCTAGTACAAAATTTGAAGAGGAAATAACTTCAGATTTCATAACTCCTATTACAGCTGTTGCCGCACTAGGTCAACTTTCTCCTTCGGGAGAGATTAGGCAATTGGCAGCTCCAACAAGTCAGTTTGGCTCTTCCCCTCGAATTGTCGAAATTTTTGTAAATGAGGGGGATTTCGTAAAAAAAGGTGATATTCTGGCAACCTTTGAAAATGGAGAAAAATTAATTGCTGATCTTGAAAGAAATGAGAATCTTATTAATACTATTAACGAAGAAATTACCCTAAAGAAAGATCAAATTCAAAGGTATGAGTTGGCTTTTAGCAAAGATGTTTATTCTTTTGTAGAGTTTTCAAAGAGAAAAGATGAATTATTAAAATTACAAAAACAGAAAATAAACTTAATCGGAGATCAAAAAAATATCAAGATAGATCTATTTAATTCAAAACTAAGAGCTCCAATTGATGGTTTTATCCTTGGAATAAATACGAGAGTTGGTGAGAGGCCTCAAAATGAAGGGATTTTGGATATTGGTTCTAGTCAAAAAATGGAAGCTTTGATAGAGGTTTATGAATCTGACATCGATAGAGTCTTTATCTCTCAGAATGTTGAATTGAGCAGTGAGAATGGCGGTTTCCAAAAAAATCTTAAGGGAAAGGTGATTAGGATTAGTCCTCAGGTAAAACAAAGAAAAGTTTTATCGACTGATCCAACAGGGGATGCTGATTCGAGAATTATTGAGGTACTAGTAAAACTAGATCAAGATTCTATAGATATCGTTCAAAACTATGCAGGAATGAAAGTGATTGCAAAATTTATTCCCTAATGAGTTTTTCTTTTTTAAAATTTAGAAAAATACCATTAGCTTGGTTGTTATTAACTAGGCAACCATTAAGGCTAGCAGTTGCCATTGCTGGAATTAGTTTTGCAGGGATTTTGATGTTTATGCAATTAGGTTTTAGAGATGGTTTATTTGACACAAGCGTAACTATTCATAAACTTCTAGATGCCGATCTTGTTTTGATAAGTCCCAGATCAAAAAGTTCTATAAGCATGAGTGGATTCCCAAAAAGAAGATTAATTCAAACTCTCGCAGTAGAAGATGTTGAAAAAACTGCTCCCGTTAATCTAAATTATTTACTTTGGAGAAATCCCGAAAATCTAAAAACTAGATCAATACTTGCATTAGGTTTTAATCCCTCCGATTCACTTCTTTTAGATGCAGGATTCTCAAAGAAAGCTTATAAATTAAGAAATCCATCAAGAGTTCTTTTTGACAAACTATCTAGACCTGAATTTGGACCGATTGAAGAATGGTTCTTATCTGAAAAAAAAGTTGAGACTGAGGTTGCTGGAAAAAGAGTAATTGTTGAGGGCCTTGTGGAGTTGGGACCATCTTTTGGTGCAGATGGTAATTTGATAACTAGTCGAGAAACCTTCTTAAGACTTTTTCCTGCTAATCCTCCTGGCAGTATAGAAATTGGTTTAGTAAAGCTAAAAAAAGGATCTGATCCTGAATTGATTTCAAGGATATTAAATAACTCACTACCAAATGATGTTAGGGTTCTTACAAAAAAACAATTTATAGAATTTGAAAAGAATTATTGGAGAAATAGTACTGCAATAGGTTTTATATTTAGTTTGGGGGCTTTGATGGGTTTTGTTGTAGGGTGTGTGGTCGTTTATCAAATTCTCTATAGTGACGTTACAGATCACCTTCCAGAGTACGCCACCTTATTGGCAATGGGGTATAGACTTAAGTCCCTTTTCTTTGTCGTAGCTAGAGAGGGGTTTTTGTTGGCATTGTTTGGTTATTTACCTGCTTATTTCTCTGGTCAAATACTTTACTCAGTTATAAGAAGTTCTACTAAACTCCCAATAATTATGGACGCAGATAAAACTATTTTAATTTTCGTATTAGTTTTAGTTATGTGTATGGGGTCCGCCGCTGTTGCGATGCGTAAATTAGTTGACGCTGATCCTGCCGAAATTTTTTAACAATTAAAGATAAATGGTTAAAGCTAATAAATCAAAAAATAATGTTAAAAAACTTAAAACAGTCTCAATAAATAATTTGAGTCACTTTTATGGAAAAAATGAGAATAAAAAACAAGTTCTTAATGACGTTAATTTAAATATTGATAAAGGAGAGTTGGTTCTTCTAAAAGGACCTTCTGGATGCGGTAAAACGACTCTATTAACACTAATTGGGGCCTTGAGAACTTGTCAAAGTGGAGATTTAACTGTATTAAATAATCAGTTAAATGGAGCATCAAGGAAAACGCGTCAGATTCTTAGAAGAAGTATTGGAATGATTTTTCAAGGTCACAATCTTCTTAGATGTTTAACAGCAGAACAAAATGTCCAGATGGGCGCCGATTTAATAAAAGGTTTAACATATTTGCAAAGACGTGAAATAGCACGGAATTGGTTGTCAGCAGTAGGATTAGAAGAACATCATAAAAAGATGCCAAATGATTTATCTGGTGGGCAGAAACAGAGAGTAGCAATTGCCCGAGCTTTATCTGCTAACCCAAAACTTTTATTAGCTGATGAGCCCACTTCTGCTTTAGATAGCGTCACAGGAAGAGAAATCGTAACCCTTTTAAGAAAACTAGCAAAAGAGCAAAATTGTTCTGTACTTATGGTGACGCATGATCCAAGAATTTCTGATATGGCTGATAGGATATTAAATATGGAAGATGGTAAAATATATAGTGCTCATGGTGAGCTAAAATAATTAAAAGTTAAAAATTTCATGTCTAAGAGAAGAAATCTAAAAAAAGAAAAGCAGGAACGTAATCGAGCCTATGCTAGAAAATTCAAAAAAAGGAAATTAAGAACTGATGGAAGACCTGATGGTGGAAACGTCACAGGTACAGCAAATAATGGCGGTGCAGCTGATTAGTGAATATTTTTTATTTTTATTTTTTGGAGTTCAATATATTATGCATATTTAAGACATAATCATGAATGTAAGTATTGTTATACCGACTTACAATAGATTACCCATATTAGAGAAATGCCTCTTTGCGCTTGAGAATCAAAAATTAAATACAAATATCAGTAATTATGAAGTAATAGTAATTGATGATGGATCAACTGATGGGACAACCTCATGGATAAATAAAAACAAAGCTAATCTTCCACACGTTATTCTATTTCAACAAGAACATGGAGGGCCTGCACTTGGAAGAAATCTGGGAGTAATTAAATCAAAATATGAAATTATTATATTCATTGATAGTGATCTTATTGTTTTAGACGATTTTATAAATTGCCACGTAGAAAAATTACTTTCCTCTTGGAAAAAAAATGATAAAAAATGTTTTACCTATGGCTCGGTAGTCAATACATCTAATTTTCTAAATCCTCAGAGTGAAAAATATAAAATAATAGATACTTCTTTTGCCTACTTTGCCACTGGGAATGTTGCGATATCAAAAGAATTGATTTTAAGTGTGGGATTATTTGATACTTCTTTTAGTCTTTACGGTTGGGAGGATTTAGAACTTGGAGAAAGATTAAAAAAAATTGGGACAAAATTAATTAAATGTCCAAATGCAGTAGGTTTTCATTGGCATCCGCCATTTAATTGCGAACAAATAGATTCATTAATAGCTCAAGAAAAAGAGAGAGCAAAAATGGCTTTAGTGTTTTATAAGAAACATCCAAATTTAAGGGTTAGATTTATGATTCAATTAACTCCTCTACATTATTTACTTTGGCAAATTCTTTGCTTGGGGGGACTAATAAGTGTTGATAGAATCCTTCCTTTATTAAGATTCTTAGTAAATATAAGAAGAAATAGACTTGCACTTGAGATTCTAAGGATCCCTCTAAATATGATTTACATTAAACAGTTAACCAAATCAAGATAAAAAACTTTTAGAAATACACATCACTTGCTAGAATCGTTGAAATCAAATTCACACATCTGGCAGTTTCGGGTGATTTATTAATATTAATTCCCCGTCAGATGGAGGCTAACCCGAAACCCTTTTTAAATTATGGCTGTTGTATTACTATCAGAAATGATGGAAGCTGGTGCTCATTTTGGGCATCAAACAAGACGTTGGAACCCAAAGATGTCTAAATATATATATTGTGCGAGAAATGGAGTTCATATTATTGATCTTGTAAAAACAGCATTGTGTATGAACAATGCATATAAATGGACGAGAAACGCAGCAAAAAGCGGTAAACGGTTCCTTTTTGTCGGTACAAAAAAACAAGCATCAGATGTAGTAGCTCAGGAAGCTACACGCTGTGGAGCTGCATATGTAAATCAAAGATGGCTTGGAGGGATGTTGACTAATTGGACAACAATGAAAGCTAGGATTGAAAGATTAAAGGATCTAGAAAGAATGGAAAGTAGTGGTTCAATAGCAATGAGGCCTAAAAAAGAAGCTGCAGTATTAAGGAGAGAACTAGAAAGATTACAAAAATACTTAGGTGGACTTAAGGGTATGAGAAGATTACCAGATGTAGTTGTATTGGTTGATCAGAGAAGAGAATCTAATGCAGTATTAGAAGCTAGAAAATTGGATATCTCATTAGTATCAATGTTGGATACAAATTGCGATCCGGATTTGTGTGAAGTTCCAATTCCTTGTAACGATGATGCCGTTAGATCTGTGCAACTTATTTTAGGAAGACTTGCAGATGCCATAAATGAGGGTAGAAAGGGCTCTAATGCCGAAAGGAAAAATTAAATTCCAATTTAAAACTTACTATTCACTATTTTTTATTACTTCAAATGGGAAACATTACAGCAAAACTTGTAAAAGATCTTAGAGACAAAACTGGCGCAGGAATGATGGACTGCAAAAAAGCACTTAATGAAACTGAAGGAAATATAGATAAAGCTTTGGAATGGTTAAGAAAGAAAGGGATAGCTAGTGCTGAAAAGAAATCGGGCAGAGTAGCGGCCGAAGGGTCAATTGGTAGTTATATACATACTGGATCAAGAGTCGGCGTTTTACTAGAAATAAATTGTGAAACTGATTTCGTTGCTAGAGGTGATATATTCCAATCTCTGTTGAAGGATGTCTCAATGCAAGTAGCAGCATGCCCAAATGTTGAGTATGTATCAATTGATGAAATACCAGAAGATGTCGTTGAAAAAGAAAAGCAGATTGAAATGGGTAGGGATGATTTGTCGGGAAAACCAGAACAAATTAAAGAAAAAATAGTTGAAGGAAGAATAGCAAAAAGACTTAATGAGCTTGTGTTGCTTTCACAACCCTACATTAAAGATAGTTCTCTAACAGTTGAGGATCTTGTTAAACAAGCAGCTGCAAAAATTGGGGAAAATATCAAAGTAAGACGCTTTACAAGATATACATTGGGTGAAGGTATTGAAAAAAATCAGATGGACTTTGCTGAAGAGGTTGCATCAATGCAAACAAACTAGTCACTTGAATGATTTGAATAATTTCAATAATTACATAGATATAGATAAAATTAATTCTCAATTACAGAGAGCAGACACAAAAAAAAGAATATTAATTAGAAATATCTATAGGGAATACGAACTTTATCTTAATCTCGTAAGAGATCTACTTTTCAGCTCTGTAGAAAAA
>CACGGL010000025.1:0-12334 GCA_902572595.1 uncultured Prochlorococcus sp.
TCATCTGGATCTGCAAGAGAATGTCCTCTATATCTATAAGTCAAACATTCTAAAAGTGTCGGACCTTCCCCTGCTCTAGCGCGCTCGATTGCTCTTTGAGCTGCTCCTCTAACTGCTAATACATCCATTCCATCAACTTCCTCGCCGTGCATACCAAAAGCAGACGCTTTTCTCCAGATTTCAGGATTACTAGTAGCTCTATCGTGAGCCATACCAATAGCCCATTTATTATTTTCAACAACAAAAATTATGGGTAATTTCCATAACTGGGCCATATTTAAACATTCAAAAAACTGCCCATTATTGCAAGTCCCATCACCAAAGAATGCTGCAGTTACAGCATCACTATTACTATTACCAGCAACTTCCTTTTTGTATTTGCTTGTAAAGGCTGCCCCTAAGGCAACTGGAATTCCCTCTCCAATAAATGCATATCCTCCGAGTAAGTGATGTTCTCTTGAAAATAAGTGCATGGATCCACCTCGGCCTTTGCTACAACCAGTAGCTTTACCAAAAAGTTCACTCATTACTTCAAATGAAGGGACCCCCGCACTTAGTGCATGAACATGATCGCGATAAGTACTACAAAACCAATCATGTTTTTTTTTCATGGCGCCAATTACTCCCGTGCTTATAGCCTCTTGACCGTTATATAAATGAACGAAACCAAACATTTTCCCCCTGTAATACATTTCTGCACACTTATCTTCAAACCTACGACCAAGCGTCATGTCTTCATAAAGAAATAATCCGGTTTCTCGATCTAATTCGGCTTTTTTTATGTCTTGAAGATTTGAGATTCTCTCTACGTGTGTTTCCAAGAAAATACCTTAACGAAGTTTTGATTTGTTAACATTCTAAGCTGTGAAGGGCGATTTTCATGATTTTTTTTAATAACTCTGTAAGACCTTGTGAAAAAAATTTTTAACTTGATAAAATTTGTCTAAGAATTTTTCAATAGGATATTTGTTTGGAACTTCCTTTAGACCATTTTCGTTTAATTGGCGTAAGCCCCTCAGCAACTTCTGAGGAAATATTAAGGGCGTTTCAATTGCGTTTAGATAAAACACCCAATGAAGGTTTTACTTATGAAGTTTTAACCCAAAGATCGGAGTTGCTTCGCCTCACTGCGGATCTACTTACAGATCCAGAAAGCAGAAGAGAATACGAAAATTTGTTATTAAATGGGAATTCTGGATTAGACTTTTCTTCAAATAGAGAAGTTGCAGGATTAATACTTCTTTGGGAATCTGGTTCACCAAAAGAAGCTTTTAAAATCACGAGAAAAGCATTGCAGCCCCCACAAACTCCAGCTTTAGGGAGTAGCAGAGAAGCTGATTTAACATTATTGGCTGCTTTAACAGCTAGAGATTCTGCAATTCAAGAACAACAGCTTAGATCCTATTCGAACGCGGCAGACTTTTTACATGAAGGTATACAACTTTTACAAAGAATGGGAAAGCTTGGAGATATGAGAAAAGAACTTGAAGAAGATTTGGCTGCGCTGCTTCCTTACAGAATTCTAGATCTACTTAGTAGAGATCTAATTGATCAAGAGTCTCATAAAAAAGGCTTAAGTATGCTGGAAAATTTAATAATCAAAAGAGGTGGTTTGGAAGGTAATAATAAATCTGAATATAAAGAGTATTTAAATCAGCAAGAGTTTGAAGTTTTTTTTCAACAAATTAAGCCATTTTTGACAGTGCAAGAACAGATTGATTTGTTTCTTGAATTACAAAAAAGAGGATCATTAGAAGCAGGATTTTTAGCTTTTCTATCTTTAACAGCTATTGGTTTCTCTAGAAGAAAGCCGGAAAAATTATTTGAAGCGAGGAGAATTTTAAAGAAACTAAATTTATCCGGCCTTGATTCAATGCCTCTAGTTGGTTGTTTAGACTTGCTTTTAGCTGATATTGACCAGGCCACTGCACGGTTTTCAAGTAGTTCTGATGAAAATTTACGAGATTGGCTTAATAATTACCCTGGTGATAAGTTAGAAGCAGTTTGTATTTTCTGTAAAAATTGGTTAGAGAATGATGTTTTAGTTGGGTATAGAGATATTGACTCAAAAAAGGTGGATTTAGATTCTTGGTTTGAAGATAGGGAAATTCAAGAATTTATAGAAAAATTAGAAAAGAAATCAAATAAAATTGAAATAAGATCAAATCTTCAGAACCAACAAATTGAGAATGAATCTTCGACTAGGACTAATGTAGAATTTGATAATACACTTGGTAATACTGATGACAGAAGATTACCTTGGCCTGGCGGCATAAAACAATATACTAAAAATGTTGATATCAAAGAAAATCAATTCAATGAGGAATACTTCAAGAATAAACCAATAGAGTTTTATAATTTTTTAATTGAAAAAATTGCTGAATTAAAGTTTAGTTTTGGGGAATTCTTAAAGGATAAAGAGATTAATAATCGTTCACCTTATTTAATATATATTTATGTTTTTTTGATATTATTTACAATTGGTATGGGGATTGGATTTATTAGAAATAATTTGAAAAAATCAATTAAGGACGAATCTATTGCTGAAAAACCTTTAATTCTCATAGATGAAAATCAAAAGCTTGGTGAGAAAGATATTATTCAAGAAATAAAAAAAAATCCTTCAACTAAACTGAATTCTATTCCTGAGAAATCTGCTTCAATTATTTCCTATGAATTCAAAGAACTTAATATACCTTCTCCTTCTTTAGAAGATATAAGGAATTTAATTAATCGATGGCTTATAAGTAAAAGTAAATACTTAGAGGGAAAGAGTGAAATTAATCTTTCTAAGATTGTTAGTAAAGGTCTGATTGATCGAACAATTGAAGAAAGACAAAACGATATCAAGAAGGGAATTTATAAAGAAATTGATTCCCAAATACTGAAGATTGATTTGGAATCGCAAACCTCATCAAGGATAGTTGTTTTAGTTGAATTAAATTATCTAGAAAAAATAGTAAATAATTCTGGAGAATTTGTTAATGAAACATCATTAAATCCCCTTAAAGTTAAATATATTTTGGGTTTTTCAAATAAATCATGGAAATTGGTTGATTTCGTGAGTGGCCTGTAATTACAAACTTCAAGATCATCTATAATAATTAAAATTACTTTTTAATAATGTTTGATGAACTCTCTTCACGCTTTGAAGACGCAGTAAAGGGTTTAAGAGGCGAAGCAAAAATTAGTGAAAATAATATTAACGATGCCTTGAAGGAGGTAAAAAGAGCACTCCTTGATGCAGATGTTAGTTTGTCTGTAGTCAAAGAATTTATATCAGATGTCAAAAATAAAGCTATTGGAGAAGATGTAGTTAGGGGTGTAAACCCAGGTCAAAAATTTATAGAAGTTGTAAATAAAGAATTGATTAACATTATGGGGAATGAGAATTCTCCATTAAACGAAAATGAAAATAGTCCTACAGTCATTTTGATGGCTGGACTTCAGGGAGCGGGTAAAACAACTGCAACAGGAAAATTAGGACTTTATTTGAAGGAAAAAGAAAAAAAAGTGCTTTTGGTTGCTGCAGATATTTATCGACCAGCAGCTGTAGAGCAGCTTAAAACATTGGGAAGTCAATATGACTTGGAAGTTTTTTCAGATAAAGAAAAAAATAGCAAACCAGAAGAGATAGCAAAGGAAGCATTGAATTTTGCTAGTGAAAATGATTTTAATTCGATAATTATTGATACCGCAGGAAGACTGCAAATTGATGATTCCATGATGAGTGAAATGGTTCGAATAAAAGAAGTTTCTAAACCTGATGAAGTTTTGCTTGTTGTTGATTCGATGATTGGGCAAGAAGCTGCGGACTTAACCAAGTCATTTCATGAAAAAGTAGGAATTACAGGGGCGATATTAACTAAGTTGGATGGTGACTCAAGAGGCGGAGCTGCTTTATCAATAAGAAAAATAAGTGGTAAACCAATCAAATTTATAGGTGTAGGAGAAAAAATAGAGGCACTGCAACCATTCCATCCAGAGAGAATGGCGAGCAGAATTTTAGGAATGGGTGATGTATTGACACTTGTTGAAAAAGCCCAAAAAGAAGTTGAACTTGCTGATGCAGAAGCGATGCAAAAGAAACTTCAAGAAGCGACTTTTGATTTTAATGATTTTGTTAAGCAAATGAGATTAATTAAAAGGATGGGATCACTTGGGGGATTGATTAAATTGATTCCTGGAATGAATAAAATCGATGATGGGATGATAAAAGATGGAGAAGATCAACTTAAGAAAATAGAATCTATGATCTCTTCAATGACTCTTGAGGAAAAACAAAAACCTGAAGTTCTTGCTGCTCAGCCTTCAAGAAGACAAAGAATCGCTCAGGGTAGTGGTTATGAAGCAAAAGATGTAGATAAAGTATTAGCTGATTTTCAAAGAATGAGAGGCTTTATGAAACAAATGTCAAATGGAGGAATGCCAGGAATGGGAGGAATGCCAGGAATGGGAGGAATGCCAGGAATGGGGGGAATGCCAGGAATGGGAGGGATGAATGGTAATAAGCCAATGAAAAAACAAAAAAATAATAAAAAGAAAAAAGGTTTTGCCGATTTATAGTTTCTATATTTTTACCTTTAAATGATATTATTATTAAAAACGCATTAATTTAAGATGATTAAATTGCGCCTTAAGCGCTTTGGAAAGAAAAAAGAGGCAAGTTTCAGAATTGTTGCATGCAATAGTACTTCCAGAAGAGATGGTAGACCTCTACAAGAACTAGGTTTTTATAATCCAAGAACTAAGGAAACCAGGCTTGATACAGAAGCCTTGAGAACAAGACTTACTCAGGGTGCTCAGCCAACTGATGTTGTGAGAACTTTATTAGAAAAGGGTGGTTTATTAGAAAAAACAGAAAGACCCTCAATCGCAATTGGTAAAGCAAAGTTAGAGAAGGAAAAATTAGCTAAGGCTAAAACTAAAAACGAAGAAAATGATAGTAGTAAAGCTGAAAGCGAGAGTAATGAAGCTGAAAGCTAGTGATTTGATAAATTTTTATTCAATAACTAGATGAAGGAAGTTTCCAAAACTGGTCACTTCACTATAGATTTGCCAAGCTCTGATGCTGCTACAGCATTATCTGGACCTGGTAATTCTTTCTTAAAAAAATTTGAGTCTCTTACAGGAGTTTCTTTAACTATTAGAGGCTTACAACTTGAGATGAACGGAGTTATATCTAAAATTGAGAGGGCCTCAGCATTAGTAGAACTAACAAGACCAATTTGGGAACAAGGGTTAGAAGTCCCAGAGGTAGATCTTAAAGCTGCTTTAAGTTCTTTAAATATGGGCGAATCGTCTTCACATGCTGAACTTGGGAAGAAAGTTCTTGCGCGTTCCAAAGAAGGAAGATATTTAAGACCAAGAACTATAAGGCAAAAAGAATATGTTGAATCAATTGAAAACTTTGATCTTACGTTCGCAATTGGTCCAGCTGGAACAGGTAAGACATTTTTAGCAACTGTTTGCGCGGCACGACTATTGAACGAGAAAAAAATTGAAAAAATTGTTTTAACCAGACCAGCTGTAGAAGCTGGTGAAAGTTTGGGATTTCTACCTGGTGATTTGCAACAAAAAGTAGATCCATATTTAAGACCCCTATTTGATTCTTTAAATAGTATTTTTGGGTTTGATAGAACAAATTCGTTAATCGAAAAGGGAATTATTGAAGTTGCACCTTTGGCATTTATGAGAGGCAGAACCTTAGATAACTCAATGGTTATACTAGATGAAGCTCAAAATACTACTTGCTCTCAAATGAGAATGTTTTTAACCAGATTGGGTGATAGATCTAAAATGGTTGTAAACGGAGATATTACACAAATTGATTTAAAAAAAGATCAGGAAAGCGGCCTCATCGAAGCATCGAGAATTTTCTCTAAAACACAAGGTATAAAAATTTGTTATTTAACTGTTGAAGACGTAGTTCGTCATCCTTTAGTTCAGAAAATTATTGAGGCTTATCAATAACTTTATAACTCTGGAGATCCGTACCCTGAAATTTTAAAAATCAAGTAGAATAGGTTCATATTTAATAAAAAAAATGCCAGCAAGTAGTAATTTCAATCAAGCTATTCGTGAAGCACAAACTAGTTCAATTGTTGGACCTAATGTTGTTCAAAAAGCTTTACCTTATGTAGGTGGAGGTATGGTTCTAACTTCTTTAGGCGTTTTAGCAGGTGTTTCCCTTATAGCAACAAATCCTGGACTTTTCCAGCCTCTTTCTATAGTTGCATTAATTGCAGAATTGATTTTGTTTTTTATAGCCACAAGCGCTGCAAATAATGCAAATAATGCGAAGGCCTTGCCTTTATTAACAGGATTTAGTTTGTTAACTGGATTTACCTTAAGTGGAATAGTTGCTTTAGCAATAGGAACTATTGGTATTGGTTCGGTTGGAACAGCTGCCTTAGCTACTGGGATAACTTTCGTTATTGCCTCTTACACTGGCCAAAGAATGAGTGATAGTGTTGGTCAAGCACTAAGTGGGGTAGTTGGTCTTGGGTTAATAGGACTGCTATTAGCAATGTTTTTCCAATTAATTGGAGGATTCTTTGCTCCAGGAGTTTTTGGAGGTTCAGGACTTGAATTGATAATTGCAGGATTTGGAACTGTCTTATTTGTAGCAATGTCTTTTGTTGATTTCTATACAATGCCAAGAAGATATAATGATGATCAATACCTTGCAGGGGCTTTAGGTATGTATCTAACTTATATAAATCTTTTTGTTTTTATATTGAGATTAATGATTGCACTTCAAGGTGGTGGTAGAAGAGATTAATCACATTACTTAAATAACTAACCAAAGCGTAGATATGTTTCTACGCTTTTTTTATTGGGCAATATCAAGAATTTGTTTTTTTATGAATTCCTTTTGCTCCGGGTCATATTTTACTGAATTATCAAAACTATTGCCCATATCATCTAAGTCTCTAAGGACTTGATTGACAGACTTTGTAACTGACTTAGTTTCTAGCAGTCTTAAAATAGCCTTACATCTATCTGAAATGTTTGCTGATGTCATCTCATATTCATGATTATCATCTCTACGATGAATAATAATTTGAGCGGAACTCATTATTAAATTTTTTACTATAATGTCCGTTACAACATCCCCACCTTCATTAAGTTTGTAAATTAGTGAAAAAGGAAGTTTATCTAATAAAAAACAATTTTTATCTGATAAAGTGTACGCAAAAAATCCTCGGAGTCCATTTTTTGTTTTTGTTAGCTCTGCAATTCTGTCTGCTAAAACCTCTTCACTGAGTAAATCTTCAGCCCACTCTTTACACCATTGCGCGGATATGATTATTGCTTGCGTAAACGAAGCTTCTTTTAAATTTATGGTTTTTTTTTCCATTTTTGATCAGAATTTTATTATTGATGCATTAAAAGTCTTTGACCAATTATAGATCTGGGTTTGTAACATTAGTAGGAAGGCCAAATGTTGGTAAATCTACTTTAATAAATAAATTGATTGGAGAAAAAATTACAATTACTTCTCCAATAGCGCAAACTACTAGAAATAAATTAAAAGGAATACTTACTAAAGATAATGGGCAAATAATTTTTGTCGATACACCAGGTGTACATAAACCTCATCATCGACTTGGAGAGATATTAGTAAAAAACGCAAAATCTGCAATTAATGGAGTCGATATAGTAATTTTTGTAATTGATTCAAGTGAAGAACCTGGAAGAGGGGATGAATATATATTGAAATTTTTAATCGCAAATAAAACTGAGTTTATTGTTGCACTAAATAAGTGGGATTTAGTAAATAAAGAATTTAGGAATTTACGATTAGATCAATACAGAAGATTTTTTGGAATAAATAGAAACTTTCAAATTGTAAGTGCTTCTAAAGGAGAAGGATGTTCTGAACTGGTCGATATGGCACTTAATTTTCTTCCAGAGGGACCAAAACTTTATAGCGAAGAGACTATATGCGACCAACCATTAGATAATTTATTATCTGATTTAGTAAGAGAGCAAGTTTTATTAAATACGAGAGAAGAAATACCTCATAGTGTTGCAGTAAAAATAGAAAAGATAGAGGAAATGAAAAGAAAAAATGGCAAAAGTTTTACAGCTGTTTTAGCTAACATTATTGTTGAAAGATCAACTCAAAAAGGCATTCTTATTGGAAAGAAAGGTTCAATGTTAAAAATTATTGGTCAGTCAGCAAGATTAAATATATCAAAATTGATTGATGGCCCAGTTCACTTAGAGTTGTTTGTGAAAGTTGTTCCAAATTGGAGAAAAAAAGAATCAAGGTTGATTGAATTTGGTTATGAGGAAGATTTCTAGATGAGCAGTTTTAATTTTGATGTAATTACATTGTTTCCTAAAGCTTTTGAATTAATAAATAATTTAGGTGTTATTACAAGAGCTATAAATAAGAATTTGATTGATTTAAATTTACATGATTTAAGAGAATATGGAGAAGGTTCTTACAGACAAGTAGATGATAAGCCTTATGGAGGAGGAGCAGGAATGGTCTTAAAGCCTGGTCCAATTTTTAAAGCGCATGAATCAATTAATAAATTTCCTAAAAGTAAAACTTTATTAATGACCCCTCAAGGTAAAGTCTTAAAGCAAGGGGATCTTGTGAGATGGTCAACTTTGGATCAAATAATAATTATTTGTGGCCAATATGAAGGTTTTGATGAAAGAGTTAGATGCTTAGCTGATGAGGAGATATCCATAGGAGATTATGTACTTTCTGGAGGAGAAATTCCTGCTTTATCAATAATTAATGGTTTGACTAGATTATTGCCAGGAACACTTGGAGATCCAGACTCTTTGATCAATGAAAGTCATAACTCATCTTTATTAGAGCACCCACAGTACACTAGACCTCAAATTTTTAGGAATATGAAAGTTCCGGATGTTCTCATTAATGGTAATCATAAAGAAATTGAACTTTGGAGAGAAGAGCAAATGTTAAAAAGAACCTTTAACAGAAGAAGAGATCTTATGAAAAGTAATGAACTTAAAAAGTTTAATTTTGATTAAAATGATAAAAAGTAATTATAGAGCCTAATATATTTGATACTTGTCGCTCTAAAAAGTGATTAAGAAAATTTTAATTTCGATTATCTTGGTAAATACCCTCTGGAAAAAGAATATTAATAATGAGATATAATAAAGTGATAGCTATGTTTAAGTTTTTCTTGTCTAAAAATTTTTATAAATTTTTGCCTATTATAATTTTTTTTAGTCCTCTGTTTTTTGCTGAGTTTGCAAAACCAGAAATAAATACCCCTTTTGTCGAAAAGGATGAAGCTATACCTTCCTCTTATTTAAATTCAAAAAAAGAATTGGAAGATTATATTATTGATACAGGTGATTCAATCTACTTAGATTTTTTTCCTGCTAAAGAATTAAGTGGGATTTTTCCTGTTAATGAAGAAGGAGAAATATTTCTACCAAGACTAGATGAAACTTTTGTAAGAGGATTAACAAAGTCTGAATTAAAAACTTTATTGGAGAAAAGATACGCTGAATTCCTAATTGATCCAGAAATCAAAGTGAGAATTGCAGTATTTAAAAGTCTTAGAGTATTAGCAAGAGGTGAGTTAAGAAATCCAGGTTTTTACAAATTCCCTGCCTATAAATCAGGTTCAACAAGTATTTTAATTCAATCTGATAATTCTAAACTGAATTCATTTTTAGAAACTAGTAATGAGCAATTAGAAAAAAGTGAAAATTTGCCATCAAATAATCAATCTTCAAAAGATCAAATCGTAAAAAAATCAGGTGAAAATCTAACCACTATTTCTGATGTTATTAGAAAAGCCGGTGGAATAACTTCCTTTACTGATTTATCTCGAATTGAAATTGTAAGAGATGTACCTCTTGGGAAAGGGGGAGGAAAAAAGAGAGCTATTATTAATTTGTATCCTTATATGGGCGGTCCAGATGATACTAACAATATACGAATATTTGATGGAGATATTTTATTCTTTCCAAAACTAAGTAAATCTAATCCAGATCAAATCCCCAAATCTGTTTTATCTGGAATGTCCCCAAGATTTGTCACGGTAAATCTTTTTGGGAGAGTTGAAAGCCCTGGAGTTGTAAAACTTCCACTTGAGGCTACTTTATCTGATGCGATTGATCTTTCTGGGCCTATTAAACCTCTCTCTGGAAAGATTGTTTTAATAAGGTATGAGAAAGACGGAACAGTTTTGAAAAAAAATATTTCTTATAGTGCTTCTGCAAAAAGAGGCTCTAAAAGAAATCCTTATTTAAAGGAAAATGATTTAATATCAGTAAAAAATAGTTTTTTCGGTAAATCTACTGGAATTATAAAAGAATTTACAGCACCTTTCTTAGGTATTTATTCAACCAAAGAGTTAATAGATGGTTTTTAATCCTCTTTGAGTTCAAAATTAAAGTTTTTGAAAGATAATGTTGGTCTGAAATCTTTATATTGGGTTGCCCTAATTCTCTTTTTGATTTCACTACTATCCATATCAATTTGAATATTATTTAGTTCATCAAAATCTTTTCTTGAGTAAGGTTCTCTACTCCATTTCTCATTACTTTTTGGTAAAGTTTTACCCTTATGAAGGTAATTAATTATTTCATAAAATAAGATTAATTGATTTTCATACGTCCTTGTTAATAAGGTCTCAACATTATCTGAAGGATAAATAGGGAATTTAAGAACTTTGATAATATCTCCAGAATCTACTTTTGGGTTCATATGATGACAAGTTGCTCCATATTCATTTGCATTATCATAAAGTGCAAAGTTAATACAACCTATGCCTGGATAATCAGGAGATGCTGGATGAAAGTTAATTGCTACTTCTTTTGCTTTATCTAATAAGTTTTTTGGTATTATCCATCTTGATTTATATGATATTAGAATTTCACCTTCCCAACAAGATGCCTCTGCTGGAAGTTTATCTCCCCAATCTCCTAAATAATCTTTTACTTCAGTAAAAATTAATCTAAGATGATTTAATGCTTTAAGAGTAAATGTATCATTATTTTTACCTAGAAATAAAACTTTTTTTGTTATTTTTACTAATCTGTAGAAGAATTTACTTTTGATTTTATTACAAACCTGTACAACAGTTTCAGGAAGTTTTACGTATTCGGATAAATCTCCTAATTAAAATGTTTTTAATCATTTCTCACATTTGTATCTCTTTAAAATAAATTTAATATTTTTTAATGGTACATTTGATTGGTAAAATAATCTATTGAGGAGGTAAAAAGTATCTTTAATTATAAAGTAAGGTGTCTATTTGGGATTACAAAATAATTATAGTTTGTTTTAAGATACTCTAAATCCATTGATATGACTAAATCCTCACCTAAGTTCCGTATTGGTAATGGATACGATATTCATAGACTAGTAAAGGATAGAGATTTAATTATTGGAGGAGTGAAATTACATCATCCTGATAATTTAGGATTAGAGGGTCATAGTGATGCTGATGTTTTAAGTCACTCAATCATGGATGCATTATTGGGAGCACTTTCTCTGGGTGATATTGGAAAGTACTTCCCACCATCTGATGAAAAATGGAAAAATTCTAATAGCTTGTTTTTGTTATCAAAAGTAATTGACTTAATAAGAAAAGATGGTTGGGAAATAAATAATATTGATAGTGTTCTAGTCGCTGAAAAGCCAAAAATTATGCCTCATGTGCAATTAATGAAAAAAAATATTTCTGGGATATTGAATATTAATGAAAATTTAATTGGGATAAAAGCAACTACAAATGAAAAATTGGGACCAGAAGGAAGAGAAGAGGGTATAAGTTGTCATTCTGTAGTATTACTTGCGAAAAAATGAAATTGAATTTTAATTTGAAAGTGAAATTCCGACGATTTTGTTTTATATTAGTTTGCTTAGTGGTTTTAACTTTTCAGTCCGATATGCCCAGTTTAAAAGCTCTTCCTATGGATAATTATCAAGGTGAAATGGTGATAGAGGAATTAAGACTTAAAGTCCCTGCAAATCAAAAAGCAGCATGGTTGAATGCTGAAAAAGAAATATGGGATCCATGGTTATCTTCTCAAGAAGGTTTTTTGGGGAGACAATTATTTTGGGATAAAGAAAAAGAAGAAGCTTTAATATTGGTAAATTGGAAAAGCAAGAAATTATGGAAAAGTATAACAATTTCAGAGGTAAATGTAGTCCAACAAAAATTTGAAGATAATGTTAAAGCCGCTTTAAATGTAAAAGAAAATCCTTTTGAATTAATTTATGAGGGAGAATTAGATAAGCAAAGATGAATTTTGATATCAAGTTTGATTTTCAAAGAAGAGAGAGGCTTGGACTCATTGAGGCTGTTTGGGGTCAAGA
>CACGGL010000026.1:0-11841 GCA_902572595.1 uncultured Prochlorococcus sp.
TTGAAGGATAATAAATGAGCAATTTTTATTGTGCAAAAATAATCAAAGAAATAATATATGAGAATTATTTACAGTTGACACCATTATATGGTGTTGTAATTTTAGATTAAATTAAAACTATTTATGAAGAAAATAAATAAAAAATATTATGAAATAATGCGTCAAGCTGATAATGCAGTTGGAAGAAAAGAAGTAGTTAGTTTATTAAAAAAAGCTGCAATAATTATGTCTAAATCTGAGGAAAACTTAGCTGCTTAAATTAAAAAACTACTTTATTAGGACAAATAAAACACCATAAAGAATGATTGATGAGGATGCAGCCATAATGATAAATGGTAATATCATGCCTGAGTTTAACCATCTTAAAAGTCTTATTTTTTTGTTAATTACTCTTGGCATCTTTTCTAATTCCCTTAATTGCAACCTAACAATTAAATAAATGGTGTAAATGATTGATTAATCTTTTTAAATATCATTCTTTAGCTATTTTGGAATTAAATTTTTTAAAGAAAATTATTTTAATTGCATCTGGATTTTTTATCTTAAGAGAAATTTATAGGTAATTAATACCTTGTATTTTTCAAATTTCTTATGCAAGATTTAGAAACATTAGATTTCTAAATAATGATTAAAAATTTAAAAGAGGGCCCTGAAGAATTTAATGATTATGATTCAGAACTTTTACTTAAGATTCTAAATAAGACATCACTGGAGAATGAAAAAGGCGATGATAAAGAACTATTTGTAGATGAAAATTGGAAAATTAATTCAAAAAATATGAGTAATATAATTCATTCAGATAATTCAAATTTGAAAAGAATATTATCAGATATTTTCCCTAATAAAAAAATAGTTATTCAGGATAATAATGATGAGTCGCAGACAATTTTCTTATCATAATTTAGGAAATATTAAAACCTTATTTATAAGGTCTATTCAATATTTATTTTTTTGAGAAGAATTTAGTAAAAATTACTCTCGCAGAATTTTTTTTAAGATGTTATTGTTCATTTACGTTCATCCAAGTTTATATCTCTGGACGCATGAAATGGGAGTAGGGAACGGGATTCTCATTAACTGCAAAAGACCATGAATAACCTCTTACAAATAAGAGAAAAAATCAAAAGAGCCAATAGGCTATATGAAGCCCAACTTTTGGCTACTAAAAGTGGAGAAGTTACTCCATACAGAAGATCCGTCTTTGAAGAAAGAATCAGGAAAACACAAAAAGAAATGAAATTGAAAGACTCAAAAAATTAAATTCTTTTTTGAAACTGATCAATTAAGAGGGGGTTTTATCCCTCTCTTTTTTTATTTTTATAAAAACAAAGTAATTATTGATTTATTTTTTCGATTATCGATTTTTAAAAAGTACATAATTTTGACGCTTTTACTATTGATTTAAATTATATAAATGGCAAATTTAATTCAGTAATTAAGAGGTAAATAAATATGTTTAAAAAGAAAAATAAACAAATTAAAACCGCACCCAATAAATCAAATTTAGATCAAGTTTTATGGTTTATAGAAAATTATTTGCCCCAAAAAAAAGATCGAGGTGTTCAAAAAAAATTGTATATGGATAATCTAGAAGTAGAGACTATTAAGATATTTTCTAAATTAGCCTCTACACGTTCTAAAAAATTATTTCCAACTACAAAAAATACGACAATCTCTTTTACCTTTGGTAATTGGGCCTTGCCTTACCTAAAATTGCTTAAGAAAATAGGAATAGCTAACTAAGAAATTTGAGATCGGCTAGAACTAGATTTATCTCGCAAATAAAAATAAATAAAGATTAAAAAGTCTCTGAAAGTTCTTTTCGAAATTTAAGGAGGAATCCTTACTTTACATAAAAAATACAATTGCTAAGTTTAAGATAAGATATCTATTCATTAATGTTTCTAAATTATCTGCCTAGTGAAATGGTTGAAGTTGTTGGTTTGACAATGATTTTTTCATTTCTAGTTGGAACTATCTTAATTTTGTTATTTACATCAGATCAGGCAAATACAAAGAATCTATATTTAAAGAAGGCTAAATAAATTTTAAATAATTTGTTTATCTACAAAGGACCTCTGTTTTTAATAAAGTTAACTCGCAGGTGTAGAACATAATTTTTAATATTGATACATAAACAAATTTAAGATTATGGGCGAAGCTAAAAGAAGAGAAGAATTAGGATTGCCACCTAGACAAAAAAATGAATTAAATAAATCTGATAGATACCTTTCATGGCTTCCAATTACTAAATCAAGAATTAAGAAATACCCTTATATGGGTGTAGCAACAATGGCACTTGGAGCGATAATTTTCTTAGTAAGTGGGGGCGCAAATAGTATTAATTAGTTAGATTTTGGCTTGGCTTGGAATATATCTAAGATTCTTTTTGTAACAGTTTAACGCCAGATATTATTGAGATTATTGAAGCTATACCGAGAAATATCGAGTAAAAAGGTTGCAAATTAATAATGCCAAAATTACCCGTATGCCATTTTATTAACCAAAAAGCATCCACTCCTAATGGTTGAAGAATACTATAAAAAGTCCCAGATACAATAGTAATTAGTAAGGGGATTGCTGAAATTGCGGTTATTTTTCTGTGAATTTTTCTTTTATTGGTTTTTAATCTTTCCATCTATTTCCTCAAATAAATATGTAATTCTTTTTCGTTTTTGCATGGCATCCATTTATCCTGGTTCTTGTGTATTCCTTCGCAACCAAGTTCTAAAGACCTTTTTTCAGCTTCCTCTTCGGAAAGAAATGTACCCCTCATATGTGCAAGAGAATAATTATTGAAATTTAGAGATAAGAAAAATAAAAAAATAAAAAATTTAAAATTTATAAGAATAATACGCATTTTTAACTTTTGAGGATAGAGTCACAAATACTAGATGGGTTTGCTTGTTTAACTATTTTTAGTCTTTTGATAAGTTTGTCTCGATCTATTTGATGTTTTAAATATTTAATACATAAATTTTTTTCCTTATATACTTTCGCTATTGGAGTAATCTTTAAAGCAATTGCAAAAGTACCAATAACTAAAAGAATGTTTGTAGCAAGTCGAATGTTTGGTCGAAAATTAGATCTCATTCGTATTCTTTATTTCTGTCAATAACTTCCCTTAAATATATATCTTTTAGCTCGTCATTGTATCCATTTTTTTTGCAAATTTATCTAATTCCTTCAATTCTTTTTCTGTCATTAAGCAGATTTGGATATATTGTTTTTCATATCTTCAATTTGGTTGATTAATTTATCTAACCATTCTGTATTATTTTCGGATACTTTCTGAAGATATTTAATTTTAGGTTGATTTATTTCTAGTGTCTCATAATCTCCACTCATAAAGTACCCCTAAATTTATACTCTGCATAATTTATCTAGAGAGATTAGGTACTTCAATAGGTTCTATTACTTATTAGACATTTACTATGAGTAAAAAGTCGTTTTTTAATAGTATAAATATGAATGAATTTATCTTTATAAAATATGGCAACTAATGAAGATTTAGAAAAAAGAATTGAGACTTTAGAAAAAGAAGTAAAACACCTAAAAGCTGTTCTGCAATATCAAATGAGAAATAAGAAAAAGTGATTTATTCTTATTGTATAGAAATTAATTTTGCTCAGATAAGCATTTTCTTTTGATTATTTTGGGGACCTAATGTCAAATCTAAATATTAAAAATTAGTCCATAATTAGTAACTTTTTGAAAAAATAACTTTAATCATTGATATTTAGAACATATTTGTTTTTATATGTATAAAACTACTTTATATGATTAACTCAATAGCTATTACATTGTTGTTGTTAGGCTCTTTAGTCGCTTACAAAAGACTAAAAAGAAAGAAACGGCAATTTCACGCACCACCTACAAATCAGCTCCCCAGTTGAAGATTAAATTCCGTCTTCGTCTTCTCCAAAGGGATTGTATCTAATATCCCAGATAAGAACAACTGCTATAGATAAAAGCAATAGACCAAAAATAACTTGAGGAGGAGGAAATAACATCAATGAAATATAACAATTATCAATAAGCTTTGCTTATGAAAATTTTAAAGGGTAATCGATATTGTTTGGTTCTAAATGTTTTACATAACATGCTGTTGTGCAATCTACTCCCTTACTATTGATGCTACAAGAAGTTATACATTCAAAAAAACTTTCCAAAGCATCTGAATCTTGAATATTTGAATAAATGTCTTTTTTCATGATCAATCTTCCATTTTGAAGCTTATCTAGCAATTAATTTTTAATCATGTCAAATTTTAGGTAAAGTACCTATTCATCATTTTTTTTAACTGTTTAATCGATAAGTTTTTTCCACCCTTCCTCTAATAGTTTTTTATATTCTTTTCTCGCTTCTTCGATAGATTCAACCCTAGAGCCTTTCATAACTTGCTTACTTGATCGCTTAAGCACATAACCATAAGAGATTAAAATTGCATTAATGAGAGAAGGGTTCTTAGAACTATCATCAAAAAGTTCAAATACTTTAATCCTCGATCTGGCTTTATTGATTAAAGTAAATTTTTCCATAAAAAAAGGGCGTTAGCTTCGCCCCAATCAAAAAGCGGGATAACCCCCATCACCCAGCCTTTTAAAAATCTTAGCACTACATATGGTGTTTGTAAGTATTTAAAATTATCTATTGATGGGGTTGTTTGTTTCTGTTTAATTTGTCATTATAGGAGTCCCCATCACCTAGGCTCGTAAGAGTCTTTTTTTTTGGTATTTTCCCTTTTAGGCTTAAGCTCTTTTAATTTAATTAGTGTTTAAAGACTTTTTATTTAATTTTTAAATTCGATAATTAATAATTAAAAAAATAATTTTATTCATGCAAACTTACATCGTTCACTGGCAATTTCCAGATCAAGAAAGTCATATGCAAGGCGCCGAAGCTTTTGCGGGTTTTGTTGAAGGAGGATGCGAAGGTGATGAATTTGATGGGTTTAAAGTTCTTAATCGAGTAGTAAATCCTGAGGGAGCTAATGGTTGGGCAATAGTTGAATCTTCAAATCATCAGAATATTTGGAAATGGAGTAGTATCTGGGTCGATAATTTTGGCGTAGAAATAGAAGTCACACCAGTTCTAACGGATAAAGAATTTCTTTCCGTCCATAAAGAAATTGCAGCAGCCTCTAACTAATAGTTAGTCTTTTGTATTTTTGACTGCTGATTTAATATAAAAGGGTAGTTCTTATTTTTATGGGAAAATTTTCTTCTGAAGAAATTGAAAATCAATACAATTTAATAAAAATGCTTTTAGCTGAACCTGAAAAGTATAGAGATGCCATTAATGCAATAAAAAAAGATATTGCATATATGCCCATAGAGCTTAAGAAAAAACTTGAGGAAGAAAAAATTATCTTTTGAATTAATCACAGATCGCGTTAATCATAATCGTTAATTTTTAAAAATTATTAAATAACCATTCTCGTAAACTAACCGAGAGAGTCTAAATCTCTACGATGGTGAACTGTATTTGCGTAATCTTGTGGAACTTTCTGTTCTCTCATTAAATCTGTAATTGTTGGATAATCTTTTGCATTATCAAGATCTCTTGCATTTTTATCTTGAATTGCGAATGGTGATCTTTTTAAATTCATAATTAATTTCCTTAAAATTTTTGTTGGATTCTGATTACAGATCCTGGATTGTCATGTACGTAAGTGTTGAATTCTCTAGCAAGCATTAGGCAATCGTATGCATCGCGCGCGTAGAAGCCAACTTCATGTGTCGTATTTTTTGAATCTTTGTAACTCAACACATATTTATTACAAGATTTTATTGGTGTTGAAGGCATTTAATTTATCTCTGTTACCACTAAGTTCTAACTAGGCATGCTTATCAATCGACTAATAAAAATGTACGGTTTAAGGCACAAACATATACGGATAGAGGACCAACAACTAAATTTAAAAATTAATATAATAAGCAAGGTTTATGTTTAAGAGAGATAATATTCCTGTTGTTCAAATAATAATATTTTAATGATAGACCCTTTTACGCAAACAACTTTCTCTTAAAAATATTGCTTTAAATCACATCAATTATTTCGCAAAATAAGAATTTTCGAGATTATAAAATAACTTTTCTCCATCATCATCACCATCGTCATCATCATCGAAGGAAGAGATTAATACACAAACTCCTCCAAGTCCGAGTAGCATAGATAAGTAGAAAATTGGATCAGTCATAAAATAAGTTTGAAACATTCAAATTAAATTTTAGGGAGCTTTTCAATATCTACATTTTCTTTTAATTATTTAGATTAAAACTTTCTACGATCAAAAAATTGTTTTTTATTTGAGAAAACTGAAAGAAGATCTAAAATAAGGAAAATTTACTGTTTTATTAGTGAGTTTTAAAAATATTTTAAAAATCAATGTGCGGAAGATTTGAGCTGAAAACTAAATTTGAGAAGTTGCCAAAGGTTTTGAAACAAGACTATCCAAGTGGACTTGATTCTAAATATGATACTCAAAGTCTAATAAGACCTAATGATCCAGTTCTTGTAATTAAAAACGAAGGAAGAATTAAAACTACTTTTATGACATGGGGCTTTATTTCTCCTTGGGCCAGAGACCCATTTGATAAAGAGAGGCCAAGACCATTTAATGCAAGATCAGAAACCGTAGAAGAAAAAAAATTATTTAGTGGAAGTTGGAAACATAAAAGGTGCCTGATACCTGCGAGCGGTTTTTTTGAAAAAAAATATCGTGTACGAAAAGCGAATTATGAGACTTTTTGGTTGGGAGGAATTTGGAGTAAGTGGACTTCACCAGATGGAGCAGAACTTGAGAGTTGCTGCGTTTTAACAACTGAACCAAATCATTTAATTAAACCTTTACATCACCGCATGCCTGTGATCGTTCCTAATGGATATGAGGAACAATGGACAGAGCAAGTTAAAGATGCAGATGAATTAAGAGGATTATTTGCAATCATGCTGAGTTGGTCCCCTGATGGTTGGATAGTAGAGGATGTAAAGAAAAAAGAAACTGATCAAATGAGTTTGTTTTAAATGGAACGCTTACTAATTCCAAGATTAGATTAATGGCTAAATCTTATTGGTTGATTAATTCAAATAGGTCAGAAGTTAAAAGATTTATGAAAAACGATAAGAGTATTGATGGAATTTTTGAATATATGTTTATAGATACTGGAAAAATATTGGGGGGATTAGGAAACAAACCACCAGTAATGACAAATACAGTTTCTGTTGAAATAGATTTAGCTAGAGAAATTTATGAAAGATTACTTTCTAAGGGATGGAGGAAAATTGAAAAAAATTGGGATTAAAAAGAGAGTTAGATCTTTGCGGTATAAATTACTGATGAAAATAATTTGAAATTCAATAATGAGAATGTTAAATAAATTGACATCCGATCTAAAATATTAGGAGATTAGTAAATTATTTTTTTAGTGCAGATAAAAATGAAACATCCAAAATGGCTACCAGAATAAATAAATATTTAAGTGAAGTCGGTTATTGTTCTAGAAGAGAAGCAGATAGATTAATCCTAGAAGGAAAGGTAACCATTAATGGCAAAATTCCAGAAATTGGAACTAAAGTAGAAGATAGTGACCAAGTTGAAGTTAAAGGTCAAAGAATAGAAAAATCAAATAGACAAAAAAACATATACTTAGCCTTTAATAAACCTGTAGGAATTGTTTGCACAACAGATAGAAAAGTAGAACCCAATAATGTCATAGATTTCATTAAATATCCTAAAAGAATTTTCCCCATCGGGAGATTAGATAAGCTCAGTGAGGGATTGATTTTCTTAACTAATGATGGAGATATCGTAAATAAAATACTCAGAGCAAGAAATAATCATGAAAAAGAATATATTGTAAAAGTTAATCGTCCTATTAATAGCGAATTTATTCAAAGTATGAGTAATGGAGTTGAAATATTAGGCACAATAACTAAGGATTGTTTCGTAAAACAATTGGGTCCGAAGAAATTTAAAATAATACTGACTCAAGGACTTAACCGTCAGATTAGAAGGATGTGTGAGTCCTTAGGCTACAGAGTAATATCATTAAAGCGTGTAAGAATTATGAATATTAAGTTAAATTTGCCAACAGGAGAATATAGAGAATTGAGTAAAGAAGAACTCCTAGAATTAAATGGATTACTCGAAAACTCCTCGAAAACTTATAAGTAATTAAAAACGAAATACTATGGTTTTATTGACCGTGAATGATACATCGTAAAAAGATATATAAACCCTAAAAAGTAAAGACTCTAAACAAAAAAAGTAATAAAAAAAAGAGAGTTGGCAAACTCTTTTATCTGAATTGTATTTATTGAATCAAAACGATCTAATCGAAGCTACGGTTTAGTGCTACATAAAGTTACAAATTATGCCTCAAACTAAAAAAAATAATCGGCTCGGGTCTAGAAGTTTTTTAAGGATAAAAATCTACTCTCCAACGCATTAAGCAATAATTTAAAGGGTTATATCCATTGCAATTCCAGAACTTGAATATTTTTACAGCAAAGTGATGAAAGTTAGCATCATTAAAAAAAGCCCAACCAAAATAAATTGCAAATGCAGTTACAACAAATGCAGCATATTGAAGCCAGTGGAGTCCAGAACTATCAACTCCATTTTTATCAAAATTTGAATTGCTCATTTATAGGAAAGGATATGCTATCCAACCAAATAAGGTGTAGTTAATAATCACAGCCATAAATCCAATCATTGCAAGACGACCATTAGTCCTTTCTGCAATAAACCAATAGCTATTTGGCCATTCAAAAAATTCCCCCATATTGGAAATTTGATCTTCTGGAACTGGTGTTTCTTTAACAATATTTTCCTGTTCAAGATAATAATTACTATCTGGGTAAAAGCTTTCACTTGAAAAATTATCTTTAAATTTATTCATTTTATTAGAAATTTAATTTCAATTATCCTAAAAAGTTTTTTTAATTTATGTTGTTTTTTTTCTTTTTAATACTTAATTGCCATTGAAAATGGTCATAGCAACCAAATCCAATGTCATTTGTGGTTGTAATTGGTTTTTATACTTAATTGTGGGATGCCTGGTTTTGTTTGAATAATAAAAGTAAAAATAAGAAAAGAGTAACTTCAAAAATTTAAAGATATCCTTTTGTCTGGTTTTAGAAATTGTTCTCCTCAATTTCAGGCATATATGAAAAAGCCAAAAAAAAATAAAAAAAATGCTTATTATTTGCACCGCTAATAGTTAATAATTGAGAGCCAAATTAGAGAGAATCGTCTACAATTTAAAAAACAAACTTTAAATGAAAAAAACTATTTTATTTGGTTTTATTGCTGGTATCGTTGGGCTTGCGATTGGTTATAAAGTCCCAAAAGATAAAAATTTTGGTTACGTAATGATTTCTGGCAGGATTACAAATCCAGAACAAGCAGGTAAATACTTTGCAGCAGTAAATGATGTAGTTGTTAAAGGTTGTGGGGCAAAAACATTAACAGTTGATTATGAAACAGATGTGAGAGAAGGTTATGACGGTCCGTTTACAGTACTCGCACAATTCCCAAGCAAAAAAGCAGCGCAAGATTGCTATGAAGGCGATTATCAAGAAATTATTCCTTTAAGAAAAGGAGCTATAGATATGAACTTTAGAATTGTTGAAAGAAATAGATAAAAAAAAGAACTAATGCTGGAATTCTGAAACCTCGATTACTTAAACCTAATAAAACTATAGATTAAAAAAATGAGAACGCAAAAATATATTATGAGTTCAATTCCAAAGACAAGTATATATTTTTTCTTTTTATTTTTAATTTTTGATAATATCTCTTTATTCGCAGATGAATTTTTTGGGCAAAAACTTTCAACTGAAGATGTAAAATGGGAAAAAATTAACTCAGATAAATTAAGGTCTAAAGATAAGATCATAAAATGGGAAAATTTAAGTAAAGAATATGAAAACAAATTCCAACAAAGGATAAAAAATGAGGAAGTTAAGCAATCTTTAACTCTCTACTCGCAAAATCGATCAATCGCTTTTTCTGATGGATCTATAGGTCCTGATATTGGATGGAAGCTTCCAAATGGATTTAAGTGGAATGATATTTATTCATTCGATTTTTCCGTAAGGGGTTTTAGTGGACAAGTTAGAAATGGGAGGCCTTTTTGGCATTGGAATGGTGGTGATGCCACTGGTCAAGCTCATTGGAAAACTTTCGCAACCAAGGATAGTAGTTTTGGACTTAATTTCTCAATGAGAAGTTTATACAAAGGAGAAAAATTTGCAGGAGGCACAACAGGTCTATTTGATGAAGGTCTTTCATTTGGCTTTAGATATGACAGGAAATTAAATAAGCAATCGGGATTTGCTATAGGTGGAGAGCAATTAATACAACTAGATGATACTACCGACACAGGGAGAAATATATATCTAATGAAATCAAAAGGAATATGGTTGAATAACAAAAAAAATGACTTTCCCTTATTAGTAATTAATGGAGGTATTGCTAGTGGTAGATATGCTAGTAACAAAAATATTCATTTATTTTGCTTTGAAGATTTTGATACAGAAAGAAGATTTTCATCCAAGATTGATAATGATCTATGCTTTGGCCCAGTAGGTTCTATAAGCTTATTACCTAATAAATCATTAAGTTTTTTCACTGAGTTTAATAGTGATCAACTTGTGCTTGCAGCTTCAAAAGAAGTTAGCATAATAAGACCAATTAGATTAACCTTTGGAGTTAATATTCTTGAACCCGGGGGGGTTCCAGCCAAAATTAAAAATAAAGAAGAATTTAATTGGGTTTTTAGGTTTAGTACAGCGCTTTGATAAAAGTTATTTATTAGCCATTGTGTGATCTCTTACTTCTGCATGATCAGAATTTTTCAAATCAGAAAGTGTATATTCATTTTCTATATACCAAATGTTATTTTTTAACTTCGCTAAATTATTTTCCTCACTGATAATTCGGTAATGATAACAAAGAAAGTGACCATTCTTGATATCTTTTTCTCTCAATCTTTGATAAAAAGGTGTTGAATCTGAAGGCTCGATATTAATACTATCTACATAAAGTGGAGACTTGATACTTGCCTCTAATGGCAAATGATCATCAATATCGTTGAAAACGTTAGGTTTAAAAATTGATTTACATTCAATCTCATTATATCTACATCTAAATTTATGAATTTTGTTAAAGTGTTTTAGATTGTGATTCCATCTGTAAATATTTTCTTCAAGTAAGTTTGTAGGATTTTTTTTTCTATTATTACTACTCATCATTACCCATGGTATTTTAATGCAATCAAAGCTATTGAAATATAAAATTATTTCTTCTCTTATTGTTCTTTTTATGTTTTTCTTTGTTGCTATAAATTCATCTACATCTACATGTATAATCCAACTATAAGATTTTTTGATTGATTGATATACTTTTTTTATAGAGTTTTTTTTTATAATATCATTATCGTATGTTATATGAATATTTTTAAAATAAAAATCTAATTCTTTTAAAGTTTTCTTGTCTTTACTGTTGTCATCAATTATATAAATATCATCAATTCCTTGAGTAATATAATAAAGGCAAAATTGCCTTAAAAATGGTTCATCTTTATGGCGAGTAATCAGAGCTAGAAACTTTCTACTCATAGGTTTCTAAAACTTTCTAAATAAGGAAATTAATAACATTTTTAAAAACCTTAGTGGGAAAGTTAATTTCCAACTGAAGGTATTTTGTATGATTCGCAAAAATTCTTTGCTTCTCTCTAGTTCTACTTCTAAATTTTTATAGCTTTCTTTTTCTCTTTCTAGTTCTATTTCAAAATCTTTATAACTTTCTTTTTTTCTCTCTAGTTCTACTTC
>CACGGL010000027.1:0-10222 GCA_902572595.1 uncultured Prochlorococcus sp.
TTTTAATTTCATTATCTACAACTTTTTTAATTTCATTTGTATCTTCTTTTCTAACTGATAAATCATTTATTGATTGACTTCCTAAATTACTTGTGAGAACAATGATTGAATTTTTGAAATTGATTGTACGACCTTGACCATCAGTAATGATTCCATCATCAAGAACCTGTAAGAGAATATCTAAAATATCTTTGTGAGCTTTCTCTATTTCATCAAGGAGTATTAATGAATAAGGATTTTTGCGTACAGCTTCAGTTAGTTGACCGCCTGATTCGAAACCTAAATATCCAGGAGGCGCACCTATAATTTTGCTCACTGAATGCTTTTCCATATATTCAGACATATCCAGTCTTGTAATTGAAGAATTTGAATCGAATATTATTTTGGCTGTTACTTTACTTAGCTCTGTTTTCCCAACACCAGTTGGACCTAAAAAGAGAAAACTGGCTAATGGCTTGCTTGGATCATTTAGACCAGTCCTTGATCTCTTAATGGAATCTGCAACTGCCCTAATTGCATTATCTTGACCAATAATTTTTTCTTTAAGGATTGACTCTAGGCTTAAGAGTTTATCTTTTTCTGATTGGTTTAAGTTCTGTACTGGAATAGAGGTCCACTTTGAGACAACTTCTGCAATATCATCAAAAGTTACCTCTTGTCTTAAAAGACTTGTATCTCCATTTTTTTGAGAATTTACTAGGGACTTACTTTTTTCTTTCAATTTTTTTTGCAAAGAATTTAAAGTTCCAAATTCTAATTCTGCTGCTTTGTTGAGGTCAAAACTCCTTTTAGCTTGATCTATTTGCAATTGAACAGATTCAATTTCTTCTTTTATGGTGCTAATCTCATCAATTTCATCTTTTTCTTTTTTCCATTGAGCGCCTAATTCTGCCTGTTTTTCTTTAAGGGATATAAGTTCATTATTGATTTTTTTTAATCTTTCTATAGAAAAATCATCCGTTTCTCTTTTTAAAGATAATTTTTCCATTTCAAACTGTAGAACTTTTCGATCAATTTCATCAATTTCTTCAGGTTTGGAAGTTATAACCATATTTAATCTTGAGGCTGCTTCATCGATTAGATCTATTGCTTTGTCAGGAAGAAATCTATCGTTAATATATCTTTCGCTAAGGGTTGCAGCAGCAACTAAAGCATTATCAGAAATTCTCACACTGTGATGAACTTCGTATCTTTCTCTCAATCCTCTTAAGATTGATACAGTATCATCTATTGAAGGAGCATCAACTTTTATCTTTTGAAATCTTCGTTCTAAAGCAGGATCTTTTTCTATATTTTGTTTATGTTCATTAATAGTTGTAGCACCAATACATCTAAGTTCTCCTCTCGCAAGCATTGGTTTTAATAGGTTGCTTGCATCTAAAGAACCTCCACTAGCACCTGCACCAACCACCGTATGAATTTCATCAATAAAAAGAATAATCTTACCGTCTGATTCTTTCACTTTCTTTAGAATATTTTTTATTCTTTCTTCAAATTCTCCACGATATTTTGCTCCAGCTAAAAGTGAACCCATATCTAATGAAATTAGTTTCCTATCTTGTAGCGCAGAAGGTACATCGCCATTAATAATTCTTTGAGCTAACCCTTCTACAATGGCTGTTTTTCCAACCCCAGGTTCTCCAATAAGAACTGGATTATTTTTTGTTCTTCTACTCAATATTTGAATTGTTCTTCTAATCTCTTCATCCCTACCAATAACAGGGTCTAAAATTCCATCTCGTGCAGATTGAGTTAGATTAATACCATATTTTTCCAAAGACTCATTAGAACTATTAAATTCATTTTTTACTGCCGGATCTGACTTCATTTTCTTTATAATTTCAAGAAATTCTGGAATACCTTTTTGATTTAAAATTTGAAATCCATATTTATCATCATAAGTGAAACCGTAAACTAAGTGTTCTGTTGATATCACTACATCATTTAAAGTATTTTTAATATCATTAGCCTTCAAAAATATTTTGTGAAGAGTATCACCAATATATAAATTATCTTGTTTATTTTTCATTTTTGCCTTCGCATTTAATGAAGAAATTATTTCCCTCTCAAGCTCTTTTGGATTTACATTATTTTTTTTTAAAATCTTTTTTGTAATGATGTCATCTTTTATAAGAGCTAATAACAAATTATCAGAGTCTACATTTTGTTGATAATTTTTATAAGCAATTTCTTTGGCAAAAATAAAATAGTTCCAAGCAGAATTTGAGAATTCGCTTGGAACTATTTTCATTAATCAAAATTGGTGTATGACCGTAATAAATATTAAGTCAAAAAAGTGTTTAACTATTTAGAAGATTTATTCAACAATAACTTTACCTACCATTCCAGCGCCTCTATGTGGCTCGCAATAGTAATCATAAGTTCCAGCAGTATCAAATGTTTCTTCCCAAGACTCTCCTGGAGCAAAAGCTAGGTCCGCATGACTTAATTCCTCATGCCCATCAAAAACAGCATTGTGAGGGGCAAGTTTATTATTGACGAATTTAACTGTATCACCAGCACTAATGGTTACTGTACTTGGTTCAAATGCAAGCATTCCAGCATCTGTTCCAAGTTTTACTTCAACAGTCTTAGCTGAAACTGATGAAATACCTAGACCTAGAGTTAAAACTATTGCAAATAACCCTGCAAAGATTGAACGTAACATAATAAAAATTTGCTTATATATACATATTACAAGGCTTTGGTAACCTAACTGCGAGAATTTTAATTGTTATTACAGCTTGGTAACTTTGATAACCTTAAAATATCATGCAGTGACTTGGCATAACTTTTAAGTTTAAAAGTCTCAGGATTAGTGATGGGGACATGATTAAAGTCATATTTTTTAATACTGAAGCTATCCCAAGGAGTAGTTTGGATGGGGAGAATTCTTAATAATATTTTTAGAATATTTTTTGTAAGCGGTATCGCAAAAAATCTCCTCATATTATGTTTCTTTAAAAGTGTAATTATGGCATCATCAATTGAAATGAATTTTTGACCTAGCACAAATTTTCTAAAGCCTTTGTATTGCTCATCTTTATGATTTTTAATTAGAAACCCGCAAATCTGGGCGATATCATTTGCGTGTATAAAGTGAAATTTAGAATCGAGTTTTAAAAATCTTGCTACCCAAAGCCATTTCCCAATTTCTTTCAATCCACTAGTTAAATAGCTCACAGGATATTTACTTTTTTTCCCAAGATTCCCTCCAAAAACTAAGGTAGGGAAAACAGCGAATGTTTTTTCTGCAAATGAACTTTCTCTAAGTCTCTGGAAACATTCATATTTTGTTTGAATGTACTCTGTTCCATAAATCAATGATTCCCTCATTAATTCTGTTTTAGTATCAAGAATACTAGCTGTTGAAAAATAAATAATCTTTTCTAACTTTTCAATATCAAGCATTTCTAGTAATTCTTCAAAAGCTTTAATATTTACTTCATAGGCTCTTTTTGGATCTCCCCAAGCTGTAGCAGTATGTATTAGGTAATTAATTTGACTAATTTCCTTTTTATACCTATTTGATTCCCTGATATCGCACACCATTAACTTGACTTTTTTATTTTCTTGAACAGAAATTGGTAACTTACTTTTGTCTCTTACCATGAGATAAAGCCTGAATTTTGTGTTTTTCAAAAACCAATCAACTACATATTGGCCAACACATCCATTAGCGCCTGTTATTAATAAGTTTTTATATCCCAAGACTTTGACTAGTAAGTGAGTTTTTTTCCATGTTCAAAAAATGTTTGAGCATTTTCTTCTGGAGTCCCAGGTAAAATCCCATGACCCAAATTAAGAATATATTTCCTGTCTTTAATTTTATTGAAAGTATTATCTATCCTTTCTTTTATTGATTCTTTGTTTCCGAATAAAATGCCAGGGTCAACATTACCTTGAATTCCTATCCCACTGGGGATCCTTTTACAAGCCTCTTCAATATCTACTGTCCAGTCTAATGAGATTATATCTACTCCAGTTTTTGCCATTCTTTCAATCACACCAGCACTTCCTGAAATGTAAAGAATTATTGGTGTTTCAGGGTATTCAGCTTTTACAATTTCAACAACTTTTTTTTGATAGGGCCCAGCAAAGATATCATAATCTTGTGGGCTTAGTTGGCCTGCCCATGAATCAAAAATTTGTACTACTTGCGCTCCAGATTTTATTTGATATTTGAGATATTCACCAATAGATCTTGCAAAATGATTAAGAAGTTTATGAAGTAAATCTGGTTCATTAAAAGCCATTGATTTTATTAAGGAATAATTTTTACTGCTTTTACCTTCAACTACATATGCAGCAAGAGTCCAAGGTGCGCCAACAAAACCTAAAACAGTTGCCTCATTATTCACATCTTTTTTTAGTGAAGAAAGAACTTGCCCAACAAAGCTTAAACTCTCGCTTGGATTTAATTCTCTTAAATTTTCTACCTGATCAAGAGTTCTTATTGGGTCCTCAATAATTGGACCTTTACTTTCTATTATTTCAAAATTTATGCCCATCCCTGGAAGAGGTGTGAGAATATCTGAAAAAAGGATCACACCATCCGGTTTGAAAGCATGAAAAGGCTGCATTGAAATCTCATATGATAGTTCTGGATTTTCAGACCTCTCTCTAAAGCTTGGGTAACGCTCCCTTAAATCTCTATATATTTTCATATATCTTCCTGCTTGCCTCATCATCCATACTGGAGGCCTATTTACTTTTTTACCTAATGCGGCAGAAAGTAGTAGTGGTAAATCTTGACCCATTTTTCAATTCGATATTTTAAAAAAAAAATTAAAATCCAACTTAAAAATCTTACAATGTAAAGCAGAGCAAAAGCGTTATATGAACATTTATATGAAGCACTAAGTTAAATGAGCCTTCTTATTTTTTTGATTGATGTTTGAATATACTTACGCTTAATGGGGGTAAAGCAAGTTCTAGAGAATTTTGGTAATCATGAATATTGTAATTTATAGTTTCTTTACCCCCCATATTCCCTTTGTTGCTGCCCCCGTATCTAGAGCCATCTGAATTAAATATTTCTTTATAGAATCCTTCCACAGGAACACCTACTTTGTATGACCCATGAGTATTAGGTGTAAAGTTAGCAACAACAACAAGCCACTCATTGGTATCGTTTTCTCTTCTCATGAAACTTATAACCGAATTAGATTTGTCATTACAATCTATCCATTGGAATCCATAAGGATCAAAGTCATTTTTCCATAATGCAGGTTCATTTTTATAAAGAACGTTTAGGTCATCAATCAAGTTTCTGATACCTTTATGGGGCTCAAATTCTAGTAACTCCCATTGCAGATCATCCCAAACATTCCATTCTTGTCTTTGCCCAAATTCCATTCCCATAAATATTGTTTTTTTACCAGGGTGGGTCCACATATAAGTTAGTAATGCTCGTGTATTTGCATATTTCTTCCAGTCATCTCCAGGCATTTTATGCAAAAGATGACTTTTACCATGGACAACCTCATCATGACTAAGTGCAAGCATAAAGTTCTCTGTATAGTTATATGTAATTGAGAAAGTCACACTATTTTGATGGAATTGCCTAAACCAAGGATCTATTTCAAAATAATCAAGCATATCGTGCATCCATCCCATATTCCATTTCAAGTTAAACCCTAACCCTCCCATGTCAGTTGGTTTGGTTACCATTGGCCAAGTTGTTGATTCTTCAGCGATAGAAAGTGCACCTGGGAAGTGTTGGAAGAGTACATGATTAGCCTGTTGAAGAAATTTAACGGCTTCTATATTTTCATTCCCACCATTTTCATTGGGTATCCATTCTCCATCAGGACGTAGATAATCTCTGTAAAGCATTGAAGCTACAGCATCTACTCTTATGCCATCAATATGAAACTCTTCAAACCAATAAACGAGATTTGCTACTAAGAAATTTCTTACTTCGTTTCTGCTGTAATTAAATATTAGGGTTCCCCATTCTTTGTGTTCACCTATTCGTGAATCTCCATGCTCATAAAGATGGCAGCCATCAAAAAATGCTAAACCATGCTTATCTTTTGGAAAATGACCGGGCACCCAATCAAGAATTACGCCTATGCCCTCTTCATGGCATTTATTTACAAACTCTCTAAATTCATTTGGGGTGCCAAATCTACTTGTTGGTGCATACCAGCCTGTAACTTGGTATCCCCATGAACCATCGAAAGGATGTTCAGATATTGGCATTAGTTCAATATGAGTGAATCCTCTTTCTTTTACGTAAGGGATTAGTTTCTTGGTTAATTCTGGATAAGTTAATAATCGTGTTCCAGGTTTTAAATCGGCTGCAGGTACTGGGTCTCTTGGATCACCATTGTCCTCCAGATATTTATTATCTGTTGATTCATGGAGCCAACTCCCTAAATGCATTTCATAAACCGAAATTGGCTTGTTAATTTGACTAGAAGAATCTCTGTTTGAAATCCAAGAATTATCATTCCAATTAAAGTTTTTCAACTTTGAAACTATTGAACCATTTTGAGGTCTGATTTCATGAAGGAAACCATATGGATCAGCTTTCTCATAAATATGACCTTGTTGTGTTCTTATTTCGTATTTATATGTGTCGCCCTCTTGCATTGATGGCATGAATAGTTCCCAAATTCCCCCTAATCTTTTTTGCATTGGATGATGTCTCCCATCCCAAGAATTTATATCTCCAATTATCGAGATTGATTTTGCATTTGGAGCCCAAATGCAGAACATGACCCCTTTTTGATTCTTTTCTTCAATGAGATGTGCTCCCATTTTTTCCCAAATATGATGATGATTACCTTCTGCAAAAAGATGTCTATCAACTGCTCCCATCCACTCTTCTCTATATGACCAAGGGTCATGTTGTGTATGTGTGATCCCTCCTCGTGAAATATTTATTTCGTAATTGTGATTTGGATTTTCAGGCAGGATAGCTTCAAAAAGCCATTTATGGTTTATGCTTTCTGCCTTATAGGCTTTGTTTTTAAAATTTATTTTAACTTCGTCTGCTTCAGGCATCCATATCCTAATTACCCATTGTTCTTCATAAAAATGAGGACCTAATATTTTTAATGGATTATCATTGCAACAATTTTCTAGGTTGATAGCTTCTGATTTAATCCAGTCTGCTTGAATTGTCTCGATCATGACTGGTAGATATTAAGGATTAATAATATCAAATGATTAACCAAAAAAATAATTATTTATTAAAAAAAAGGGGTCATTTTCATAAATGTTTTATTAAGGCTAAAACTTAGAGTAATAACTCTATGATTTGCTGAAGGCGCTCCAACATTTTCCTTCCCAAATCCAGGATTAACTCCAATAGAGGGATAAGCTGCCGCAGATATGGATAAGCGAAGCTTGCTATTTTTAGTCAAACAAATATTTGTTGGCTGCATTGTTATTTGATAAATGCATTCTTCACTTATTTTGGAGTTTTTAACCCTTAAGAATCCAGTTGAAAATTGATTCACCTTCTTATTACCTTCTTCAACAAGAGATAAAGCAAGGCAGATATCGAAATTGGGCTGATCACTTTTTACTGGGATTTCTAATGTGGGAACTCCTGTTAAATATTGATCTTCTTCAAAAGAATTGGTTTGAAAAACACCTACATCCAGGCGTTTATCAATAATACTTCTATTAAACTCGCCTGGATTTGGACCTAAATGACCACCTTCAGATGGAGCAGGTCTCCATGGATCATTAACAATTGTGAACCATCCTGATCCTTTTGAATTTATGGTCAGACTTCCATCTTCAACATCAACATTTGCATTGCCATAGCTTTTGAGCCCAAAAATAAATTCAGGGTGAAATTTATTATCTAATTCTTCCCATTTATTTAATGAAATATTCCATATTTTTTTCTCACCTTTGTAATTCTTAGAATTGAATTTTTCATCCGATTTTAAATGTTTATCAAAAAATTTTAATAAAGATTCTTGTGATCCCTCCCACCAATTTAGATGTGTCGCATTTCCAATAATAATTTCTGGACTTCCACCAGCTTCTTTAGATTTTTTATAAAGATCAAAGGCGCCTTTTAAATGTGGATCCCAAAGTCCTCCAATAATTAACATAGGTTGTTTAATCCATGTTGAAATTGGCTTAAATTCTTCAAAGGGGCAATCATTATTTAAATTTTTTAGCCATTCCAAAGCAAAGCTATTAGGATCATATTTTTCTAAAATACCAACACCTTCCCTTAGATAACTTTTATTTTCTAAGGCTAATCTTATCTTTCCCCACTCAAAAATATTATTTTCTCTTTTCATTTTTAGTGCTGCGATTTGAAGTCCCCATGCAATATTGTTATGCCACCAATACGCTCCTCCATCTGAGCACCAATGCTCCTTAATGTTCATTCCAGTCATTGCTGGAGATAAACAATCGGGTGGCTTTGAATTTAATTCACCAGTTAGTTGTGTAAATCCTTGATATGAAAAACCATATAAGCCAAGTTTTCCATTACATTCTTTCAGAGACCTTACCCATTCATGTGTTTCTGAAGTATCGCTAGCTTCTTGAGAAAAACTATTAAAAACTCCTTCAGAAGCACCCATCCCCCTAACATCCTGGATAATTACCATATATCCCTTGGAAGCCCACCATTCAGGATGAGAATAGGTAATAGTTGAAGCTATTTCCCTGCCATAAGGTTGTCTCATTAATAATGCAGGCCATGGCCCATCACTATTAGGCAACCAAATTCTTGATATGAGTCTTACTCCATCTTTAAGTACTAGAGATTTATCAAACCATCTTGAACCATACATTTAAGCTTTAGATAATATCTGGACAGTGCAATCCGATGACGTAAATAGAAAAAATTTCTGCATTAACAGGAGTTAACTTATTTTTTTTTGATACATAATCTATAGCTTTATTTGAACTTGCCGAAATACCTTTTGAATTAAACTCTCTAAACTTATTACATAAATTCCTAGCTTCGTTTGGATTCTTTTTTACACTTTCCAATAAGTTAGATTGACTAAAAACAGGGTATAAAGAGTTGGAAAACAAAAATAACAAAAATAAAAAAGATTTCATTATTACGAACTTTTTCTAAATTCTACATTAAAAAATTTTTTTAACCAAGATTTCAAATAGATTCTTCGATATGACAAGCTTTTTTAATCCATTCTTTTAAAAGAGTAAGTGTAGTATCTATCTGAGTTTTTACTCTAAGAGTTCTTTCTAACCTACCAATTTTGCGTTCTAATTCGTAAGGATTAGATAGTGATAATGATTTAACAGAAGATATACCGCAATGTAAAAGTAAATATGCTTGAGGTGGAGAAATTCCAATTTCTTTTTTAAAAATAGCTATAGCTCTAATTTTCTTTAGATTATTTAATGTACATAGTGAAGATTTTCTTTGAATCTCATTTATATCTAGGTCCGAAAGATTACTTAATTTTACAAAGTCAGTTAGATTGTTTTGAATAAAAAAAGATTTCTCATGTCTAAAGTTTGTTGGCAAAAAATATAAAAAGGTTTCTCTTTCCATTTTCTAATAGACTAATTCATCTTGACATTTTTCTGAACTTCTCCTATGACAACTGGTTTACTTACTCCAGCTGAAATTTTTTCAAGTTTTCTTATCTTTATTTTTACATTCGCACCAGATCTGCTACCTTTTCTTAAGTTTTCCAATAATTGTTCTAAAGTTGGTTCAATAGACTCTTCCGGGAAGTCATCATCTGCTTTAGCAATAATCAAATCGAACCCATTGTCATATACAATTGGAACATATTTTGAATCTTCTATTTCTACTTTTTCAGTATAGCTTTGTATAAATGCCCAACTGCTTAAAGAAAGTAATAATGAGAAAATGGTTGCTCCTATTATTCTAAATTTAAAACCAAAATTAAATATAAATGCTATTACAGTAACGCATAAAAGGAATATTCCAATAAATCCAAAAATTTTGGGTGTATTCTCTAATAGTTCAAAAAAAGACATTTAGTGGCTTTGACCTCATTAATTTCTTATATTTTGTAAGCCTACTCTATTTTTGGGTTCTAACTTGAAAAAAATTAGATCTCTAAATTTAAATACTAAGATTATTTTATTAGGGATGCTTTTCCCTTTGAGTTTTTTAGGCACTTTTTTATTAAATAATTTTATAAAAGAAACCTATAGTTCTAGAAAATTAGAACTAGAGGAAAGTATTGAGAATCTTTTAGATAAAAATGTTGATTTAGGTGATTATGTCGGA
>CACGGL010000028.1:0-9665 GCA_902572595.1 uncultured Prochlorococcus sp.
AACAAACTTTTTAAAGAACTAAGGCTAAGCTCAGATCTTACTAAAGACGAGAATTTTTGTCGTTTTTTCTCAGGTGATATTTCTGTTGCTAATTATCCAATGAGTCCTGTTGGTTGGGCAACAGGTTATGCATTATCAATTTACGGAACTGAATATAACCAACAGTGTCCCTTTGGCACCGGCAATGGTTATGGCGATGGCAGAGCAATTTCTGTTTTTGAAGGTTTATTCAATGGGAAAAGAATGGAAATGCAACTTAAAGGAGGAGGTCCAACTCCCTACTGTCGTGGAGCAGATGGCAGAGCTGTCTTAAGATCTAGCGTACGAGAATTTCTCGCACAGGAATTAATGGATGCCTTAGGAATCCCTACCTCAAGATCTTTAACACTTTATGTCTCACGTTCAGAAATAGTTAGAAGACCGTGGTATTCCAAAGGGTCCAGATATTTTGAACCTGATATCATGATTGATAATCAAGCGGCAATTACTACGAGAGTCGCTCCATCTTTTTTACGTGTAGGCCAGATTGAACTTTTTGCAAGACGAGTTCGTAATAATGCGCATGATGAGGCCCTAAATGAACTAAAGATGATAGTTCAACATCTAATTGATAGAAATTATAAAGATGAAATTGAATATGAGATTTCAATTGAAAGTAAAGTAATAAAACTGGCTTCTTTATACAGATCAAGACTTATATCACTTATAGCCAACTGGATGAGAGTTGGTTATTGCCAGGGTAATTTCAATAGTGATAATTGTGCTGCTGGTGGTTATACCTTGGATTATGGCCCCTTTGGATTCTGTGAATTATTTGACCCAAGATTTCAACCATGGACAGGTGGAGGTGAACATTTCTCATTTTTTAACCAGCCTTCTGCAGCGGCAATCAACTTTAAAACATTCTGTTCCTCTCTTAGTCCGTTACTTTCACAAAGCAAACAAGATCAAGAAAAGTTAGATCAAATCGAAAAGGATTTTTCTGAATTAATGAATAAGGAATTGATGAAAATGTGGGCAAATAAGCTTGGTTTAGAACATTACAACGAAACTCTCATAAATGAATTTTTTAATCTAATGGTCATTTCAAAAGCAGACTATACAATTTTGTTCCGTAAACTCTCTGAAATCCCTGATAACTTAGATTCTTTACAAGACTGTTTCTATTTACTAATTAATGATGAGCTCAATAATAGGTGGGAAGTATGGCTTGAAAACTGGCAATCAGTCTTGAAGAAAGAGGGAAATATTAAAGCAAAATCGGCATCAATGAAATCCCTTAATCCAGTCTACACTTGGCGCGAATGGATGGTCGTTCCCGCATATGAAGAAGCTGAAAAGGGAAATTACAAAAAAATAAAAGAGTTACAGGATGTCTTTAGCAATCCATATGTAGAACAACCCCCAGAAATAGATCAAAAATATAATCGACTAAAGCCAAGTCAGTATTTTAACTATGGAGGAGTATCTCACTACAGCTGTTCTTCATAAAAAATCAATCCTCATACTGATAGAACAACTTTGAGAAAAATTTTATTTATTTATGGCCGTAGGCATTCCAACTACTGATACAACTCCCACATGAAGTATGGCTGGCTTCTTTCCAACATTTTTCACATAGTGGGGGGCCCCATTATTACTCTCTATAAATGCATCACCCGCTTTAAAGAAATTAATTTCTTCACCCCTCACATGCTTTAATCTTCCTCTGGTGACATGAATCAACATTGGGGAAGGATGAGTATGAATTGGAGTTTTCAAGCCAACTGGAATTTTTACTTTTAAGAGTCTTAATTCAGGCTTACCCTCGAGATAATTAAAATTTTTACCACTTAGTCCTTTTGAACTTTGAATTATAGGTATAACTTCAATCTTTTCTTCAGCAAGAGATGGTTGTGGTAAAGCTAAAGTCCCAATAAAAAGGAAACAAAATGGAATAAAAGTTTTTATTTTCATTAGATATTTGAGTTTCACTAATAATAGGTAGTTTGCAAAAATAATAAACTAATTTATTTTTTATATAACTTTTCTAATTGCTTAATTTCCTCTCTTAAATCCTTACCTCTCTTATTTAGTTTATTATTTTTAATAACTATTGGGATAATCCACCAGGCTTGAAGACCTAAAAAGATAAATACTAGAATCAATAATTCAAAAGTTCCAGGCTGCATTTGATAAATTAACCTTCTCTGTAAATACTAATATTCTAAAAGCTATTAAATATTCATGAGATTTACAATATTTCTAGGCTGCCTCTAATTCAATATTAAGTTCAATACCTTTTGATATTATTGCTTCTTTAAAGTCAATTAGTTTGCCAATAATTTTTTGCTTCTCCTGATCAGTTTTACATACATCCTCCAAAACCTCCTGCATTGCAAGTGTAACTTTTTGTAGTTTGATTTCTAAATCTTCCCTGTAATTCATAAGCTCAACAAAATTATCTTTTTTATTAAAAAACAAAATAATTATTAGTAAATAAGTACTTAACCTTAAAAGGATTGACAGGAAAACAAGTAGGATATAATTTATAGTACAAACGTATCAATAATCAACCGGCCAATTAAAGCTAAAGTATGGAGCCTAAGTACTCATTTGGTTGTAGCACGAGCAGACCCAACGGATGCCTACTAAATCCCGAAGGTAGCAGAATTATCTTTTTCGAAGAATGCAAAAATTCTCTTGAACCTAATTCAAAAATTCATACTCATCTTTTCTATACAAATCACCTTGGCGAACCTGGAGGGTACAAATCCTCTGAAAAACTCAACATAGACTCAGCCTGGGAAAAGTGGCACGAACTTCACCAAAAAGGGTGGATAGAAGTATCTCATAATTACGGATAAGGGATCCGGCTTTAGGAGAACAAGATACTCCTATTGTTAAAAATAAAGTTTCTAATGCAAAAACTAAAGGGGTTATCCCTGTTATAGGCTCTGAAGCAACTCTTTGGGCTCCTCTAGGTTTAGGTAATTAGTAAATTAAATCAGGGTTTGAAAACAATGTAATCGTAGATACCAACAGCTTTTTTATTAATTGATTATAAATTAAAAACAAGAGTTAACCCGTTCCAATTTGTTGACTCTGAGGTTTTAACCGTTGACTCCTTATCTACTTCTAGTTGTGACTCGCTAGTTTCAAGATTCAAAAACGGTATTTGTATATTTTAAATTATGGAAAAAAAAATCGCAAAGAAATACGCCGATCTTATAGTCCAGGCTAATAATTCAACTGGCAGAAAAGAAGCTTTGTCATTGATTAAACAAGCAACAAAATTAAAAACCAAACTTGATCAATACGAAATGATGTAGTCTCTTAATATCTACAGGATATTCAAGATGAGGTAGAAACTAGTTCCTTTTTTTTTATCTTGCTATAAAAAATACTAAGAGATTATTTAACTTCTCTGCTTTAATAAAATATCGTGGAATTAACTGAGCTAATTAAGGATTACATTGCTACAGAATTATTATCAAGTATTGAAATTGATTTTCTTGAAGGAGAATTATGGGAAACCACTCAACATATTGCAGAAATAAATACAGTTATCAAAGCTCCAAAAAATATATGCAAGAAATTGGGACTAGATGAAAAATCCTGCTGGCAATTATGTTGTGCAGCCGTTCTTGACTCCTCAAGACCATTAAAAAATGGACGAAATAGAGTAGATGATTTTAAAAAATTAATTAATCGATATGAAATTAGCTACATATAAACTAAAGACTCAATGATACGTTTACTTATTGCATCAATTCTTTTTTTTACTCCACTAGGAGGTTTTGCTGATGAAAAGCAAAGAGAAATTGAGAATGAAGCTATAAATCTTGTTATTAAAAAATATGGAAAAGGCTTAGAAAATAGATTAAAAGGAACGGGAGTAACTCCCAGTTATCGAAGTTGGTATGAAAATGATTGTTTTGTAAGTATTGCAGCAGGTACATACCAAGAAGATACTTGGTCGGCAATGAAGTGGTTTAGCGTTAATGTCTGTTCTGAATCAGCTGAAATAATTGAAAGTGAATGAAGGTAATAAAACGCCTATTAGTTTTGCAGCATTTAGAAATAGAGGGGCCAGGTCTTTTTGAACAATTTGCTAAAGAAAGAGATTTAAAAATAGAAATTATTCGTTTAGATAATAAAAATGCTCTGCCGCAAACAAAAAAAGGTGACTTAATTTTAATCATGGGTGGACCAATGGGAGTTAAAGATATTGGAAGCGAAAGATATCCATGGCTTAAGTTAGAAAGAGATTTTATAAAAAAAGAATTAGAAAATGAGAGACCTATAGTCGGTGTTTGCTTAGGTGCTCAGTTGCTTGCGAGTGCTGCTGGGGGAGATATAGAAATTCTTAAATATGGATCACCTCCAAAAGCATTACCAGAAATTGGATGGTCTCAAATTTTTATAGACAAATCGAATAAAGACTTTAAAGCACTGTTTGAAGACCCTTTTCATGTACTACATTGGCATGGAGATAGGATTTTATTACCTAATAAAGCAGTACTTATTGCTAGTAGTGCACGTTGTAAGGAACAGTTTTTTAGGATTGGTAATTTTGCTTACGGATTACAATTCCATATAGAGACGACGGGGGGAATGATAAATAACTGGATTAAAGAAGATAAAGAGTTTGTCCTTAAAGGATTAGGCTTAAATGGTCAGGAAATTTTAAAAGAAGAGAATAAAAGATATATTGATGAAACTTTTTCAAAAAGAAAGCTTCTAATAAGTAAATTATTTGAATTATTAGATAATTAAAAAGGGCATAATCCAGTAAAAAAGGGCTTGATAAAGCCCTGAAAAAATTTATAAAGGATTTTTACTAGAAAATACCTGGAAGAATTTGACCAGTAAAATAATAAGCTCCCACAAGAGCGAACATTCCAAGCATTGCTGCTTTACCATTAAGCTTTTCAGCTTTTTCGGTCATGATTTTTTTTGCGAATTCCATAACAAAGTGAAATAAATTATATCTAAAAACTAATTATTCAAATTTTAGAATGATGTAGTTTTTTCTACCAAATTGATATCTTTCTAAGGATTTAAAAAAAAATACTTAAACAACGAATTGAACTCTTAATAGAGTGCCATCCAATCTGTAAAGAGTAGCAAGCCCAAAAAACAACTATTTAATTGTTTATGTCACGTATCTGTGACAATTATGTAGTAAATATCTTGAAAATAACTTAATTTCGGCTTAATGCTTTACATTTGTTAATAGTAGTGTTACATTAATTAACAATTACACAACTTTAATGGCTAATTCAAACGTTACTACTGAATCAGGTGGCAGACAGAATATGTTTCCTACTGAGACACGTCCTTACATAGATGAGTCTGTTTCTTACGACAGCTACCCGCAAAATGCAGAAAAGGTTAACGGTCGTTGGGCAATGATAGGTCTTGTTGCGTTAGTAGGTGCTTACGTTTCAACCGGACAAATTATTCCTGGCATTTTTTAATGAGTCCACTTTCAGGTTTCTTAGCCGTAATTGTATTCTTTACAGCCATCCTAGTTGCTTATTTAACCAAGCAATTTCAAAACGAAAATTTAAACTATTCATCATCTAATCAAATGAAAAACACAAACACAAAAGTCAAAACAATCGAAAAAGAAAAAGTTGTTGCTGAAACTCTTAACGGCAGATTCGCAATGCTTGGATTAATTGCTGCTGTTGGAGCATACCTAACAACAGGTCAAATAATTCCTGGTTTCGTTTAAAAACCTACTATTTAAAATTTCTACAAATTAGAAAAATGGAAAATTCAAAAACAACTTATTGGCAAAACGCCGAAAGAACTAATGGAAGAATGGCAATGATGGGCTTATTTGCATTAGTTGTAAATTATGGCTTATTCGGATGGATAATCCCAGGAATTTTTTAAAATGAATTTAGGCTTACTTTTTCTTAAAGTAAATACTTTGGGAGTTATAACTCTTTCTGAACTTGATTGGATAACCAACCATCAATCTGAATTTACAAGGCTAGATATGGCTTTAGTCATTAAAATCGGCCGTCTTATGGATTCTGGATTAGTGGAAATTGATAATAGATTGCCTGTTTAATTTTTAAAAATCGATCGTCATGAGTGTTTGTCAATAGGGATACTGACAAGCACTTTTTTATGAGAAAAAAATTTTGTAAATAAAAAGAGATTGTTTCTTAGCTAAAAACAATCTCTCAATTACCTAATTCTTACATGAAAATTACAAGTAAGCTTTCAGATCTTAACTGATTTGTATTTATAGTAAATCCGTAAAAATGATCTTGTAATTTATCTTTTTAAACCACCTCTTTTTATCCAAAGGAACCATGTAACCCAAATAGGAGGGAGGAATCTGATTAAAAAAGAAATTTTATATATATAAAATGGGGCGTTTTCACTTTTAAATAAATTCATCAAAAAGGAAGATATAGTTACCCAAAGTAAAATTATTAATATATTTGCTCCCATCAAAGCGAACTTATTTTGTTTGAATATTTTTGGCATAAGGTAAATTTTTTATATTCTTAATTTTAAATAATCTTGGGAAATAAATTATAGATTTTCAAAAAAATTTCAAATTTAAAATCCATATCCAAATAAAAAAAGTACTAAATTTCAATCCCTCTCCAAATAACAATCCAAAAGCGATAGGAGGAGAAAATATTAAAAAAAGAATAGAGAATAAACTAAATAACGCAAATGATCCTCTTAGAAAAAAATTCTTTCTTTTTGTTCTTCTTAGATTTTTTAAAGTATTCCACTCCCATTCGATAAACCTATAGAACTTTTCTGATAATAAAAAAAAATACTTCATTAATCTTATTAATTTCTATCGGCTTTTCTTATTTATAAAATTAATTTCTCCTGTTAGCAATAAACCTTATCCCCTTCTTCCGAAAGATAGTAAATTTTATTTTCTGAACTTAAGAAGAAAGTTAACCCCTTATATTGTGATCTTTTAAATTTATCTAATCTAAGTTTGTGTAAATCCCAATTATCAGTACTCATGTCAGGATTAAATTCTTGTTCTTTTAAGGAAGGTACATAAGTTGGAATAATTGTTGTTTTTTGGGCTAACCCTCTATTTCGTTTTGAATAAAAAAATAATAATATAAGCACAAAAAAAAGAATTAATAATATATTTGTCATTGTCAATTTTTTTAATTTGAAAAAACTTTAATTTGGAGAATCAGGAACTTTTCACAATAAATTTCTTAGTAAGTAAAAAATCCTATTTTTATATTCTTGTATTTTTGAATACTTATCAAGGGTTTACCTAAATCAGATTATAAGATGAGTTGCATTTTCAATATGACTCAAAATTCCATGAATACTCCTTATGCAAAAAGAGTAGCTGAAAAATTTAGAGAGGCTCAAAACTATTTAAAAACTAATGGTTTTAGTAGATCAACTAAACATTTACTTGAAGATATTGAAAATTCTGTTGAAAAATAATGCCAATACCCCCTCACTTTCCACAATTACAATACGGCTACGATGATGGCTTTACAACCATTGTTTTTGGGTTAATAGGAAGTTGCTTAGGATGTATCTTAATTTTATTAATTTCATTTTTTGAATTTAAATTCAAAAAGCAAAATAGTAAGCCTTAAGAGACTTACTAAACATTAAATAAGAACTCCATTACATCACCTTCGTTAACAATATATTCTTTACCTTCACTTCTTAAGAGACCTTTAGTTTTTGCATTGGCAATTGAACCTGAATCAATTAAATTTTGATATGAAATAGTCTGAGCTCTTATAAATCCTTTTTCAAAATCAGTATGAATTACTCCTGCTGCCTGTGGCGCAGTCATCCCATCTTTTATTGTCCATGCTTTTGTCTCCTTTTCTCCTGTAGTGAAATAAGTTTTTAATCCCAATAATTTATATGTTGATCTAATTAAAGAACTTAATCCCCCTTCTTCTACTCCTAAGCCAATAAGGTAGTCTTTTTTATCTTCTGGTTCTAACTCTATTAATTCAGATTCGACTTGCGCTGATATTTTTATACATTCTGTATTTTCATTGCTTGCAAAACTCTGAACTTTTGATGAAAAATCATTACCTTCAGCTAAATCATTTTCATTCAAATTTGTTGCGTAAATAATTGGTTTAGCAGTAAGGAATCCTAATTGCTTAATTATTAAATTTTCTTCTTCACTCAAAGATATTGATCTAACTGAAAGGCCTTTCTCTAGCTCTTCTTCAATTTTTTCTAGTAAGATATCTTCTTTTGCTGCCTCTTTACTAGTTCTAACCTGTTTTTTAATTCTTTCTCTTCTTTTTTGGAGTTGAGATAAATCAGCTAAATTCAATTCCAGATTAATTATCTCAATGTCATCCAAGGGATCTACCTTTCCAGAAACATGAATTACATCACTATCTTCGAAGCACCTTACAACATGAACTATTGCATCAACCTCCCTAATATTTGATAAAAATTTATTTCCCAAGCCTTCGCCTTTACTAGCTCCTTTTACTAGTCCTGCGATATCTACAAATTCAATTTTTGTTGGGATAATATTTTGGCTAGAACTTAAATTACCTAATTCTTGCAACCTTTGATCTGGGACTGAAACTATGCCTTTATTAGGTTCTATAGTACAAAAGGGGAAATTAGCCGCTTGGGCCTTAGCATTTTCTACAAGTGCATTAAATAGAGTTGATTTTCCAACATTTGGTAATCCAATAATACCTGCTTTTAACATTTGAAAAAACTTATGGAAAAATTATCGAGAAAACATCTTCTAGTAATATAGTATTTACTTAACCAATCTTGGATAAGTTAATTATAATCGTCTTGATTATTTATTTAGTTCCCTAATATTCTTACTTCTGCTTTTAAAAAGAAATGTTTGATTTAATAAAAAAAAATATAAATCTAAGAAGTGGAATTATATTGCTTTCTCTAGCTATATTTTTCGTTTTTATAACCAATTCCTTCAGGAAAAATAAGTCAAAAGATATTTCTGATTTTTTAGTTCAAGTTGAAAGAGGAATCCTCTCAGATTCAATTAATACTAGTGGTGAAGTAAAAGCAATAAGGACAAGCAATATTGGGCCTCGGAAGCAAGGCGTAATAAAAGAAATCAAAGTAGATGAAGGCGATCTTGTAAAAAAAGATCAGGTTTTAGCTTCTCTTGATGATGAAGACTTTATCTATAAAATTGAAGAACTTGAATTAAATGTAGAAAAACAAAAATCTAAATTTTTAAGAAGGGAATATTTATATCAAGAAGGTGCGGTAAGTAAAGAAGACTATGAAAGTTATAAAAATAATTACAACATTAGTAGCGCAAAACTTAATGATGCAAAAGCCGAAAAAAGTTTCTATCTAATTAAGGCACCTTATGGAGGAAAGATAACTGCAAAATATGCTGAGATAGGATCTTATGTCACACCAAGTACAAACTTAAGTTCAGACCCTAAAACCAAAAACTTTATTTTTGAACTATCAGAGGGCCTAGAAATTGTTGCTAAAGTTCCTGAGAGTGACATTGGCAGAATAAAAATAGGTCAAGTAGCTTCAGTAAGAATTGAGGCTTATCCCTCAAAAAAATATAGTGCAATAGTTAAAAAAATAGCTACAAGAGCTGTAAAAGATAATAATGTAACCTCATTCGAAGTAACTTTAAATTTTAAAGATATTTCAGAAGAAATTAAAATTGGAAT
>CACGGL010000029.1:0-8032 GCA_902572595.1 uncultured Prochlorococcus sp.
TTTTAAAATGCAAAATAAAGTCTCCTAATATTTATAATAATTATATTTAAAGATCTTTTTTATAATTTTCTCAAAAGAATTTAATTTAAATAACTTCCTGCGAAAAAATATTTAGTAATATAAGAGGAAGTTTTTATTATGATTATGTATTTGTTAGAACTAAGTCTGAGATATTCACCTTTTCCACTTTCAATTCAGAAGAAAGAATATGATGATGTTAAACGAATTTATGATGAAATAAAAAGTTCTATGAATGAAACTTTAGAATCCTCAAATATGATCGAATTAAGTTGTGACAAAGTGCAAGATAAATTAATTGCTGTAAGAGCTAAAGAAATTATTTCTGTTCAGATATATGAAAAATCCTCAGTAGCAGGAGGAGCTAAAAGACCAGGATTTTCTCTCAACATAGATTAATAGAATTAATGCGAGATTCCCTTGAAAATGAGATACCTCACATTAAATTCAAAGATGTTTCTTTTTCATATCCTGGAGAAAAAGAAAAGTTAATTTTTAAATGTAACTTCTCAATAAAAAAACCTGGATTTTGGATGGTCGTAGGAAAAAATGGGAGCGGGAAAAGTACTCTTTTAAAATTAATTAATGGAATAATCAACCCACAAAATGGTGTTATTGATTATAAGGCAAATATCGGCATGGTGTTTCAAAACCCTGATCATCAAATATTGATGCCAAATTGTAGGAGTGAACTTCTGATTAATATTAATAAGGATATTAGTCAAAATGAAATTAATAAAAAAATTGAATATGTGCTTGATCAGGTAGGAATGACAGGTTTTGAAAAAAGGCCAGTTCATACTTTGAGCGGTGGACAAAAACAACGCTTAACTATTGCGTGTGCTCTGATTAGTAATAGAAATTTTATTCTTTTAGATGAGCCTACAGCGTTACTTGATCAAACCAGCCAATTAAAAGTTTTACAAACTATTAAAAATCTTACAAGTGACCATAAAAAACCCTTATCAGCTTTGTGGATTACACATCGTTATGAAGAATTAACTTATGCTGATGCAGTAGCAGAGTTGAAAAATGGTTTTTTATCTAGCTGGCAAGAACCATCAAAATTTCAATATAATTGATGCTTTTACTTGTCATAAGGTACTTTAAAGAGCTAAATTCATTTTATATTCCTCGGTAGCTCAGCGGTAGAGCGATCGACTGTTAATCGATTGGTCGCAGGTTCGAATCCCGCCCGGGGAGTTTATAAATTCCAAAAAGTTATCCAAAGTCACCCTTAAAAGGTGTTTTTTTTCGACCTGTTTTTGTCAAATAGTGGTAAGCCGAAGATGTAATCAAGTATATTTGATGTAATATTAAGAACAGTATATAGAACATTATAAATATATTTTAATTTACTCTGCAACATAAAAAACTAAAAAATTAAAAGTTTTTTTAGAACAGTAATTAGAACATTTACTTAATTCTTCAGAAAAATGAAAAAGCTCTTTGATTGATTTTCATTTTTTAAAATTAAGACATATTTTTGTTTACATCGTTTGAATTAATACACCATTAATGAAATTCTAGTCATCCCACATATCCTTTTTCTCTTGATCCAAATTATTCCTTTCAAGGAATTCTATTCTTTGCTTCTGAGAATCTATTTCTGTTTCAATTTCGTTTTTATCGTCAATGTATTTTGTTTGAATTTCTAAGATATTGATTTCAAATTGTTCTCCAAAAAAATCTGACATTTCTCTCCATGCTTCCATTTCCTCTTCTTTGCCAATCGTATCGTTGATCTGATGAGAAATAATTTCTAATACATATTGTTTAAGTTCTTGATGACTCATCGATTCAACTTTTTTTTGAATGTAAAGTTCTTTAAGAGTTTCTAGTTGTTTTTTGGATAAATCTGAATAGATAATAGACTTCTTTTTCATAGATACTTAAATTTTTTTTAATATAGACAAAATTATGAGTTTAAACATTTTGGAGAAATTAAAAATTTTAAACTTAGTTAATTCTTATTTAAAACTGAAAATCTCCATTTAATTCAATTTTTCTAAGAATTACAATGGCAAACTGAATTAGATATTTTTTCAATTTAAACCATTAATTTTTTCTAATAATCCTCTGATTATTAAGAAAAAGTAAATAGAATCGAAAGAAATTCTAAAATTTCAACTTTTGCAAAATTTATAATTTCTATCTAATCCATTACTACCACAAAGTTATTTGATAAATCTAATTGATAAAATTGTTTACAGTAATTCAGCAATCTTTATAAATTCTTGAGAGAATCATATTACTAAAACTTAATTTTAATTTAATAGTTGATAAATATGAAAATTTCAATCCTTTTAATTGAAGACGATCGTGATATGCGTGAACTGGTGGCTAGGCATTTAGAACATTCTGGTTTCGATGTCCAAAAAGCTGAAGATGGAATTAAAGGACAAGCATTAGCTCTTCAATATTCACCAGATTTAATCCTTTTGGATTTAATGTTACCAAGTGTTGATGGTTTAACTTTATGCCAGCGACTAAGAAGAGATGAAAGAACATCGAATATACCAATTTTGATGATAACTGCGTTAGGCGGCTTGAAAGATAAAGTTACTGGGTTTAATTCTGGAGCAGACGATTACATTACTAAACCATTCGATTTAGAAGAACTACATGTACGCATAAAAGCTTTATTAAGAAGAACTAATAGAGCACAGTTAAATTCCAGTAACCAGCAAGAAATTTTAAATTATGGCCCTTTAACTCTTGTTCCGGAAAGATTTGAAGCTATATGGTTTGAATCTCCTGTTAGGTTAACGCATCTTGAATTTGAACTTCTTCATTGTCTTTTGCAGAGACATGGTCAAACTGTATCACCAGCATTAATTCTTAAAGAAGTATGGGGATATGAACCTGATGATGACATTGAGACAATAAGAGTTCATATTAGACATTTACGCACTAAACTTGAACCCGATCCACGCAAACCAATCTATATAAAGACTGTATACGGTGCAGGATATTGTCTCGAATTACCCATTGGTTCTCAAGTGGAAACTGCTAGGCAAGAGTTCATTCAAGCAAGAAATCCTGACTTGATAAATTCTGCAGTAGATTAATCTCAAATATCTTCTATTGAAATTTTTAAAAAAGCTATTTCCCATGCCAACTTTGGTTGGATGCTTCTTCTTAGGAGATATTTTAAATTTTCAAGTTTTTTAACCAAACCGATATTTTTTGTTTTTCTCCACCAGATTGTTTGAATTAAATTTACTAAGCAAATCTGTTGAGAAATTTCTAATTTTTCAGATATTGATTTAGATATTTCTAATATTTCTAGACTATTTTTAATGGGAGAATCCAATTTATTTATAATTTCATCTGAAAAATCATTCAAAATTTCAATATTTTTCAATAATTGATTTGGAGATCCATTTGCAGAGTTTATTAAATCTTCAAATTTTGAATTTGTATTGATCTTTAATTTAGAAGTATCTAAATATTCTTTTAAAATTGTCTTTATTTTTTTACTAGAAAAAGATCGAAATCTGATAATTTGACATCTTGAGATAATTGTATCTAAAAGAAGGTTTAATTTAGATGTTAGTAAAATAAAAATGCCGTTACTAGGTTCTTCTAAGGTTTTTAAGAGGCAATTTGAGGCTGCTTCATTTAAAAGGTGTGCATCAGTAATCAAAACAATTTTTTTTTCTGAGTTTATTGATTTTTGACTAAGAAAAGTTTTGATATTACGTATTTGAGCAATTTTAATAATCTCAGACCCACTTTTTATTGTTTTTTCAAGATCTAAACTTCCTGAACTTTTTGTTGCTAAAAGATAATCAGGTTCAATAATTAAAACATCAGGATGGTTATTGTTTGTAATTCTCTCTTCAACATTTTCGCTTGGTGAATACTGTTTGAAAATCTCTTTTATAAATTGAAGAGCAGTTTGCTTTTTGCCTAATCCTTCAGCACCATAAAATATATAACCATTAGCCAATGATTTGTTTTTAATTATGTTCTCAAGAATAGTATTAACTTCTTCATTCAAGAAAAAATTATTTTTTTTATCCTCAATCATTTGTTATTAGAAAAATTGTTTAGCAAAGTCTCTTTAATTTGATTAGAAATAGTTTTAATATTTTGTGAAGCAGATATTACTTTCCAGTTTTTTTGTTTGGCAATTAGTTTGAAGCCTTCATTTACTTTTTCTAAAAATCTAATACCTTCTGATTCTATTCTGTCTGGAATTTCATTTTTTCTTCGGAATATGCTCTCTTCTGGAGAAATTTCTAGGAAGAAAGTGAGATCTGGAGATGTTCCTTGACACACAATAGATTCAATATTTTTAATTATTTCTAAATTTATATTTCTTCCATAACCTTGATAAGCCAGTGTGGAATCGGAAAATCTATCACTTATTACCCAATCATTTTTATTTAAAGCAGGTGAAATAATTTTGGAAATGTGTTCAGCTCTATCCGCTGAATAAAGAAATAATTCTGCAAGAGATGAAGGCTTGTTATTTTCATTATTATCAAGAATCAGTCCTCTAAGTTTTTTTCCTAAAAGACTGCCTCCAGGTTCTCTAGTTGTGATTAATTTAGACCCTTTCTTTATTAGACCGCTATTAGGAAGCCATTTAGATAGTTCATCTATTTGGGTAGTTTTACCACATCCATCAATACCCTCAATAACTATAAATTTTCCTTTCATTTAATCCAAAGATAAAGCATTAATTACAACTGTAATAGAGCTAATAGCCATCAATAATGCTGCTATTGAGGGACTAAGAAGAATACCGTATTTAGGGAATAACATGCCGGCTGCTAAAGGTATAGCTAGTAAGTTATAACCAAAAGCCCATGTTAGATTTTGCTTTATTTTTCTTATAGTTTTTTTTGCAAGATTTAAGGCGTAGGGTAATCCATTTAGTTGATCTCCCATCAATACTACATCTGCATTTGCCTTGGCTATTTGAGTCCCTGATCCCACCGCAATTCCTAAGTCTGAGGCTGCTAAGGCCGGGACATCATTAATACCATCACCAATCATTGCTACTTTATTATCAATTTTTAAATTTTCTATAGTCTTTAGCTTCATTTCAGGAAGAAGATCCCATTTTACTTCTGTTTCTTTAAAACCAATTTTTTTTGCTAAAGCTAAAACTGTTTGTTTCCTATCTCCACTTAAAATATTAATTTTAAATTTGTTTTTTCTTAAATTTTGAACTGTTTTAATTGAATCATCTCTGAGTAAATCTCCTAGGAAGATAAAGCCTAATAACTTATCATTGATACTTACTCCAATAATAGTGTTCGTTTTTGTCTCTTCATTTTCAATTACTTTTTTTGCATCACTATCAATAATTATTCCTTTACTTAGTAGCCATTCAATATTTCCAATATTAATAAGTCCATCAATTGACTCTAGTTCTCCCGAAATACCTCGGCCTGAATGAGTGACAATTTTTTTTATTGGGAATAAACTTAAATTTTGTTTTTTTGCTTCTCGAATTAACGCATCTGCGATTGGATGTCTGCTTTCCTTTTCTAAGCTGGCAGCTATTCTTAATAAAAAAGAATAATCATCATTATTTTTATAATTAACGATGAAAGGCTTACCTTTTGTTAATGTACCTGTCTTGTCAAAAATAATGTGATTAATTTTTGAAGCCATCTCTATTTTGTCCCCGCCTTTAAATAAAACTCCCTTTTTTGCTGCTTTACCTGATGCGACAGTTATTACAGTTGGGGTGGCTAAACCTAATGCACAAGGACAAGCTATTACTAAAACAGCAATTGATAATTGAATGGCTAAACTAAGGAAATTCTCAGCATTACTACCAAGCGAACTATGAAGTGTATGGCTTGAGTGAGTGATGAATTGATGATTATGACTTAATAAATCTGGCCAAATGTTTCTTGCCCCCTTCCACCAAAAGAAGAATGTTAAAGTAGCAAAAATAAGTACAAAGTAAGTAAATTTGCCTGCAATTTCATCAGCAATTCTTTGAATGCGAGGTTTTCTAGCGTTTACAGACTCAATAAGATTTACTAGTTTTGCAAGAGTAGAATCTCCTCCCACCTTTTGTACTTTAAGTCTAAGAGTTGAATTAAGATTTAAAGACCCACTAGATAAATTTTCGCCTTCTTTTACCTCGATAGGTTTGGATTCTCCAGTGATATGTGAAACATCAACATATGAATTACCTTGAGTAACAATGCAGTCAGCAGGTACTCTGTCTCCTGCTAAAACTTGAATCTCTTGATTAGGTTTTAAAGTGTTTACTCTTATTGATTTTATTTGATTATCTTCTGTGTAGATATTTGCTATTTCAGGTTGAAGATCTAATAACTCCCCAATGGATGAACCAGTTTGGTATCTTGCTCTTTCCTCTAAGAAACGCCCAATCAATATGAAGCCTAACAGCATAACTGGTTCATTAAAAAAACAAGGAAAACCAGTGGCAGGAACTATTAAGGATAGAAGACTTGTTATGTATGCGCTAGTTACTCCAAGAGCTACCAAAGAATCCATATCAGGACGGTTCTTAATAAATGATTTAAATCCATTAATAATTATTCCTCTGCCAGGAAATAATAGAGCTAATGTTGCTAATGAAGCGTGAAAAAATATGTTACCTAATATCGGAAAACTTATATATTTTCCTTCCGCTAGATGACCTAAACCTGAAAATAATAAAAGTAATAAAGCAAAAGTTAGTTTTTTCCATTGATTATTCCACTTCTTTTTTTTTTCTAATTCTGCCTTATTTATTTTTTTTGAAAAATCATTTATGTAAATCTTTGATGGGAAACCATTTTCTTTTAGATTTTTGAGAACTGCGTCTATTTCTATATGTTTCTGGGTAATTTCAAAATATGCACTTTCAGTTAGTAAGTTTACAGAAACATTTTCAATACCATCAGAATTATTTAATATTTTTTCAACAGTACTAACACAACCTCCGCACTTCATTCCTGTAATGCTTAATTGAATGCTTTCCATATTTTTTACGATTGAAGCAAATTAATGCTTGACCTATTTTTTAACTATAATAATAAATGTAATAGACTTTTTAAATAGTTATTTTTTAAATTACTATATTAATTTTATTAGTTCAGAGCGGTGCCTAGTAATCAAAACAGAGACAATTTTATCGATAAAGCTTTTACTGTAATTGCTGAATCAATAGTTAAAATAATGCCTATCGCAGAGAAAGAAAAAAAAGCATACATATATTATAGAGATGGCCTAGCTGCACAAAATAATGGGGATTATTCTGAGGCATTAGAGTATTACAAGGAGAGTCTACTACTTGAAGAAAATAAAATTGATAGGGGTGAAACTTTAAAAAATATGGCAATAATTTATATGAGTAATGGTGAAGAGGATTTGTCTATTGAAACTTATGAAAAAGCATTAGTAGAAAATCCTAAACAGCCATCATGCCTTAAAAATATAGGTTTGATTTACGAAAAAAGGGGAAGATATGCTGAGCAAAATGGTGATTTAGATCAGAGAGATATTTGGTTTGATAAAGCTGCTGAAGTCTGGTCTAAAGCAGTTAGATTATATCCTGGTGGTTATCTAGATATTGAGAATTGGTTGAAAAACTCAGGAAGAAGTTCAATCGATATGTATCTCTAATTTTTTAATCTGATAAAGAATAGTCAACTGCTTCTTTAATATTAGATATCTCTTTAATATTTATTAAATTTTGAAAATTATTATTTAGTTCTTCCTCTAGTTTTGGCACTACGATATTTTTGATTCCTAATCTTATAGCTTCTTCTATCTTTGTTCGAAGGTTATTCGATTTTCTAACCTGACCGCTCAAACCCAATTCCCCAATAAATGAGCTATTTGCCAAAGGAGGAATATTTTTCAAACTTGATAAAATTGATATTGCTACACCTAAGTCAGATGATGGATCATTAATCTCAAAACCCCCACCAGTAGCTATATAACAATCAAATTCAGATAATTTTATCCCTACGTGTTTTTCAATAACAGCTAGAATTTGATGCAATCTATTTATGCTTATTCCAGTTGT
>CACGGL010000030.1:0-8022 GCA_902572595.1 uncultured Prochlorococcus sp.
TTTGTTTTTTTATTTATAAAGTCCTCTAATATTTGATTATTGAGCGTTTCTAATTCATCATTTTGATTAATATTTTTAATTATTTTTGTTTTACGTATAACATTATATTTTGTCTTTAATTTTAATAATTCTTCTATAAGTAATTCAAGTAATAATTCTCTTTCGTTCAATAATTTTTGAAAATAATTCTTTTTTTCTTCTAAATTTTTTATATCGTTATCAATTTGATTTTTTTCTAGATTTGTTAATTTTTTTAGTGGCATATCCAAAACCGAATTTGCCTGTTTTTCACTTAAGAAAAAATTTTCTACTAATTTTGATCTAGCTTGCACAGAATTTTCTGATTCTTCAATAATTGAGATAACTTTTTTTATGTTTTTTGTAGCTTTAGATAAACCTTCTGATATTTCTAGCTTATCAAGAGTGTTTTTTAGAAAATAAAAAGTTCTTTTTCTAATTGTTTCTTCTCTAAATTCAAGAAAATAGTTGAGATATTTTTTCAAATTAAGTTGTACAGGTTTGCCTTTAATTAAAGCTAAGAATATTGCGCCAAAGTTTGTTTGGAGAGCTGTTTTTTTATATAAATTAGAAATGACAAGTTCAGAATTAGAATCTTTTTTTAGTTCTATTACAATTCTCATTCCATCTCTGTCGCTCTCATCCCTAATATCAGATATCCCAATAATCTTGCCTGAATTAACAAGTTCTGCGAGTTTTTCAATCCAACCTGCTTTATTAATTTGGTAAGGAAGTTCCGTAATGATTATTGCATTCTTTTTATGTTTACCTTTGCCTAAATTTATCTCTTCCGTATTTAAAACTCCTCTTATCGATATAGATCCTTTTCCAGTTTGATAAAGTTCTTCTATTGCATGACTATAAATTAATTCTCCTCCTGTAGGAAAATCAGGTCCTTTGATAATTTTAGAAAGTTTTTTATCGCTAATATCTTTATTTTTAACTAAGGCAACTAAACCATCTACAATTTCGCCTAGATTGTGAGGCGGAATATTTGTTGCCATGCCAACAGCAATACCTGATGAGCCGTTCAACAATAAAAATGGAAGTTGGGCTGGAAGAACATCTGGTTCTTTTTGAGAACCGTCAAAGTTATTTGAAAAGGTTACTGTTTCTGATCCAATTTCTTCAAGAAATCCTTTATGAGCTATTGGAGCTAATCTGGTCTCAGTATATCTCATTGCTGCCGGTGGATCATTATCCACTGATCCAAAATTTCCATGGCCGTCTAGAGTAGGATATTTAGTTGAGAAATTTTGTACCAGTTTTACTAATGCATCGTAAACTGCTTGATCTCCATGAGGATGGTATTTTCCAAGTACATCTCCAACAACTCTTGCACACTTCCTGAATGGTTTATCAGGAGTTAAACCTAATTCATACATCGCAAATATGATTCTTCTTTGTACAGGCTTAAGACCATCTCTTGCATCAGGCAACGCACGTCCAACTATGACGCTCATAGCATACTCCAAATAAGAACGTTGCATTTCTTCTTGAAGCGAGATGGAAGTAAATTTTTTCTTATCCATTGGAGCGCAAGATTGAATAATTATTAATTAACTAAATTAAGACTAATAGGTAAAAAAATAATTACCAGTATTGAACATTAAGATGATTCACTTATTTTGGATTTTGCCAGTATCACATCTTTTTTTAGTTGTTCATTTTGTAAAAGAATTTCTGTAGAGGCTTGTAATTTTTCTCCCCATAACTGTTCTTTTCTATAGTCATAATTAACATATTTGGGATCTTTATCCAAAGCTTTTTTTGCTAGCTGAATTGCTAACTTATTATTTTGGATATTTATACATGCGGCTAGGCCTAATAATGGTTCAGCATTCTCCTCGATTGAGATTGCACTTTCAAAAAGTTTGATTGCGAGATTCACTTTGTTTTTTTCGAAATAAGCTAAACCTTGATTATTTATTGATTGCCAGAAATCAGGTTTGATTTTTATAGATTTTTCAAACAATTTTATTGCTCCCAAATAATTTTTTTCCATTAACAAAATATTTCCTAACTGAAAAATAGCTTTGTGGTTATTGGGCTCAATCTTTATTCCTTTTTCTAGCGCATTCTTTGCTTTTGTCTGTTGAGAAATTTTTAAGTAAACATTACTTTTAGCAAAATATATTTCGCTAATATTTGAATTGATCTGTTCTGCTTTATTTAGAGAACTTAATGCGTTTTTATATTCTTTGTTAGCTATTTGTGCTTCAGCCAAAATCAACCATAGTTTTTCATCTTTTGCATTTATTTTTACTGCTAATTTTGCTAAGTTAAGACTGTCTTCATATTGGCCAAAAAAAAGTAGTTGATATGCATTTTTGCCAATATATAAACTTTGCTTTTGTAAATTTTTTATTGTTGGGAAATAATAATAGGGAACTATTGCTCGAACTATTTCTATTTGAAAAAAATTAAAACAGATCAAGGAGATCCAGATTGTTTTTTTTAAAAACGACTTCATATTTTAATTTTTTTATTCTTTATATTTGCTTGTATATTTCTTTTCCACATCCATGGTTTAATTCTTTTTAAAGTAGTTCCTTTAAGATTTTCTTGCCACGTTTTATCGTCCCAATTGAGGGATTCAATATTAAGATTTTTAATCCATTCTTTCGGCTTGGTTTCATTATTATTGTTATATGGCACTGATTTATTCCATGGACAAACATCTTGACAAATATCACATCCTGCAACCCATCCACCTAAATTTTTTTCTATTTTCTTTGGAATAGTTTTATCTCTGCTCTCTATTGTGTGATATGCAATGCACAAATCTGATTGTATTACAAATGGTTCTACAATTGCCTTTGTGGGACAATGTTCAATACAGATATCACATTTTCCACAAAGTGATTGATGAGGTTTATCTGGTATTAAATCTTTTGTGAGAATAATAAAACCCAAAGTAAGCCAAGAACCATTTTTTTTGCTTATTAAATTACTATTTTTACCTATCCAACCAATCCCTGCTTCTTCCGCCCATGCTTTTTCAAGAAGAGGAGAGGTATCAACACATATTTTCCATTTGCAATCAGGGATTTCAACGTTGATCCATTTACCAATATTGTTCAATTTTTTGTGAATCACTTTATGATAATCCTCACCTTGGCTAAATTTAGCTACCTTGAGGAAATTGTTGTTTCTGTTTTGTGAATTAATATAAGTAAATCCAACACTTAAAACACTTTTTGCATCTTCAAAAAGTGAGCCTATATTTTTTCTTTTTTCTGCTTCCATCCATTTCATTTCAGCATGATAATTATTTGATAACCATCTTTCTAATGCATTAGTTCTTAATTTTACGCGTGTACTTCCTGGGATTGAAGCTATTCCAGCAACTGTAAAACCTTCAAAAATAGCTTTTTCTTTTAATTTTTTGCTTGTTTCTTTTTTGTCTTGAATCGTATCAATCATTTTTTTCTTTAATAGTATTTCTTTTTAAAGTTATATTTGGGAGAAAAAACTTATAAATAAAATAGATATATTTAAGAAAAATATATCCTAACTTGGTAAAAACAGTTAAATTATTAGTAAAGTTAATATAGTTAAAACGTTATTTTGGTTGAATCTAATCAAAATCAAGATTCGAATTTAGGATCTAGGCTTCAACAAGATCTCAAAAATGATCTTATTGCTGGGTTGTTAGTTGTAATACCCTTAGCAACAACAATTTGGCTGTCATCGTTAGTTAGTAAATTTGTTTTAACGTTAGTTACCTCAGTCCCAAAGCAACTAAATCCTTTTATTACTTTAAATCCTTTATTACAAGATTTAATAAATCTCACCTTAGGTTTAACGGTTCCTTTATTAGCTATTTTGCTTATTGGCTTGATGGCCAGAAATTTTGTAGGAAGATGGTTATTAGAATTTGGAGAGGGTACTTTATCAAAAATTCCAGTAGCTGGAGCGGTTTATAAAACTCTTAAACAATTGCTAGAAACTTTCTTAAGTAATAAATCAAATAGATTTAGACGAGTTGTTTTAGTTGAATATCCTCGTGAGGGACTTTATAGTGTAGGTTTTGTAACTGGTGACGTAGGACCTTCACTACAGCCAGAATTGGAAGAAAAGTTACTTAGTGTTTTCATCCCTACAGCACCAAACCCAACTACTGGCTGGTATACACTAGTTCCTGAGGCTTCTGTTAAAGATTTGAATATTTCTGTTGAAGATGCTTTTAGAACAATAATTTCTGCTGGGATAGTTAATCCAGATGAGAAAAATAACACCTCAAATCCAACATTTTCAAAATTGTTCTCTCAATTACGAGCTTCCACTAATACTTCTTCTTAATTGATGCATAATAGATCCCTTGCTAGAGAATTATCTTTAATTTCTCTTGGCCTTATAAAAGATAAAGGTGATTATAAATTAAATAAATTTCAGATAGAGGAAATTTTTGAATCTGCTTTGGATTCTCTAATAAACCATTGCAGAGAGGAATTAGATAATTGCGAGTTAGAGTTAGAAAATGCTTCACAAAAAATATTAGATAGTGAATTGCAAGAAGGTGTTGATTCCTCTTATTCAAATGTTCGAGATGAGTTAAAAAAATCTCTGACAAAAATTGAAACGGTAATGAATACACTGTCTGTTACTTTAGAATTTCCAAAATTAATTGTTTCTAGCGGTCAAATAGATATTAGAGAGGATGTAAATCAAAGGATATGTAATATAGTTAATAATCTTAAAAGTATTGATTCTGATATTGATCAAGTAATGGATGGCTGGAGATTAAAAAGATTACCAAGAATTGATAGGGATATTCTGCGTCTTGCTTACGTGGATATCAATTTTTTGAACACACCTGTCGCTGTTGCTTGTGATGAGGCTGTTAATTTGGCTAATAAATATAGTGATTTGCAAGGAAGAAAATTTATTAATGGAGTTTTAAGGAGATTACAAACAATTTAATTGTCATAATTATTTGATATAAATAAATAGTATTTAGAAAATTTTAATTACGAACTATAGATAATAATGACTAATACTGATTCTGATAATTCTCGTGAATGGGCTGCACAAGCTTATGCACTTTTAAAAAAACGACAAGAAGAGCAAAAGCAAGAATTAGAGAAACAAGAAGAGCAAAAGCAAGAATTAGAGAAACAAGAAGAGCAAAAGCAAGAATTAGAGAAACAAGAAGAGCAAAAGCAAGAATTTATTGATATTCCTAATAAAGAAGATATTCCTGCAAAGTCTAAAAATATTACTGAACCCGAATTAGGAAAATTTGATGATAATTTTACTTGGTCTGCAATGATATTAGCTGCTCAAGGAAAAAAAATAAATCAAATATCGATTGATGAAATTGATTGGTTAACTAAATTAAGGAGAGGATTAGAAGAAACCCGAAAAGGATTTGTTACTGAATTATTGGATAAATTAGGAGATGATCCTCTTACTCCTGAATCTCTTGATGATTTAGAAACTCTATTAATAAGAGCTGATGTGGGGATTGATTCAACCGATAAAGTTATAAGTTCTTTAAGAACAAAATTAAATGAGGAAGTCGTGGGTGGAGAAGCAGGAATAAAATTCTTAAAGAAGGAATTAAAATTAATTATCGATAAACCAATAAAAAATTCGGGCTCTGATCTTTTGGTTCCCCAAAAGGGTAAATTAAATGTCTGGTTATTAGTAGGCGTTAATGGTGTTGGTAAAACTACAACATTAGGAAAATTAGCATATTTGTCATCAAAAAGTAATTATAAAACTCTGATAGCTGCTGCCGATACTTTTAGAGCTGCTGCAGTAGAACAACTTAAAGTGTGGGGAGATAGAAGTAATGTTGACGTTATATCTAATCAATCTAAAAATGCTGATCCAGCTGCTGTAGTTTTTGATGCAATTAATTCTGCAAAAAAAAGAAATGTTGATTTATTACTCGTTGATACAGCGGGTAGATTGCAAACAAAAAATAATTTGATGGATGAATTAGCAAAAATAAAAAAAATTATTGATAAAAAGGTTCCAGATGCAATTGTTGAATCATTATTAGTTTTAGATGCAAGTCAGGGCCAAAATGGCTTAAAACAAGCAAAAAGTTTCGCTAAATCAGCAGATTTAAGTGGAGCAATTATTACTAAATTAGATGGCACTTCTAGAGGAGGAGTTTCTTTAGCTGTATCTGAAGAAGTAAATTTGCCTATAAGATTTATTGGAGCTGGAGAAGGTATAAGAGATTTGAGACCATTTAATAGTTATGAATTTGTAGAGGCTATGCTTGCAGATAAATAAAAATTTAATTAATTTTTTTTAAAAACTGAAATTTAATGTTAAAACTTATTTATGTATTAGGTTTGTTTTGAAAAATAATCAAAAAGAAAAAATATTTTCGAATAAATCTATCCAAAAATTTTTAGAAAATGAACCTAAAGTAGGTTTACAAAACAAATATAAATTTGCTGAAATTGCATCTTCATTAGCATACTATTTAAAATCATTTTCCAACATAAATAAATTATTGGATTATGTATGCTTAATTTTTAAACATATTTTTATTGAGAATATAATATTAATTATTCCTCTAAATTATGAGGGAGAGATATGGAACGAAAATATAAAAATTTCTGCTATTGATGAATATTTAACAATTAAAGAAGAAATTAATACTTTTTTAAATCAATTTCAATTTTCAAGAAATTTTAAAATAAAAGATATTTTAACTTTTGAAAATACTTTAAAAACTAATTTTAAAGAATATAAGATTGAAACAAAAAAAATACTATCTAGGGGTAAATGTAGAGGATTTATTTATATTTTTAGCAAGGATGTCTCTAGGCTGTCCATTACTGAAGATCGTAATTTTAATTTTATTGAAAATTGTTTAGCTATTGGATTAGAAAATCACTACTTAATCAGAACAAAGAAAAAGCATGAAAATGTAGATAGAGAAATTTCCACTGGTGCTGAAATTCAATCTCAATTACTACCGGATTATTGCCCAATTATCCATGGTATAGATTTAGCTGCACATTGTAGACCAGCTCTTCAGCTCGGTGGTGATTACTATGATTTTATGTGCTTAAAGACGAATATCTCTGAAAAAAGAAAGGAAAAATCAAGATGGGCTTTCGTAATAGGTGATGTCATGGGTAAAGGAATTCCAGCCGGTCTTTTAATGACCATGTTAAGAGGAATGCTACGTGCAGAGATTCTTACAGGTTTACCTCCAGATAGAATTTTGCATGATTTGAATCAATTAGCAATTAATGATTTAAATCAATCACATAGATTTGTGACTTTATTTTATTCAGATTATGACCCTAGAACTAGAAAATTGAGATTCGCTAATGCAGCACATAATCCTCCTCTGCTTTGGAAAAGTTCAGAGCAGAAAATTATTAAATTAGATTCAGAAGGATTTGTTCTTGGACTACAAAAAGACGCTGAATATGATTGTGGTGAAATCAAGCTTAATCAAAATGATTTAGTTCTTTATTACACAGATGGAGTAATTGATACTTCTAATTCTCTAGGGCAAAGATTTGAGGAGGAAAGATTAATTAAAACTCTCACAAAATTATGCAAGCAATCTTATACATCTCAAGAAATTTTAAATAAAATATTTAAAAAATTAGATGACTTTACAGGACAAAATAGACATCTGGAAGATGATGCCTCGATGGTTATTTTTCAATTGAAATAGATATTTTTTGTCACTTATATAAAAAAATGCTTTATTAGAGATACTTAAAGTTACTAATTGATATGGTAAAAGTTTGGAGTAAAAGGTTCGATAATGCACTTGACCCTTTTATTGAAAAGTTTAATGCATCAATTGGTTTTGATAGAAATCTTATTTTAGAAGATTTAGATTGTTCGATTGCTCATGCGAAAATGCTTGGCAAAACAAAAGTTTTATCCTCTTCTGAAACTTCTCAAATTATTAATGGTCTAGAGTTAATAAAAGTTGAGTATTTAGAGGGTAAATTTTCTCCTGGTCCACCTTCTGAAGATATTCATTATTGCATAGAAGAAAAGTTGATA
>CACGGL010000031.1:0-7546 GCA_902572595.1 uncultured Prochlorococcus sp.
ACTTTCATTTTATCATTATCTTTTTCTGCTCTTAGCATCCCAATAATAGATAAAGTTGGTAAAAAATTTAAAATTTTAGATTTTCCTGATGAAAGAAAACATCATAAATTCCCTTTAGTACGTATTGGTGGCTTAGGGATTCTCATAGGATATTTAATATCATACTATTCTGTTTTGTTTGGCTTTAAAAATTTTTATATTTTTAATGATCTTGAGCCAACAGGACTAATAATAATATCTTCTTTTTTATTTTTTTTAATTGGGTTAAGTGATGATTTTTTTAAATTAAAACCTTTCATAAAACTTGGCTTACAGTTTACGGTAGCTAGTTATTTATATGAAACTGGTGTTAATTTTGTCGGGTTAGAATTTTTTCCTTTTCATTTATCAAATTCAGTTGTTTTTCTGCCACAAATTTTTTCTTATTTAATAACTGTTTTTTTGATAGTAGGACTAACTAATGGATTTAATTGGTTGGACGGTTTAGATGGATTAGCTTCAGGTATATCTTTCATTGTTTGTGTTGCCTTAGGGATAATTTTTATGAGTAGAGGTCAGTTTAATTTAGCCTTAATATCTTGCGCACTTGCAGGTAGTACAATTGGATTTCTTAGATATAACGTATACCCAGCAAGGATTCTCATGGGTGATTGTGGATCATATTTACTCGGAGGGACATTAAGTACTTTATCGATATTCGGACTATCTCAAAATCAATATAGTTTTCTAATAGAAAATACTTCTTCAGAAAATATGAAAATCTTTCCTATTTATATAATATTTACACTATTTTTAATCCCCATAATAGATATGACCCAAGTAATAATTTTGAGAATAAATGATGGACAATCTCCATTTTTCCCCGACAGGAGGCATTTACACCATAAATTACTTTCCAGAGGAATTAACGAAAGAAATAGTGCAATAATTCTATTCACTTTTACTCAAATCTCTGCTTGTTTTGCCTTGTTTCTTTTTGATGTAAAAGGTAAGGTTATTTTATTTTGCCTATCATTAATATTCGTTTTTTTCGCCTTACTATATTGTTTTAATATGAAAAACATGATAGATCCATACTATAAAAAAAATAAAAATTAGATTTTAATTCAAATTAATTTTTATTCAAAAAGAATATTTTCATTAATATCTAAAATAGATCTTGCAATTTCTAAATCATTTATTTGATTAATATCCCATAAATTTTTAGGATCTTTAATATGAAAACCAAAAGTTGGATTGTTGAAAAGAGATTTTGTTTTCAAAAATACATCCGTTTTACTAATGATTAATATACCCAACATAGAATATACGCTTGATAAGGTATGTCTATTAAAACTTTCAGGAGGTGATTTACCATATTCAATCAAACATTTATCATTCATTTTTAAAATGTAATTTGGATGAGCTGTACTATCAATTTTTGAAATTGTTAAAAGTGAATTAAAATATTTTTGATTCTTTTTAAAAATATTAATAGCATCAACTATTATTTTTGAACCTCTAAAAACATATGTTGGCTGAAGTTCGCATATTGCGTCGTAGTTATTACCTAATTCTTTTTCTTTTAATAAACAATACTCTAATGCTTGATAAGTACTTGATTTATCAGTTGAGATTTCGGCAGGGCGAAGATATGAACAATCAGCATTATATTTAATTGCTTCTTCCTGTATAAGTTGACTATCAGTGGATACATGCACCTTGGTAAAACATAAACTGTTAAGTGCGTTCTTAACTGCAATTGCTACTAAGGAATAGTTACCTAATTTTGCTAAATTTTTATTTGGGATACCTTTAGATCCTCCTCTGGCAGGGATCACAGCTAATATTCTCATGATATATATAACTTAATTCAATTATCTTATTATAATTAATAGCATGCTAAGATTACTAATATTTATGAAGTTTTGACAAAAACAATCTTATTCGCATTAAATAGTACTGGATCAATAGATTTGTTAATATCTTGTGCTCTTAGTAAAAATCTTTCAATAGCAAATTCAATAAAATTTAACTACGTTTATTCATAATTCACCTCCTCTTGTCTTTATTTTATTTATTCAAATATTTGGGCATCATTTAATTATCTTTCTTCTGACGCTTTAATTAAAGAAGATTATAATAACTTCGAAAAAGTTAATAACAATAAAATATAATAATAATGCATATATAATATATATATATATTATTTTTAATAAAACTATCTATTTATTAGATAATTTAAAAAGTTAAATGAAAATATTATTTCTCCATTAATTATATTTATTAAAAATTTTAAATTATGGTTATCCAAATAGGATTTATGCAAGGCAGACTATCTCCAATGATTAATGGTAAGATTCAATCCTTTCCAAAGGATAATTGGCAAAATGAGTTTAAACTTGCCAATTTATTAGACCTTCAAATAATGGAGTGGACAATTGATTATGATGATAATTACGTAAATCCACTTCTTTTAAAAAAAGAACAAAAAGAAATAATTCACCTATCAAAAAAGTATTCTCTTAAGACAAAATCTTTAACTGGTGATTGCTTTATGCAAAAACCATTTTGGAAGGAAAAAAGTATAGATAAAAGAGTTGAATTAATTAATTATATGAAAGAAATTTTTAATGCTTCAAGCAAAGTTGGCATTGAACTAATAGTTATCCCTCTCGTAGATAATGGAAGTATTGAAAATGATAAACAAGAGGAAATTCTAGTTGAAACATTATTAAAAGAAATTGAATTTTTAAATAAATTGAGACTTAAAATAATTTTTGAATCGGATTTTTCACCTATGCAATATATTAATTTCATAGATAAATTTCCTAAAAAATGTTTTGGAATAAATTATGATACTGGTAATAGTGCTTCATTAGGATTTAATCCTATTGAAGAATTTAAAACATATGGAGATAGAATAATGAATGTTCATATTAAAGATAGGGTATTTAATGGTTCATCAGTACCTATATTTGAAGGAGATGTAAATTTTAAATTAGTTTTTAAACTTCTTTCTAAATACCAATATGATGGAAATATAATTTTGCAAACCGCAAGATCACATAACAAAAAGGATTTTGATTTAATTAATAATTACAAAAAAACGATGGAAGAATTAATTTTAAATTATATTTAATCTTTTTAAAATTAAATGAATAATAATAATAAAAAAAATGTTCTAGTTACTGGTTCGTCCAAAGGAATAGGATTAGCTATTGCAAAAAAATTCGCTACTAATGGGCATAAAGTAGCAATAAATTCTAGAAGTAATTCTGATCTTGAATTACTATGTAAACATGAGAGTAACTTCTTGGCAGTTCATGGAGATGTAACCTCAGAAATTATCTCTAAAAATATTGTTGATAAGGTTCATGAAAAATTGGGTTCATTAGATATTGTTGTATGCAATGTTGGTAATGGTAAATCAGTTAAACCTGGTTTAGAAAACTTGGATGAATGGAAAAGATCTTTATCTTTAAACTTATTCAGCGCAACTAATGTAATTGAGGCATCTAGGAAATATCTTTCCAAATCAAAAGGGAACATTGTTTGTATATCTTCTATATGTGCCCTTGAGGTTATAGATGGCGCTCCATTAACTTATTCTGTAGCAAAATCTGCCCTTAATTATTATATAAAATGCATATCAAGAACCCTTGCAAAAGATGGAATTAGAATTAATGGTATAACTCCGGGAAATATTCTTTTTGAAGGATCAGTCTGGGAAGAAAAACTTAAAAAAGATAAATTTAATGTAGAAAATTATCTTAAAGATAACGTCCCACTTAATACATTTGGAACTCCCGAAGATATCGCAAATATTGTTTTTTATATATCTTCATCACAAGCTAAATTTGTAACTGGTTCAATTTGGTGTGCCGATGGTGGCCAAATTAAAAGTTAATTATTTTATTATGATTTCTAGTAGATTTGACCTATCAGGAAGAACAGCTTTGATTACAGGCGGCGCAGGTCTTCTTGGACAGGAACATGCTTTAGCCCTTTTAGAATGTAATTGCAATATTGTTTTAACGGATATAAGTTTAGAAAATTTAGAAAAAGCTAAAAAGAGAATATCAGCTCATAAATTCAATTCAAAAATATCATATTTCTTAATGGATGTTACATCTGAAATTTCAATAATAAAATTAAGTGAAAAATTAATTTCAAAAAATATAAAAATTAACATCCTCATTAATAATGCTGCTTTGGATCCAAAAGTAGAAAAAAATAGCTTCTATATTAACAATTCCAGATTAGAAAATTTTAATTTACTGCAATGGGATAAGGAGATTTCTATTGGTCTAACAGGTGCTTTTCTTTGCAGCAAAGTTTTTGGTACATTAATGGCCGAAAAACTTAATGGTGGTTGCATAGTAAATATTGCTTCAGATCTATCAATAATTGCTCCAGACCATAGAATATACAATAAAAAAGGAATCGAAGATAAAGAGCAACCAGTTAAACCAATAACTTATTCTGTAATTAAATCTGGATTAATAGGTCTTACTAAATACTTATCAACTTATTGGTATAAAAATAATGTCAGATGTAATGCCTTATCTCCTGGAGGTATTTTTAATAATCAAGATGAAGAATTTGTGAAGAGAATATCTGAAAGAATCCCACTTTCAAGAATGGCCTCAAAGAATGAATATAGAGAAGCTATTCAGTTCTTATGCTCTGAAGCTTCTTCATATCTTAACGGGCATAATTTAGTTATTGATGGTGGCAGATCAGTTTGGTAAATAAATTCTAAATATGAAAGTTTAATTTTCGCTATAAAATTTTTTAAAGAATTTTTTTAAAAATTTTTCATAAGATCTAGCATTTTGATTTTCCGTAATTTTTAAACTTTCATGCCTAGCTACCCCCCCAACGTATCCCCTAATGCAATTTTTACTAATAATTTCCAAAAATGAATAATCATTTTTATCAGCATTCAAATTATTTTTCTCATAATGATAATTAATATTTGAAAATATATTCTGTAAATCTTTTTTAGATTTAATTTTCTTCAAAGAGTTATGAATCCTATAATTTGGCGACCCAAATGCTAAAACAAGTTTTTTTCTTGCAATAGCCTCAAGCCCAATTGAACCTGTAACAGTAGCTACAGCCATTGAATTATCTATTAATTTAAAAGTATCATAATCAATTGATGCTAATTCAACTTTAGGATTATCTTTCCATTTTTTGTATTGTTTAAAACTTCTCCTTCTAAATCCCCATCTTAGGAATTTTCTATAGTATTGAGTTTTGTGTTCTTTTATTACTAGAGACCAATCATCAGGCAAGTTTTCAATAATTAAATCACATAAATAATATTGATCATCAAATAAACCTCCCATAGGACAAGTACTTTTTTCAGGCTGTGTTGAAAGTGCAAAAAAAACATATTTCTTAGATTTGATTTCTTTTTGACTAATTCTTGAATAATACTTTTTCAAAAATGTTGCCTTTATAACAGTACATAATCTATGGAATAAAAACTTTGGATAGGATATCTCATCATATGATCCATAACGATTAATTTTAAAATCACTAACTGCAGACCTTATAAAAAGTTTTTTATTTTTTCTATTAAACGTTAAATATTTATATAATCTTTTTATAAATTCAAAAGTAAAGTTGAAAGATTTACGAATTTTTTTCTTAATTAAAAATTTTAAAGATCCTTCATTTAAATCTTTGTATTTTTGATCATATAAATGAAATAATTCAGATCGTTTATAATCACCACGGAAGATATTCCATGTTTCTGAGAGCTCTTTCTGAATCAATTCCTTCTCATCATTATTATTTAAATTAAGTTTTATAGGTTCACTATCTTGTTCGAGTGAATCAAATACTAAGCACTTACTCCCATCAGTTATTCTTGAAAAGAAAATTACTTTAATTCCCAATGCTTTTGCTACTATATAACCAACATAATCACTAAAAATATGAGGCTCCTCTTCAAGTATTAATAAGTTAATTTTTTTAGTTAAAAATAAACTCTCCCAGAAACCAGCTACTTTCTTAAATAAAATTCTTCTTTTTTCAAAGCTAAAGCATCCCTGAATATATTCTTGTCTAGAAAGCATTGATAATGCTTCAATTTCATACTTCTGAATAGACTCCAAAGTACTTGGGCAACAAATATCTTTATCATATGCTTTTCCATTAGGATCTTTTCCTAAGGTGGCATTTATTTGATCATGAATTATACAATTTGGAAATAAAGAGTAAATTTTTTTGGTATGTTTATGACCCAATGTAGATGAATAAACTAAATCAATATCAAATTCACGAGACAATGAACTAAGAGCCTCTAATAGATAATCTTGATAACTAAGTAAAGCTAATTTAATTAACAAATTTTTTTTATTTTTTAACTTGCTTAATATTAAATTATTAAACAGTATTTTTTAATAATTGTTAAATCTAAAGTCTTAAATCAGATTGATTTTTTTTAAAAACTCCTCTTAAATCAAAAAATATATGATCTTTCTTTCCAAATGATTTCAAATAATTAATTCCTCTATTAACATAAATCTTATGAGGAACCGCTAGGATAATTCCATCATATAAGTTCTTAGATGGATTTTTAATCAAGCTTAAATTTTTTTTCTCAAAAATAATTTTACTATCTACTATTTGGTCAGTTACATCTACTAAACAACCAAGATCTTTTAACGTATTTATCAAATCAAAAACTTTACTATTTCTAATATCATTACAATTTTCCTTAAAAGTAATACCAATAATTAAGACTCTAAAGCTTGAACTTTGAAAATTTTTATTTAAAAGATTAAAAAATCTGTTAGCAGCATCCTTTGCCATAGAATCATTTATTTTTCTTCCAGAAGTTATTATTACAGGATTATGATCAAATTTTTGACACAAGTAAGACATATAAAAAGGATCAATACCAATGCAATGTCCACCTACTAATCCTGGTTTATATTTATGAAAATTCCATTTTGTTGAAGAGGCTTCTAAGACTTCATTAGTATCAATATTAAGTTTATGAAATATTTTTGATAATTCATTAATAAGAGCAATATTTACATCTCTTTGAATATTTTCTATCAACTTTGCAGCTTCTGCTACTTTTATAGAATTAACCTTAAAAGTGCCTGCAGATACAACTGAAGAATAAAGTTGATCAACAAAATTACTAGCATATTCACAACTACCACTTGTAATTTTTATGATATCTTTAATAGTTTTTTCTTTATCTCCAGGATTTACTCTTTCTGGAGAATATCCAAGGAAAAAGTCCTTATTTAAAATCAAATCTGTTGATTTTAAAATGATTGGCAAACATACTTCCTCTGTCGCTCCAGGATATACAGTTGATTCATAAATTACAAAACTATTATTATTTAAAAATTTTGAAATTAAATTTGTAGCTTCAATTAAGTATTTGAAATCTGGTTGATTAAAACTATCAACAGGCGTGGGTACAGTTATTATAAAAATGTTGATATCTTCAAGATCTATTTCTTCTGAACTAAATTTTATATTTTTATTTTCTAAATTATTTTTATTTACTTCATTATTTCTATCAAATCCA
>CACGGL010000032.1:0-7242 GCA_902572595.1 uncultured Prochlorococcus sp.
TTGCGAAATCAAATATTTATACCCTAATTCCTGGATATACCCACATGCAAAGAGCTCAACCATTATCTTTGGCTCATCATTTATTGGCTTATTTAGAAATGCTCCAAAGAGACCGTGAAAGGTTTAAAGAAGTTCGCTCCAGAGTTAATACTTCTCCGTTAGGAGCTGCAGCATTAGCTGGAACAAAAATAAAAATAGATAGACACTTTACAGCTGCAGAATTGGGTTTTGAAAAGATTTATAAAAACAGCATTGATGCAGTTAGTGATAGAGATTTTTGTATAGAGTTTGTTTCTGCATCTGCTTTGTTGATGTCTCATTTAAGTAAAATTTCAGAGGAAATAATTTTATGGGTAACTGATGAATTTTCTTTTGCAAAATTAACAGATAAATGTGCCACAGGAAGTAGCTTAATGCCCCAGAAAAAAAATCCTGATGTTCCAGAATTGATAAGAGGTAAGACCGGAAGAGTGTATGGACATCTTCAGGCATTGTTAACGATGGTTAAAGGGGTACCACTTTCATACAATAAGGATTTTCAAGAGGATAAAGAACCAATATTTGATACTGTAGAAACAATATCTTCTTGTATTCAAGCAATGACTATTCTTATCAATGAGGGTATTGAATTTAATATTAAAAACCTATCTGATTCAGTAGAAAATGACTTTTCTAATGCTACCGATTTAGCAGATTACTTAGTTGGTAAAGATGTTCCATTTAGGACAGCCTATCAAGTTGTTGGTGAAATAGTTAAATATTGCTTGGAGAGAAAAATCTTATTTAAAAATCTCAAAATTGAAGAATTTAAAAAATTTCATCCAGAATTTGATGAAGATGTTTTTGTGGATCTTAAACCTCTTAATGTCGTTAAATCAAGAAATAGTGAAGGTGGCACAGGTTTTGTTCAAGTAGAAAAAGAGGTAAATAATTGGCAAAAAAAATTGTTACTCTGAATCTCAATTATTTTTCTACAACAAGGGTATGCTTTGAAGTACAATAATAATGCAACGTTATGAGACTACTCATAGTAGTTTTTTTATAAGGTAAATTTTCTTTGTTGAGTTTAAAGTGAGTATTTTTGTTGGCAATTTGCCGTTCCGCGCAGAGCGTGAAGACGTCATACAATTATTTGCACCTTTTGGTGAGGTTTTAAATTGTTCACTTCCTTTGGAGAGAGACACTGGAAGGAAAAGAGGATTCGCATTTATTGAAATGGCAGATGAAGCTATTGAGTCAACAGCTATTGATGGTTTGCAAGGTACGGAGCTTATGGGTAGACCATTAAGAATTAATAAAGCTGAGCCGAGAGGGTCTGGTGGATCCCGTAGAGGAGGAAGAGGTGGCTACAACGGCGGTAACAGCGGCTATGGAGGTAATAACGGCGGCTATGGAGGTAATAACGGTGGCTATGGAGGTAATAACGGTGGCTATGGAGGTAATAACGGCGGCTATGGAGGTAATAACGGTGGCTATGGAGGTGGCAATTACGGCGGCTATGGAGGTAACAACTCTGGATCTAATAGTTCGTACACTAATAAATCTTCTGGTGCAGAAGGTTGGGAAGATAGAAGTTATGGAAATTCTTCTGAAAACTCTGAATATGAAAATGGTAGAAGCAGGAGAAAAAGGGGACTGTCTAATGAGAGTAATGCTTCAAACGAGACAAATTAGTAACCCATTTCTTCAAGCGCTGTAGTCAACTTCAATAGATATTCAATATTTAATTCTTTTTTTATAGATTTATTGGAAATCTGATTCCTCCAAATTTTAGCTTTTGGTATGCCTTCAACTAAATTTATAAGATGTTTACAAATATCCCAAGATTTTCCTCCATTACTTAAATGTCCCTCTATATATGGAATTAAGGAGAAAATAATATTTGAAGCGGATTTGGGGTTTGTATTTTTTCCATAAATCTTTTTATCAATTTCAGACCATCTTAAAGGATGGTTATATATGGACCGTCCAATCATGACTCCATCAAAATCATTTAAGGCTTTTAATGATTCATCGATATTTGTTAAACCTCCATTAATTTCTATTAATAATTCTGGATTTGAATTTTTTAATTTTTTTACTACATCATAATTTAGTGGAGGAATAGTCCTGTTTTGTTTTGGATTTAAGCCTTTTAATATTGCTTTCCTTGCATGAACTGTAAATCTATCTGCACCAGCATTTGAGATAATTCTTACGAAATTATTCAATTTAAAGAAACTATCATCATCGTCTACACCGATTCTGTGTTTAATCGTAACCGGTAAGTTGCAATTATTTTTTAAGGACTCTATGCACTTTGCTACTTTTTCAGGTTCTTTCATAAGTGAAGCGCCAAAATTTCCAGAACAGACCCTTGGACTTGGACAACCAACATTAAAGTTTATTTCGTCATAACCCCAATCCTGTGCCATTTGGGCTGCTTCTTTAAGGATTTTAGGATCTTCCCCACCAAACTGAATCGATATTGGGTGTTCTTCATCATTAAAATCTAGAAATTTTTCTTTTTTATTCGTATAAACTAAACTCTGGGCCACAATCATTTCCGTATATAGTAAAGCTTCAGAACTTATTTTTCTCATTATCATTCTGAAGTGCTTATCAGTACAATCCATCATTGGAGCAATACTTAATTTATGAATATTTTTAATAGAATTAGGCTGAACGAAATTCATTTCTTTTTTGTGATTTAAATATATGAATCAATTTCTATCAAGAAGAACTTTTATTCTAATTCCTACTATGTCAATCTTAAAAATAATCTTTAACCCCCTTAAAGTATTAGCATCTTCACTTGCTTCTAAAGAAGAGTGGAATTTCTCAAAAGACGAATGGAAAACTAGGCTTAGTCCAGAATCTTATTATATTTTAAGGGAGGAAGGGACTGAAAGAGCTTTCAGTAGCAAATTAAATAATGAGAAAAGGAAAGGAATTTTTCATTGTGCGGGATGCGATTTGCCTCTTTTTTCGTCAGATAAAAAGTATGATAGTGGCACAGGATGGCCAAGTTTTTGGGATTCAATTCAAGGATCAGTAGAAACAAAAGTTGATTTCAAGTTAATTGTCCCTAGAACCGAATATCATTGTTCTAGATGTGGAGGCCATCAAGGACATGTCTTCAATGACGGGCCACTTCCTACTGGCAAAAGGTACTGCAACAATGGATTAGCATTAAGATTTGTTCCTGACTAAATATTTGTGCGGCCTTCCGCAACTTGTTTTGTGCATCACTTTATTGGAAAATAGTTTTATTAAATTTTAGAAAAATGATTGAAAATCAATCAGACAATATTGATAATAAAGAAAGTGATGTTTCTAATCACGATAATTCTCCTGAAAATATTTCATCTGATCAAGATACAACTATTGAAAATCATCAATTATCTTCTCAAAAAACAGAAGAAATTAATACTGAAGAATTAAAAAATACTATTTCCAATAATGATGCAAGATTAGAACAATTAGAAAAAGAGCATGAAACATTAAAAAATCAATATGTAAGGATTTCAGCAGATTTTGATAATTTTAGAAAAAGGCAGTCAAGGGATCAGGACGATTTAAAAATTCAACTTGTTTCAAAGACTTTAACTGCAATCCTTCCTATAGTTGACAATTTTGAGAGAGCACGACAACAACTTAAACCAGAAAATGAGGAAGCTCAAGCTCTTCATAGAAGTTATCAAGGATTGTATAAACAACTAGTAGAAGTTTTAAAACAACAGGGAGTGTCACCCATGAGAGTTGTTGGTCAGCAATTTGATCCAAACTTGCATGAAGCAGTATTAAGAGAACCTAGTGAAGATTTTGAAGAGGATTTTATTATTGAAGAATTGCAGCGAGGATATCATCTAGAAGGTAAGGTTTTGAGACATGCATTGGTTAAGGTTTCTATGGGACCTGGTAAACAAAATTCACAACAGGAAGTAGAAAAGGATACAGTTGAAGGGGATGTTAATTCAGAGGTAAATACTTCTGAAGATGTATAAATTCCAAATTCTTATTTGAGCATTATCTAATGGCTGATTTTTACCAAATACTTGGAGTTTCAAGAGATGCTGATGCGGATACCTTAAAAAGGGCTTATAGAAAATTAGCAAGACAATATCATCCTGATGTTAATAAAGAACCTGGCGCGGAAGATAAATTTAAAGAAATTGGTAAGGCTTACGAAGCATTAGCTGATCCAGAAACTAGAGCAAGATATGACCAATTTGGAGAGGCTGGCCTTGGAGGCGCAGCTGGAATGCCTGATATGGGAGACATGGGTGGCTTTGCTGATTTATTTGAAACTTTTTTTAATGGTTTTGGGGGGCAAAATCCACAAGGAGGAAGAACACAAAGAAGAGGTCCTCAACAAGGAGATGATCTCAGGTATGACCTTAATGTTGATTTTAAAGATGCAATTTTTGGCCAACAAAGAGAAATTAAAATTCCTCATCTGGAGACATGTGAAGTCTGTAGGGGCACAGGTGCAAAACCAGGAACCGGACCCAAAACTTGTTCAACATGTGGTGGAAGTGGTCAAGTTAGAAGAGCTACAAGAACACCTTTTGGTAATTTCACACAAGTAGCTGAATGTCCTTCATGTAATGGTGCTGGTCAGATAATTGCAGATCCATGTGTCAGTTGCGGTGGTAATGGAGTGAAGCAAGTCAGAAAAAAATTAAGAATTAATATTCCTGCAGGAGTTGATACTGGCACTAAATTAAGAGTTTCCGGTGAGGGAAATGTTGGTTTGAAAGGGGGTCCACCTGGAGATCTTTATGTTTTTATAAAGGTTAAGAATGATTCAAAACTTAAGAGAGATGGTGTGACTATTTACTCAGAAATAGTAGTGAGTTATTTACAGGCTATTTTAGGTGACACTGTTAAAATTACTACAGTTGATGGAGATGTTAATTTAAAAATTCCAAGTGGTACGCAGCCCAATACAACTCTTTCACTTGAGAATAAAGGGGTACCTAGACTTGGTAATCCGGTTGCAAGAGGAAATCATGAAGTCTTAGTAAAAGTAAAATTACCAACTCGTATAACCGACGGAGAACGAGAGCTTTTAGAGGGTTTAGCTTCTCAATATTCAGATATAAACATTAATTCCAGTAGTGGACTTTTTAGTAAATTATTTGGTAAAGAATCTTAATGACTTCCTTAAAGCATTTGGATCTTAAATCTGTTCCATGTCCTTTAAATGTTGTCAAAATTAAATTGGCTTTGGAGAAGTTGTCTAAAAACGAACAACTTATTGTTGAACTAGATAAAGGTGAACCAGAAGAAATGGTATTAAACAATTTAAAAGAGATGGGATGTTTGTTTAAACAAATCAAAGAAAATGAAAAATTTATAAAAATAAAAATATTAAATGAAAACTAATATTAAATATTTAGGTTTAGTTACGAAAAAATTTAATGATTTTTTTTTAGTTGATTTAAAAAATCAAGAAAACTTTGGAAATAGTGAGAAATTTTTATGCAAGGTTAAGAAGTCTATAAATTTCAAGGATCAATTAATTTATGTTGGAGACGAAGTAGCGATTGAAAAAATTGATTTTAAAAGTAAACGCGCATTAATAACAAGTTTAAAAAAAAGAAAAAATCTTTTAGTTAGACCCTCAGTTGCAAATATTTCTAACATATACGTTACTTTTTCCGTTCAAGAACCAGAGTTAAATTTATCACAAGTTAATAGGTTTTTGATATCAGCAGAATCAATGGGAGTTGAAGTCTCATTAGTTTTGACAAAGTGTGATTTAATTTCTGATAAAAGAAGATTATATCTACTTGAAAAATTTGAGAAATGGGGTTACCAAGTAATAACTTTAAATTTAGAGAAATCTGATTGCTTTAAAAATTTATTGGTCGATTTAAAGCAAAAAGAATGTTCAATTTTTATGGGCCCATCTGGAGTTGGTAAAACTACTTTGCTAAATATGATTATTCCAGGTCTTCAAAATAGTACTGCTCCAGTTTCCAATAAAATTAAGAGAGGAAAAAATACTACTCGAAATGTTGAGTTATTTTCTATATCGAATCAAAGTTATATTGTGGATACTCCTGGTTTTAATATGCAACCTTTAGAGGTTGATATTAAATTGTTACCAAATCTTTATTCAGAAATATATAAACAGGTAATCGAAGACGGAATTAAATGTAAATTTCGTAACTGCTTACATTTAAAAGATGAGGGATGTAATTTAAATAAATCCTTCGAAAGATATTCTTTTTATAAAGAAATGATTGAGTCTTCTAAGAGTCACTATTATCAAAACCAGGAAGATTAAGATTTAATCCACCAGTCAAATCATTCATTCTTTCTTTCATAGTTGTAGTTGATAATTCATGAGCTTTTTGAATAGCTTGTAGGATGTTTTGTTCTATTTGTTCTTTATTTGCATTTAAGATGTTTTCTTGTACTTCTACCTTTAAAGGAAGTTGGTTTCCACTTATCCAAACTTTTATCATTTCATCATCACTTTTGCCTTCAATCTCCATATTTTCAAGTTCATCTTGTAATTTTTGAGCATCTTGCTGAATTTGTTTAGCTTTTTTAAAAGCTTCTGTAAGTTGTCCAAAGTTAGGAAGTCCAAAACCCGCCATTTTGTAAAAACGTTTCTTTAGTTAGGATAGTCAAAACCAATCATTCTTACTTCCGGTTGCAAATAAATCCCTTTGTTTTGTAGTACTTTTTGTTGAATTACTGTTATTAATTCATAAATATCATTTGAACTTGCTGAAGAAGTGTTAATTATAAAATTTGAATGCATTGTAGAAATTTCAGCACCGCCAATTTTAAATCCCTTTAAACCCATATCATCAATTAATTTTGCTGCATAATTATTTTCAGGATTTTTAAAAACACTACCAAAACTTGGTTGATGATATGGTTGTGTTTCTGTTTTTAATTTAAGGTTATTTTTGGTTGTTTGAATTAATTGTTCTAGATTTCCATTTGGTTCAAAATGTAATCTTGCACTAATAATTGTTAAATCATTTCTTTGAAAAGAGCTAAATCTATACTCAAAATTGATATCTTTTTTTTCAATTTCAAGTTTTTCATGAGTTTTATTATTTATAACTTTTACGGAAATAAGATTTTTTGCTAGAGATAAATTACCTGTGCCCGCATTCATATAAATTGCTCCTCCTAATGTTCCTGGAATTCCTACAGCCCATTCACCTCCTTGTAATCCATTTTTAGCGAGAGAATTAGATAATGTTGGAAGCATTACACCTGCTTCCGCTTCAA
>CACGGL010000033.1:0-6996 GCA_902572595.1 uncultured Prochlorococcus sp.
TTAGCCTTAAAATAATGTTTTTTAAGTCTCCAAAATTGAGAAAGGTTAAATAATTAAGGATTTAAGCATTATTCTTTGTACTGAAATGCCCAATTTTTTTAATTTTGGTTTATAGACTTTTTTCAGCAACTCAAAGAAACAGAAACTGCATCGGTGATGTACTTCCCAGAATCATAAAAAGGTTGGGTATTGGAACTCGGGAGTGGCAGAGGCGAACATGGTGTGGTTTTTCAAAACTGCCTTCCTTGAATAATTTGGAAAACAACTAATCCAGAGTTAGTGCATAAAAAAATTAAAAGTTCTTGGATTGAGTATGAAAACTTAACTAAGAAAATGACCCAGCCTCTTGAGATTGATGCAGAAAAAATTCCTTGGAAAATTCCATTAAGATTAGCTCATTCTTTGCAAGGAATAGTTTCTGTAAATATGATTCATGTAGCATAGTGGTTTTGAAGTGGAGTAATTTTTAAAGAGTCAAGAAAATTAGTCAATGAGGGATGTTTTTCAAAAGGCAATTTAAAATTTTTAATGAGCATACAATGGCAGTATTTATTTTTTCAATAAGTTATTGAAAATGGAAAATGATCTTTGGATATCAAAATTTTAAGGAAGTTTGTGTTGAGAGTGAGAAAAATTATTTTTTTTCTCAAGAAGATTTTATTAGGATGCTTTCAAATAATTTTTCAAAATTTAAAGAGTTTTTTGATAAGTAAAAACAAATATCAATAAATTAATCAAATTTTTCATGTTATGTGATCAACCTAATAGTTTTTTGCTCCATTCTTTATGCTTTTGATCCAAATCTGAAATTTTTTCGCCTAAACTCAGCTGTCTTTCTAATAATTCAACTTTTGTGAGAGTTATTTTTTCTGAATAAAATTTAATAGGCTGGTTACCATGCAAATTGTCGCCGCTCATAGAATTATTTTTATTGTGTCTATTTTTAAGATGAAAATTTTGTAATTGCTAATTCTTTTATATTCTTTTCAGATTTACGTAAATTAATGTGATAAAGAAGTGATGCTTATTGTGTTAAAAATCCACTATTTGTATGAAGATTGCCATATGTATCTTCCTCTCTTGATATCTGACTTAACAGCAACGCAATTACAAGCAATATTCCATAGAGCTTTATGTATTGGATCAGGATTAAAAAGATATGCTTTTTTAAAGGCTTTTTTAATTAAGACAGTTGCCTTTTTTGCATGATAATGAGGAATCGTGGGACATACATGATGAACTACATGGCTAGAACCTATATTATGATGAAGAAAATTAAGGACTCTACCGTAAGGTCTGTCAATAGATAGAAATGCGCCTCTCATAAAGGAAAATTCCGTATTTGAAAGATGAGGCACATCTGAATCTGTATGATGAAGCCATGTATACACTACTAGCCAACAATTAACCACTAATAAAGGACCAAAATACAGAGCAATTACTGGAAATAATCCATACTTGGAAATTAAATAACCTATGCTCAATAATGTCAAACCTACCCCAAAATCTGATATCCAAACTTTCTTGGCCCATAATGATGGCCATAATGATGTAGAAAATGGTTTAATTGGCCAAAAATGATTTGAAGTTCCATATTTAACCCCGCCTGTACTTCCCATGAGTAAATAAGCAGGCCAGCCAAATATTAGATGTAAAACAAGTTGAAGAATTCCGTAATTTTTCTTACCTAAGGAATTTGAAAAATGTAATTCTTTTTCTCCGCCAACTTTTTCCGTAATTCCGTTCCCTTTAATGACTAAAGGGACGTGAGTTTCTCCATTGGTTATGTTATTTGTGAATCGATGATGAACTGCATGAGAACGCTGCCAAGAAAAATAAGGAACTAGAAGAAATGAATGCAGTAAATATCCAGTTATAGATTCCAATGTCTTGTTTTTAGAGAATGCTCCATGCCCACATTCATGGGCAATTACCCAGAATCCCATTGCAGTGGTACCTGATAGTAATGAATAAATAATCCAAATTGGGATCATTTTTGGGGTAAATGGGATAGATGAACCTATCGCAACTACTAATGATTGGATTAAAGCTGTTTGTAAAAGATACCTTAAAGAAGTTTTGGTATCGCACTTAAAGTAGTGGTCTGGGATAACATCCTGAAATTCTTTTATGCTTGGAACATCTTTATCCTCTATTTCAAGCGCTTGGCCTTTAAGACCTGAAAATTTTATATTTCTCAAATGGTTTTTAGTTAAGAATTTTGTTAAATAAAAGTGAATTTATATAATCTATTATCCATCACAGGATCTCATAATGAAAAGATTTTATAATTTTTTTCGATAAAGTTTTTATGATCTAAATTCATCTTAAAATAAAATTATTTGTGCTTAACATTTTTTATGCTGATTGTATTTGCTCTTCTTTAAAGCTTAATTAATTTAAAGTCCGCGTATATATTTCTTAGGTAAACCAGATTGTTTACGTGGCTTTACTAGTATAGGCAATACAATAACTCCTACAGTAAAAACACAGATTGGAGCAACTACCATCAATATAGATTCTAAAGACATTAAAAATTTTGAATTTATTAATAAATAGCAGGTTTTTTTTTATAAGTCATGCGTATTTATATCTATTTAGTAAAAATAGACTAAAATTTTATAAATTATTAAGTAAAAAAGAAAAAAAGATTAAAAAACATCAATTTTTTCATAATCCGTCCTAGGTATTTAATCACTAATTTGATAAATATTACTCAATGGATGACGAAAAAAAATGGATGCTTATGACTTATTATTGTCCAACTCATGGCGATTCAGGTTTAGTAAAACCGATTCAACTAAAAAAAAGAAAATTAGTAAAAATTCTTAAAAATAGGAGTTCTAAAAATTAATTTTTTAAAAAAAACTTAAATATTATGAAAAAGTCCTGAATCTTTATTGAAATCTGATTAACTAATAATTAATATCTTCCCTAAATCCCATAAGCTTCTCTTTTGCCAGCAGCATATGTAAAATATTGAAAAAGAGGTTTTTAAATTTGATCAGAATCGCATGTTAATTCACATTGATTAAGCTCATTAGCTGATATCTTTTCTAAAATTCTTAACATATCAATTTCTGAAAGCTCTCCATTTGAGTTCCATTTTAAAGTTGTTTTCCTTTGAGGTGAATTTTTTTTATTCATTTTGATCATCTCCCTTTAAATGAACTTCTAAACAACGAGTAATACATTCTTGATGACCATCTACAATACTGCATTCGGTTATACACTCAAAATATGAATTAATAGAATCTATTTCTGTATTCTGGTTTGTAGAAACAAATGAATTATTCATAATAATGTTAGATTTATTTGGAATAGAGATATAGCACGAAATAATGTTCAATAATTTAATTTATTAAGCTAATTAGAAAAAATAAGTATTATTTCCTAAGTTTATTTTGCACATGGTTTAACCTTAAAAAGGTAGTAATATAATTCTTTTAAAACAGAAAAGAAAAAAATAATTTTGATTATTTAATATTAATTCTATAAGCTAATCTTAAAAAAAATCAGCATAAAGACTGATTTACTTTTAAGTAATTTAGTTAGATGATGAAAAAGTGGACTTTTAGATTTTCAAATGAAATCAGTAATTAATTGGCTTTCGAAAATGTTAGAGAGTATGGCAAATGCTTTTATGCATCCTTTAAAGAATGACTTGCCACCATCTATTGGTACTCATGCATATAGCAGTATTCCTCTAAAAAGAAAATTGAGAAGAAGGTTGAATTAAGTATTAGCTTATTGGAATTAATTTTTCATTTTTATTATCCCAAATAATATATTTGAAGCAGTTTGAAAAATCGCTTAATTTTAAGAACTTGGATTTTTGAAGCAAATGAATGTTTGCTTTATGACAAGCTCTTAAGTTGTAATTTGGTATTCTCTCAGAGAGATGATGAATGCTGTGGAAGGATATGTCCGCTAAAAACCAATTTAGCCAATTAGGTATATCTAAATTGCTACTACCAAAAATCGCTCCATCGATGAGATCCCAATTTTCTGTATTTTTAGCATATGCATTTTCATAGTTATGTTGTACGAAAAAAACACATATTAAAATTGCTGCTGATAAGGTTAATACCACGGAATAAAATGATAAGAAAAAAACTAAACCCAACCATCGGCACATAAAAATACAACCTATTATGACTACTATGTTATTGATTATTAATTCACATAGTTCACTAAAATTATCTCCATAATCAGAAAAAGGGGGTTTGACTCTTGAATTAATAGTTAGAAGTTGAGAAATTTCTCTGTTTTTTATTTTAATAAAAGTCTCTTTTAATATATCTTTAGTGAAATTAAAAATAATAATAAACAATCCTAATCTAGGTTTTAAAACCAAGTAAAAAAAACCGCCAGGGAAAAGCATAATCCAGTTTCGACTTACTTTATAAAATATTTGCTCTCTTTTTGTAAGTAAATTATAATCTTCAAGACTTAAAACATCTATCGGCCCTTTGTAAATTTCCCAATTTCCATTATTTCTATGATGAAATGCATGATCAATTGACCATGACTTCTGGGGAATACCATTAACTAAGCCAAGTAAAAATCCAAAAAAGCGGTTTAATTTCCGTTTTGTAAAAAGAGAATTATGTCCGCAATCATGCATTAATGAGAATGTTCGTGAAGAGAACAGAGTTAGAAGAACTATAAAAGGTACTAATAGAAATCCTTTAATCAATAATGAAAAAGGTTGATTTATTATTTGGTGGACGATTAGCCAAATAGAAATTATTGGGAAGATGGTAGAAATAATTTGATAAAAGGCTCTAATATTATTTCTTTTTAAAAATGGCTTAATTAAAAAATCATCCCTGTGTACTTTAAGCATATTTCTCTTTTTTTTCTGATACTAACAATTTTTAAAAAGTATTGATTATTTAATAAATAATAAAATATTTTTAAAATCATCCTAAAGAATAAATTCTTTAGACATAGTTCTCAATTGATCTAGATTTAATCTCTCTAAGTAATTTTTAAAGTCACTAAGAATCTTAGTAGAGTCAGAATTTTTGCTCTCATAAAGAAGACTATTAGAAATTAACTCAATAAGATGATCTTTATCCATAACTTCTTATAGACCAAAATTCCTATTTAAAAAATTAAGGTCTTGAATTCGAGATCATTGTTTCATCTCTGTTTAAAAGTGATTTTTATAAATTTTTTAAATCTTGTTCTATTTTTTCTAATCTTCCATTTAATTCTTTTTGTTCTTTAATTAAGGATTTTTTCTTTTCTGCACGCTCTTTGTTCAAAGGAGAATTGAAATATTTTTGGTAAGAGACAAAAAAAACTGCTATTGCGACTGCAATACCAAGAGCACCAATTATTAAAATTGGAGACGAAGGAAATTCATAAAATTGAATAGACAATTTACTTTAATAAAAGTAGATTATAGCTATCTCATAAACAAAAAAATGAGTAATAAATACTTATTCTTTGCGAAGCTTTATGGGTAATTATGCTAGTTTCTGTAAAAAATAAATAAGGTTTATCTTTAATTAAATTTTAAAAATAAGTAATTGTACAGCTGTCAAAGAATGAATAACTAATAATGATTGAACTAGTAAAAAATTTTTTATGAAGAAAATCATAAATAAAAAACATAATAAAAATGAACCATGGTTTAAATGGTTAACGAGAGAACTTAATTCTTATGAAGCTTTTCAGGATTTCGAATCAGGAAAGAATCCACAAGATGTTGCACAGGATTTTATTTCAAGAAATAGTATTGCTATTTCAGAAGTTTTCGAGGATTTTGATGAAGAAGATAAAGATACACTTGATCAGTTTCTTAAATTAACCGAATGCGAGATGCATGTGTTTAGGATTCTTGAAAAACAAATAGAGTTAAGAAAAAAGATAAGATTTGTAGATTTTAAAAAAAGAAAAAAATTAAAGAGTTAATTTCTATATAAGTTTATTTTTCCCATTACCTGACTTACCAAAGCCTAACCAGATGAACCACAAGATCCATCCCAAGATAGGTATAAAATTAATAAAGATCCATTTCCAATCTTTTCCAAAATCTTTAATTCTTCTTATATCAATAGCTATTTGAGGAATGATACAAACTATTCCATAAGCATTGAACCCAAAAGTTTTTAAAAATATTGGGATAGTTAGGAAAGAAATTATAAGATTCGCTAGTTGAACTAACCACCAGTCAGATCGAGAGGTGAATCCTTTGAAGTCTGTAGCTTTAATCCAAAATTCTTTATATGCGTTTAAAAAGTTATTAAGTATAAATTTAAAATTCAAAGAATTTAACATTATTAATTTAATCTTCAATTTATCAAAATATTATTTATTTAATAAATAGGATCAAATAAATTCATATTATTTGAATCTTGTTTTGTTATCTCATCTTGATTTGGTAATGAACAGAATCCGTCTTTGCAAATCATCTTTTCTTTTGCAATACTTGAAGTATCTGAGAATATATTTTTGTTATTTTTTTCTGAAGATTCTTTCATAATTTATATAAAAAAATTAAATCCAATATTAAATTAATAACTCAATTTATTTTGCTAAGCAACAAAATTAATATTAATTATTTATTTACTTTTTTTGATTTGGCAAGTCTCTCCAAAACAGCGCCATTATATAAATGAATAAAGATATAGAAAAAATATAAAGTAAAGAATTTAGATGCATGTTTATTTATTAAAGTAATTACAAAGAAAGGACCTTTCACAAAAAAGGAATATCAATAGATTGGTAATTGTTTTACTGAGTAATCATCTAAATTCTAGTATTCATTTAAGTTTTTTATGCTTTTTCAGAAACTTTCATAAAGAAAAGTTTTTAAAGTTTAGGAATATATCTTTTTAGTTTGTAAAAATTATAAATTTAAGAGGTTTAAAATTTAATGAAAATTATATATTTTTAAATGATTTCTGAGATAATCACGATCTATCCTTATTTATTTCTGTAAGAGCTTTTCTACCTTCCTTAAGGGTTCTTAAGACGAGCCAG
>CACGGL010000034.1:0-5751 GCA_902572595.1 uncultured Prochlorococcus sp.
CCTACTTTTATAGTTGTGTAACTACTTAAATTACAGTTTTCAGATAAAATTTTTTTATTCATAAATTAGTTATCTAATTTAATTGTTTTTCTCATTTAAAATTGACCAGAAATTATGACAATCTCCAGCTCCCATATTCAAAATTAAATCCCCTTTTTGAGTTAATTCGTAAAATTTCTTTGTAACTTCATAATAATTATTTATGTAAATAACATTTTTATTTTTTTTATAAATCAGATCAGTGATAATTTTCGAAGTAATTTTATCTTCGTTTCCTTCTCCTGCTCCATAAATACTGGTTATATAAATAACATCTGCCTTTGATAATTCTTCAGCGAATTCTTTAGTAAATTGCTTTACTCGCGAGTATCTATGAGGTTGAAATATAGCTATTAATCTACTTTTTTGACCTTTATTATTATATTTTTGCTGAATCAATAATCTTCCTAATTTAAGCGTCTCTTTTATTTCGTTTGGGTGATGTGCATAATCATCATATAAACTTCTTTCATCTATTTGGCCTCTGAATTCAAATCTTTTTTTTGGGAGTTTAAGATATTTTATATTTTTTTTAATTTCTATAAAATCCACTCCTATCATTCTTGAAGCTGCTATTGCTGCGGTGATATTACATAGATTGTGTAAACCTGGAATTGGAATATTTAAACTACTAATAAAATTTTCATTTTCATAATATTTTCCAATTGTATAATTTGAATTAATTTCAGTTGGAATAATTGCATAAGCTACGTTTTTAGCAGTAGTGTTTGACCACATACAATTAGAATAAAAATTATTTCTTGTGGTTTCACAATCAAAATTAAGTAGTGTTTTTTTAGAGTTTTTAGCAAAACTTTTAAAAGAAGATATTACTTCACTTAAATTTGAAAAGTGATCGCAATGATCAAAATCAATGTTAGTGATTATTCCGATATCAGACTTGTATTTGTTAATTGTCCCATCAGATTCATCAACTTCAGCTACTAAGTATTTTGTATTTTCTAAATGACAATTAGAGTTGTAAAGAGGAATTATTCCTCCAGTTATTGAAGAAGAATTACGTGTACATAACTCAAGTATTGTAGAAAGAAATGTACTAGTTGATGTTTTTCCGTGGCTGCCTGCTACCGCCAATGTAGTATATGTGCGCATTAGCATTGCAAGTATCTCTGAACGATGTTTTATTGATAAATTTTTTTCTCTGCAATATAAAAATTCTTCATTTTCTGGCTTGATCGCGGAGCTTACAACAAAATTGATCAATTTGTTGGTAAATTTTGAAATCACAAATTCAATATTTTGTCGAATTTGAGAAGTAAAGATTACTACACCTAATTTCTCCAATTTTTTAGTTTCATCGTTTTTAACTAAATCAGATCCTGAAACTGAACAACCTTTTTTAAGTAAACCTATTGCTAATGCTGACATTCCAATACCTCCAATCCCAATAAAATGAAAATGACTTTTCAACAGTAATTTTTTATCCAATGTTTATCTTTTACTTAAATCAAAATAACTTCTAGTTAAAATTTTGCTATTTTTTCTTAAAAAAAAATGGTTTTTTTTCTTGAATTAATACAAAACTAGACTTATTTGCTTAATAAATCAAAAAAACCTTACGTTATTGCACAAAATTCAGTATGATCATCAACTTAGGTTAATCATTTAGAAATTATTAGTTATGACTTTGCGTGTTGCAATTAACGGCTTTGGCAGAATTGGTCGAAACTTTATGCGTTGTTGGCTTAGTAGAGGGGCTTACACCAATATTGAAGTTGTTGGAATTAATGTTACCTCAGATCCTAAGACTAATGCTCATCTATTAAAGTATGATTCAGTTCTTGGTCAACTTGATGGTGTTGATATTCAATATACTGATGATACTTTTGTAATTAATAACAAGACAATTAAATGTTTCTCTGATAGAAACCCAATGAATCTCCCTTGGAAAGATTGGGGTGTAGATTTGGTTATAGAATCTACTGGAGTATTTAATACAGACGTAGGTGCAAGTAAGCATTTAGAGGTAGGAGCAAAAAAAGTCATCTTAACTGCTCCTGGTAAAGGTGATGGAGTTGGCACTTATGTAGTTGGAGTCAATGCTGATACATATAAACATAAAGATTATGATATTTTGAGTAATGCTAGTTGTACAACGAACTGTTTAGCTCCAGTAGTTAAAGTTTTAGACCAAATTTTTGGGATTAACAAAGGTTTGATGACTACAATTCATAGTTATACAGGGGATCAAAGAATTTTAGATAATAGTCATAGAGATCTAAGAAGGGCTAGAGCCGCTGCTACAAACATCGTTCCCACTTCTACAGGAGCTGCAAAAGCAGTTGCCCTGGTATACCCAGAAATGAAAGGCAAATTAACAGGAATTGCAATGAGAGTTCCAACTCCAAATGTTTCAGCAGTAGATTTTGTTTTTGAATCTTCTAAATCTGTCACATCTGAAGAAGTCAATAATGCTCTTAAGGAAGCATCTCTAAGCTCAATGAAAGGGATTATTAAGTATGGAGATGAACCATTAGTGTCAAGCGATTATGCAGGTACTAATGAATCATCAATTGTAGATAGTGACCTTACTATGTGTATCGGAGATAACCTTGTAAAGGTGCTTGCATGGTATGACAATGAGTGGGGTTATAGTCAGAGAGTTGTAGATTTAGCAGAGATTGTTGCACAAAATTGGGAATAATTAAAAGTGCTTGAAAGGTGTGTTATTTAATAATTTGTTTTTGTTACTATCTTTAAATTCTATTGATGGTTCACCATCAGCAAAAAAACCAATCTCGTTAATATTTTTATCAAGTCTAGATAAATTTTTTGCCCACTTTTTTGGCAAGGAGAAAACTAATTCGTAATCTTCACCTCCAAAAAAATAATATTCGTCCCATTTATCTCCTCTTGGCCAATCCTTATCTTTGGGTATTTTTTCATAATTGATAATTGCTTTGCATTTGCTAGCACTTACTAAATCTTGTAAAGCTTGAAATAGACCATCACTGCTATCAGTACATCCTATTCTTTTGATTTTTTTATTTGAGCGAGTTTTTATAAGATTTTTTAGAAAATTTGGGTAAACTTTAGGACGACAAAAATGTTCAATAGATTTACTGATTAATCTTTTTTTAAGAGAAATATCATTATCTAAATTAATTTTATTTTTAATTAAAAATCCTAGTTTGCTAAGACCATGAATTCCTGTAGTTAAGATGACATCTCCTGGTTTACATGCGTTTCTTCGTAATTCAAGTTCACCTTGAATCCCAAAGGCAGTAATTGATATGGTTTTTTGATTCCCTTTTGAGCAATCTCCTCCAAGAATTATGCCGCCATATTCTTTTAAAGCTTTATTTATTCCTGTATATAACTCTTCAACCCAAATCCATTCAGTTCTAGCAGGTAGAACTAGGCTTATTGTAATACCTATAGTTTTCTTGCTTCCACTGGATAATAAGTCAGAAATGTTGCTAACAACTGCTTTCCACCCAAGGTCCACAGGACAAATAGTAATGTCATTGAAATGAACATTTTCTACCAAAGAATCAGTATTAATAAGTAAATTTTCATTTTTAGCTTTGATTAAAGCGCAATCATCTGAAATTTGGTTTTTAGGCATAAATTTTCCTATCCTATTTATTAATTCTTTTTCCCCTATATCTTCTAATATTTCTTTATGCATTTAATTTGAGGTTTTCAATCCCTTCTAAAATATCAATTGAAATAATTGTGTCATCTTTAGTAAGCTCTTCTAATACATCAAATCCATCTACAACGTAACCAAAGGCAGCATTCCTCCCGTCAATTAAATTGCGACCTGCTGGATTTAATTCTGCTTCATATAAAAAGAAGAAAAATTGCGATGAGCCATCATCAACTGCGGTATTTGAATGGGACCATCCTAGAGTTCCAAGTGTTGCGAAAGGTAATGTTGGCGTCTCTGTGTAAAGACCTAAATCTTCAAAAGTTTGATTATAAAAAGTATCTTGTTCATCAGGAATTCTAATTTCTAAGGGAACGTGACGTTCTTCGTTTGTTTCAGGATCTATGTAACCAATATCTTCACCAATTGGATCACCTGTTTGCAGTACAAAAAATTCTTCTGCTCTGTTAATAGGTAAATCTTTGTAGAAGTTTTTTGAAGATAAATCTATAAATGCTCCTGCTGTAAGTGGGGCGTTAAATCCATCCACAATTGCTTGCATATCTCCTTTGGAGGTTTTTATATTGACTTTTGCTCTGCCCAGTAATCGTGGTAAATTATCAAATTCCTGAGGAATAGAGTATGGAAATTCATTTGGTAGAAAATATTCTTCTAATCCACCTATTTTATCTAAAGCATCTCTTCGGGTCGCTATGAATGAGTATTTGTCCTTTGATTTAGAATAATCTTGAAGACTATCTAGATTTTCTTTCAACTCTAAAAATGTTTTTTCAGCAATTTTCTTTTTATCGTTTGGCAATTCTTGAATAATTTTACTCTGGTATTTTTTTAGTAAAGATTGACATTTTGTAACAGTTTTCGTAAGAGCGGGCCATCTTCCTCCTCTTACAAGGTCACTAGTTTCTTCTAATTTGTGTTGAAGTTCTTGTAACTCAACTTGCTTGATAGGGAGTGCGTTTCTGAGGATTGCACTAGGGTCTTTTACTGCATTTCCAGTAGGTAAATCAGCTAATACTTGAATCGGTTTTAAGAGAAAAACCTCTAAAATTACAATCGATAGAATTAAGAAAAGTTTGTTCTGATTTGATAAGAATTTTTGCATAGCACTCTTGCAGGTTTATGATCCTTGGGGATGTAATACAGGAATGATTTCCAGTAACGATTTTCGCACAGGTACTACCATCGAATTGGATGGACAAGTTTGGCGTGTTGTAGAATTTCTACATGTCAAGCCTGGCAAGGGTTCTGCTTTCGTGCGAACAAAATTAAAATCAGTTCAAAGCGGCAACGTGGTTGAAAAAACTTTTCGAGCCGGAGAATCAGTACAGCAGGCTATCCTTGAGAAGTCTAACCTGCAGCATACTTATGTGGAGTCTGGTGATTATGTTTTTATGGACATGACAAGTTTTGAAGAGACAAGACTCACCTCTGAACAAATCGGTAAAGGTGCAAAGTATTTGAAAGAGGGAATGGAGGTTAATGTAATTTTTCATAATGGTAAAGTTCTAGAAGTCGAACTTCCAATATCTATTACTTTGAAAGTTACTGAAACTGATCCTGGAGTTAAAGGTGATACTGCTAGTGGGGGCACGAAACCAGCTATTCTAGAAACAGGTGCTCAAGTTATGGTTCCTTTATTTATTTCTGTCGGAGAAATGATTAAAGTTGATACTCGTAATGACAGTTATCTTGGACGTGAAAATTAATGGCTATGAAATTGGATCATGATGACTTAAATCGCTTAATAGAGAAAATCTCTACAAGTGATATACAAGAGTTCTCGCTAGAGGGAGAGGATTTTAAACTCGAAATAAAAAGGAATGTATTTGATCAGAACCAAGTTGTTAATAATTTAGTTTCTAATACTTCATTCGATAGGCAATCAATTGCTCAAAAACCCATTAATGATAATGTCTCAATAGTTAATGAGCCTGAGGCCCCTCAGGTAGCACCTCCTGGGCGTTCAGATCTTACTGAAATCACTTCTCCTATGGTAGGAACATTTTATAGGGCTGCAGCGCCTGGTGAGGACCCATTTGTAGAGGTAGGAAGTAATGTTCAGGTCGGCCAAACTATAT
>CACGGL010000035.1:0-4973 GCA_902572595.1 uncultured Prochlorococcus sp.
AGCACTTCTTTCAGGATGGAACTGAAAGCCATAAACATTCCCGTTTTTTACCGAACTTACTATTTTTCTATTTTGATATAAAAAAGTTGATTCAACATTTTTTTGATAGGCACATTCAGCCCCATAGCTATGAACAAAATACATAGGTCTATCAAAATTCTTCAAATTTTTATTGCTATGTGAAATTTTTTTCCAGCCAAAAATAGGTCTGTCATTTTTCACTAATTTATTAATCTTCCTAACTTCTCCCTCTATAAGGGATAAACCTTTCGAACCCCCACCTTCATGTCCATAATCAAATAGCAACTGCATGCCTAAACAAATTCCAATAATACGCCCATTACTTTTGTGATGATCGAGAATCACTTTGTCTAGCTGATGTTTCCTGAAAATCTCAATTGAATTTTTAAAATTACCAACTCCAGGAATTAAAATAATATCCTTTTTTTCTAAATCTTGAATTTTATTAGAGAAATTAATACCAATTTTATTTATTGCTGCTCTAATATTTCCGTGATTACCAAAACCACAATCTATTATTACTATTTTCATCCTTGTCTTTCAAGAGGAAGGCATAGTTTTTTTGCATGTTCTCTAACATCAGAAACAGTTAAATTGCCATAATGAAATCCACAACCTATAGCCACAGCCTCTATTTCATTATCAGATAAAATTTCCATATCTATCACAGATTTATAACCCCCTGAATAAACAATAGGAATATATTTTGTATATTTCTTAAGTCTTTTGACTAGATTTTGATCCACCCCTAAGAGTGTACCATCATGGTCAATCGAGGTTACAAGTATCTCTCCAACTTTATTATTTACCAATTCTTCTAACCATTTATCCAAGTAGTAAGAGGAAAAATCTCTACCATTATTTTTCATTACAACGTAATCATCATTAACTTTTCTAGTTTGAACACTAGCAACTATAGCCTGGGAACCAAATATATCAGCTATATCTTTGGATAAACTTAACCTATCAAAAAGAGATGTATTAATTGCTAATTTATCAGCACCAGCATAGATCAAATTAGTCGCATCATCAATATTCTTAATACCACCTCCAACAGTAATAGGTAAAAAAACATCTTTTACTGTATCTTTAATTATTTCATAATTAAATTTACGATCATATAGTGAGGCTACAATATCTAAGAAAAGTATTTCATCAGCCCCCTCCTTATAGGCTTTTTCTGCGCACTCAACAGGATTTCCTACTTTTCTTAATCCTTCAAAAGAAATTGGTTTAACAACATTTTTAGTCTTAACATCAAGTCTATAAATAATCCTCATTTCTAATATTCATGCCAAATAGCATTTTTTAATTTCCAAGTATCGCCTTTTTTCTCCCAAATATGGTCTGATCTCCATTCTTCAATAACCTCATCCACTTCCCTTTTTGTTCTGTTTGTGAAACTGCAAAATTCATCGATACATTTGCTTGGATATTCACCATCAAATTGTTTTACCAACATAGAGCCCTCTTCTCTATCAATAAGTCCATCCCTTATTTCATGGGCAGTATCTGAGGTACATCTCCCTATTCCAAATTTAATAAATCCCAAATAGTAATGAAGATCATCAATCTCATCATCTAGACTTGCATATCTTGAATAAGTCCCTACTGATCTTGAATCTTTGGGGGTAAATCCAGTATTCTTCTTGCAATAATAATAATTTGATTGTGGGTCCCATTTTGTGTAATAACTCATAAAGTGAATTTCAGTTTGATTTTCAAGGATTGATGCATATTCAGGCTGCATATATGGGCTCAGATCTTTCTGAGTGAAACCCTTATCAAACCAAAACTCTGGAGGCATCCCTGAGAAATAATGTTTTTCATGATCATGAACATCGCGTGTTGGTTTTTCACTATTTTTCATATCACCACCATATTCAACCTCTCCATTCTCTCCATACATTATCAATGAGATTCCAAAAGATACTGCAATTTTTAGAGGGAAATTTGCTTGGCCATATATAAACGGTTGAAAAGGATCTCCAACTTCTTTAAAACTTTCCCAAGTTAACTTTGATGAAATTATTGGATCAGCTGTTCCAACAAGACTATTAAATCCGCTATCTATAAAAGCTTGTAAATTTTTTTTCCCTAGTTGAGTGGGTCTCAATGGAGCCCAGGTAACACATAAGGGATTCATGTTGTATTTATTTTTAAGTAGATGAGCTACATAACTGCCATCTTTCCCACCACTACAAGGAACAATTACATCATAGTTGCCCGAATTTGATCTATGCTTATTACAAAGTTCAACCAATTCTTTTTCCCTTTCTTGCCAATTAATTTTAAAGTCCTTGGCTTCTCTAAATGTACATGCCGAGCATATTTGTTGGGAATTAAAAGTTATTCTTGGCCTTTGATTTGATACTGTACATTTTTTACAAAAAAGTATTTCTTCTGGAAGATTATAAATTTCTTTAACCCTTCTAATCATCTGTTAAAATTACACTTAATCAGGCTTATAAATTAACCTATTATTGAAGTGTTTTCAAGTTTCTCAAATATTTTTTATATTTTTTCATGTATATCTAGGAAAAACAAAAAAAGATCAATATTTTTTTGAACCTAATTTGCCTCCGCCGGTCTTATGAAAGGTCAATGTAAATTTTTAACTAATTTAAACCCATTAAATAATTTTGCATTATTGATTTTATTATGTTCAAAGTTCTGATTTAGAATTAATGAGAAGAAAAATCCTCCATATAATAACCAGCCTAACTGAAGGAGGGGCACAAAAAATTTTAATAGATGTTTGCAGATTTAGTAAAAATAATACTGAGCATAGAGTGATATGCCTAAAAGATGGAAGATATAGTGAAATATTAAAAAAAAATGGCATTGTTGTATATAAGTTAAATTTCAAAGAAAACCCAATTAAGTCTACCTCTGAATTATTAAGTATTCTCAATAAGAAATTTGAGCCTCATATAGTTCATACTTGGTTATATCATTCTGACCTTATTGGATGTATTTTAAAATTATTTTGGAAAAGAGCAGATAAAAAGTTATTCTGGAATATCAGAAATGGCACTCTTCAGAAAAAAACCTCTTCAAGAAAGACTCGATATATAAGAAAATTACTAATATTACTATCTTATGTTAGTCCTGACAAAATTATATATTGTTCAAACAACGTAAGAAAAATTCATGAATCAATTGGATATTTAAAAAAAATTGGATTAACAATTAATAATGGAGTAGATACTACCTTTTTCAACTTGATTGAGAGAAAAGATTTTGATAAAGATAATTACAAGATTGGCTTCATTGGAAGATACGACAAGCAAAAAGATTTAGACACACTATTTAAAGCTACTGAAATATTAAACAAGGAAAATGTAAAAATTTCTTTAGATCTTACAGGAGAGGGGTTTAATGAAAAAAATAAATCACTGAAAGATAAAATTGATTTTTATAAGATAAATAAAATAACAAAATATAATGGTGTTAAAAAAGATATTAGAAAAACTTTAAAAAATTTAGATTTATTCATTTTAACTTCTTGTTCTGGTGAAGGATTTCCAAATATTCTTTTGGAAGCAATGTCAACTGGTTTACGCTGCATATCGACAGATGTAGGAGAGTCGGAAAATATTATTAGTAAATATGGCTGGATTATAAAACCCAAAGATATAGATTCCTTAGTTAAATACATAAAAGAATCAATTCAACAGAAATCTAAAGAGAGAATAAATATGCAACTTGAGGCTCGAAAACATATCCAAAATAAATTTGATCTAAAAATAATGTTAAATAGCTATAACTCAATTTATAAGTGAAAATTTTCAAAAATTTAATTATGATAATTAACAAGTTAATAACTTTTTACCAAAAAAAACATATATGAAAAATAAAAAAAAAATTTTATACATAGTAAATGTTGACTGGTTTTTTATATCGCATAGATTACCCATAGCAATTGAGGCAAAAAAAAGAAATTATGATATTCATATTGCGACGAAAATAACAAAATATAATCACAAATTAATTTCCCATGGATTCAAGGTATACGACCTAAAACTTAGTAGAAAAAGTCAAAATCCCATAGGCATTATTTTTTATTTTTATAATTTGATGATGGTAATTTTCAAGTTAAATCCAGATGTGATTCATGCCATAACAATTAAACCCATTCTTTTAAGTGGATTAGCCTCATTTTTCCTAAAAAAAACAAAATTTATTTATGCAATATGTGGATTAGGATTTATTTTTTCTTCTGAAGGTATAAAATCAAACATAAGAAAATTCTTTATATTAAATTTGTACAAACTTATTTTATCTAATAAAAACTATAAAATTATTTTCCAAAATAAATCTGATATGAAGGTAATCTCAAAAGTAACTAATTTAAATTCTAAAAACTCATTAATTATTAATGGATCTGGAGTAGATTTAAATGTTTTTAGGCCATTAGATTTTGATAATAATACAGTTAATATATTATTAGCATCTAGACTTCTTTATTCAAAAGGAATTAAATATTTTATAGATGCATCAAAATCAGTAACTGGAGCTAACTTTAATATTGCGGGTTCATTTGATTATGAAAATCAAGATTGTATTCCTAAAAATGAATTTTTCAAATGGATAAATAACTCGAATGTAAAATTCTTAGGAGAAGTAAAAAATATGAATAAATTAATTAATAAACATAATATTGTTGTTTTACCTTCTTTTTACGGAGAAGGTTTACCCAAAATACTTATAGAAGCTGCTGCATGCGGTAAGGCGGTTATTACAACTGATCATCCTGGTTGCAAAGTTTCCATAATCAATAATAAAACAGGTATCCTAGTTCCACCCAAAAATGCTAGAGCGCTATCCGAAGCAATTCAAAAACTTGTTGATAATCCTAAGTTGTGTAAGAAAATGGGAGATATGGGCAGGAAGTTGGCTGAACAAAAATATGACATCAATACAATAGTAGATAAACATTTGTATCTCTA
>CACGGL010000036.1:0-4687 GCA_902572595.1 uncultured Prochlorococcus sp.
GCCGGGCATTATTAAAATATCACAAGTTTTAATATTTTCAGAGGTTGATACCTTTTTAACATCAACACCATTTAATTTTTCAAGTGTGGATATTATACTAAATAAATTCCCAGCACCTATATCTAAAACTCCTACTTTCATTGAAAAATAATAGAACTATTATTAGTAAATCCCCCATAAATATAAATTTCAATATCTAAAATTTTATATATTATGCACTGGTAATTTTTTCTTGCTATGAATAATTTTTTCAAATTTGAACATAAATTTCTTATAAGTAAAGAAGTACTTTTACAAAAAATGTTTCTATATTCTTCTTTAACTTTCAAATTTGATAAATCCATAATTTTTCCTATAAAGTAGGTTTTTTTAAAAACCATTTATTATTTGTTAACTCCCATAAATGAGGGGATCTTGCTGCATTTATAGTATCCCAATATTGTTGTTCAGTTATATTCAAATAATCAAGTGTCCACTTGAAATGTTCTGATGGAAATTCCCCATCATATTTTTTAACAAGCTCTAAACCTTCTGACCTTGTTATATATCCATCTCTAATATCTCTATTTGCATCATTCATTGCTCTACCCTGACCAAATTTTATATACATCGTGTAATAGTGTTGACCATCTAATTTATCATCTAAACTTGAATATCGAGTATAAGTTCCTTCTGAACGACCATTAGGATTTTGTTCAAAGTTACAATGCTCTTTAGCATAATAATAATTGTTATTAGGAGACCAATTGATAAAGAAACTCATATGATGAACCTCGCCTCCAAAGTTTATCCAATTTTTTTCAGATATTGGCAAATAGTGTTCAAGAGACTTTTTACTTATCCCCTCAGCTTCCCATTGATCCATAGACTTGCCGCCAAGAAAAATATTTGCATTTTCTTTCGCTACAAAATGTTTAAAGTCCATTAATGAGGTCTCAGTTTCTGATGAGGAGCCATTAGCTTCTGCCGGATTCTCTCCATACATTATGAATTTTATATTATGCTCCAGAGCAATTTTAGGTGCTAAATTTTTCTGTCCAATAATAAATGGTTGAAAAGGATTTACTAATTTCAGAAATGCACTTTTAGTTAACAATGAATGAATGTTTGAATTAGGAGTTACTAATATATTTGAGAAACCATTGCTCAACCAATTCCTCATATTTCTAAGGCCAATATCAGTATATTCATGGGGAGCCCAAGTTACTGTTAATGGGTTCATCCCTAAACGATTTTTTAAAAAATGAGATACAAATAAACTGTCCTTCCCCCCCACTTCCAGGAACAACTACATCATAACTACCATCTCCCTTTCTATATTTATCACACAAAGACTCTAGTAGCTTAAAACGCTTTTCCCAATTAATAGTTTCTTTTTTCTTAGCCAAATTACAGGCATCACATATTCCAAGGCTATCAAAACCAGCTGTACTAATAGCAGAATCTTTTTTAGTAAACTCTGGAGAGCTTGATGGCCTTTGATTGGACGTCAAACATTTAGAGCAAAAAACTACCTTTTGAGGCAACCCGTGCAGTATATTCATTTTTTGGCCTCCAGAAAAAGTTCTATTTCTTTAGGTGAAATCATTTTAATGTTAGAAGAAAAACTATCAGTTAATTCAAATTTTGAAGCGAATGGGAGTCCCTCTCCTGTTTCAATCCCCTTAGAAAGAATATAATTATGGAAAGCACGTCCAATACTTAAACCATTAGACTCATTATCGAGTATTTCTCTAAAACAATTCACATCTTCTTTTGAATGAATCCCTCCAGATAAAACTATAGGTCCTTTATAGTTTTTTAGTAGATTTACTAAAGTAGAGTCAATGCCGAGACAAAGACCATCTCTTTCAATATTAGTTATTAATATTTCTGGATTTCCAATGGCCTGCAATTCTTGAAGTCTATCTTCAAGTATTACACCAGTATTATCTCTACCGTTATTAATAAAACAAAAGTATTTGCCATTTTGCTTAGAAACATCAATAGATACGACTATAGTTGATTCACCAAGTTCATCGATTGCTTTTTCTAACAAATTTTTTTCTAGAAAAAAGCCTGTATTCATAGCAATTCTGTCAGCACCATGAGTAATTAATTTTTTAGCAATTTCAATAGATTTTATACCCCCCCCAACTGTGATAGGCATAGAAAGTATATTCTTTGTAATTTTTACAATTTCATAATCTAATAATGTATTATGAAGGGATGTTGTTGCACCTTGAAAATGGATCTCTTTAATTTCAAGTTCGCCCCATGCTCTTAAGATCTTATCAATATTTGCTATTGGTCTTAAACCTTCAAAATTAATACCTTTAACTACGTTCTTGCCTTTAAAATCAAATCTGTGAATTACACGCATTATTAAAGATCCTATAAATATTATTATATACTTAATTACTTCTATTGAATCTAGGCAAGCAAAAGAATGACGAAATCCATAAGTTACATAATCAAGATCATTTCTTGCAGATCCTGGAAAGAATCATATCCATATACACCTACATTGAAAACTTAACAATTATAGCCTTTTTTATTTAACTTCTCCTCTAACCTATTTGGCCATGTTTCATTATTATTAATGCCCCAACCAACTGTATTAGAACCGCCAATAAACAAAATTTTTAAATCCTTTTTTTATTATTATTTTCTACTTTTATTGAAGTTCGTAAACCATATTGATTAGTATTGAAATTTACTCTTTTTTCTATGTTTTTCTATTTATCTAAGGGTAAATGATGATTGCTGAGACTATTCTCAGCAATACTGCATCTACTAAAGGCCAATTAATACAAAATCAAAAGTCGATTTACCATATCATTATTTCAGGCTAAACCTTCCAGAACTGTAACAAAGTCAGATAACGCTTTTTCTTGTTCGGAACTAAGGTTATTTGCTCCTACAGGGTCGCCAACATTTTTACTGTCGACATGAAACCATGGCAAGTGTACGAATGCTTCTGATTTCTTTATATAGGTTTCATTCCAAGACACTCCAATATTCTTATCCCTGGACTTACCTTTAAAAGCATCAATGCTGCATGTGTTAGGCAAACCAAGCCACCAAGGCGAACAAATTGAAATCACTGTTATATCTCTCCTACTTTGTTCGATGCCAGCAGTAGATGTATTTACTAAACATATATCTCCTGGTCTTAGAAGCTCTGTGAGTGAAACACCAACTGGAAGTATATTATTATTGTATTCGTCATTAGATATATCTTTACTACAAAACAACTTACCGGGCTTAAACATATTAGGATGCTCCCGAAAGTAAAGTTCAAATCCGGTGTAAGTTTGAATATTTCGTGCCTCAGAGTTCAACTTCAAATACATATTTGGATAGGGTGACAAAGGGAATTGGGTGGCTTCAGGCCTTGTTTGAAGTAGTGCGACGATCTTCTTCCTTTTGCTTTTTAGATTTTTCTTATAACTTCTAAAACCCTTATATTGGTACCTACTAAGTTGCAAAAGATGAAACAACGAACGGCAAATTTTTGAAATTAATCTTAGCCAATATGGCCGAGATTGGGTTCTCCTTGGAGCTGAATTTAATTTTCTCCAGTTGCCATGATAATTATTAAAATTCGTTTCGAAGTAAAATTTTATATTTTTATAAATTAAGATCATAGGGAGAATGATGACAAGATTCACAAAGCCTTGATTGCCCCAATTAAAATTATTTGTAGAGACATTTACTTGTGCATTAAAATCTCGCAAAAATTTATTTACTTCATTTTTGACGTGGGAGGATATCTCTATTGAAAGGCCCTTAAGAGGTTTACCAAAATTTGGATACTGGGAGATGAAAAAGACATCTCTTAATCCCGAGTGAACAGGACAGAATACTTTTAGACCTTTTAGTTTTGCATATTCTGCTAGAGCTATTTCCCATGGATCATGGGGTATATCAGAGAAAAATAAAATATTCGGCTCACTATTATTTATAATTTGAATGGCTTGAAATAAATAGGTGTCTACATTGTCCAACAACGTACCAAATCCTGACTCGTCATTCCACTCCCTAGCAATCATTGAATTTACTATTACTTTTTGAATTCTGCTCAATTTATTAGAAGGTATAGCTTTCTTTATTTCAATTTCTTCATCATTTTTATCTATTTTGCTATATTTTCTTGACAAAAAAGAACGGGCATAGTCATCACTGCAGACAAGTCGATATTCGTCTATTAACAATGACAACATATCATATCCAGATTTTTTTAAAGAAGAATGAATAAGGTATGAACCACCTACAAGAAAGCCCTTATTGCTCATCATTTCTGCTAATTTTATTTTAGGAAAATGATCAATTCCTATCATATAAATTCTCGGTTTTTTATTCATTTTTCTCTAATTCTTTAATATCTATTCTTGAAAGCATTCCTCATTATATTATTTAACCTAAGCTAACTCTCTAGTCTCAACCCAAGTTGAATGAAACAGTTGTAATTAAGATCGCAATCGCGACCTCATTATAGAAAAAGAAAAATTATTTAAAACTACAATAAATATATTTTTGTTGATTTTTATATTATAGTTTTTCAACTCTAATGCATCTATCAAAAGAATCTATCATTGTTTTTCTATGAGCAGTCGCTATTATTCCAATATTTCTAAATTCACTTTTTAAACCTTCTATTATAAGATTTTCATTTTTTAAATCTATCGAACTTGTTGCTTCATCT
>CACGGL010000037.1:0-4335 GCA_902572595.1 uncultured Prochlorococcus sp.
ATTACTATCTTGGATACTTTTTCATAAGTTTTTGAATCTCTTCAGCATGGTAACTGCTTCTAGTTAAAGGAGAACTAACTACTTGCATAAAATCCAAATTTTTCTCCCCGAAAACTTTAAAATAATTAAATTTTGAGGGACTCACAAATCTTTGAACAGGTAAATGATTAGGGCCAGGAGATAAATATTGGCCAATAGTAACAATATCAACGAAATTATTTTTTAAATCTTCAAGAAGACTTAAGACCTCCTCATCTTTTTCTCCTAGACCAAGCATAAAGCCTGACTTTGTATAAACTTTGGAAGAATAGTCTCTGGTTCTCTTAAGTAACTCAAGAGTTCTCTCATATTTACCCTGAGGTCTTACTTTTTTATATAGCGAACTTACAGTCTCAATATTGTGATTTAAAACGTTCGGATTTGAATCAAGAACTTTTTCAAGCGCTTTCCAGTTACCACAAAAATCAGGAATTAAAAGCTCAATAGTAGTTTCAGGAGATTTTTTTCTTACTTGATAAACACATTCAAAAAATTGAGATGCACCACCATCCTTAAGATCGTCTCTATTTACTGATGTTATTACAACATGTTTAAGCTTCATTCTATAAACTGCTTCGGCTAGACGATATGGTTCTGTTGGATCTAATTCTCTTTTTGATCTATCAAAATCAATATCGCAATATGGACATGCCCTAGTACAGCCAGGGCCCATTATGAGGAAAGTGGCAGTTCCACTAGCAAAACATTCACCAATATTTGGACAGCTTGCTTCTTGACATACAGTATTGAGCTTTAAATCATTTAACAAATCTGCAGTATTCCCAATTCTCTCAACCTGCGGAGCTTTTACTCTTAACCAATCAGGTTTTGAAATTAAACTATTAGGATTATTAGTCAAATTAAGTGTTGCTGGCCTGTAATCTCATTTTACTAAAAACAAGATGAATTAACTATTAATAATTTCAACAATGATGCCTTTTCAATGAAAGTTAAAAAATAAATGAATTCAACTATTCCATCATTAATTTAAAAAATCCTAATTTAAGTTAATAATTACACAATATTTTTGTTTCATCAACTGAAATAAAACAGTATTTAGAACGTTATTTTTAATACAGATATCATAACAATTCTATTAAACTCTTGATTTGCAAAAAACACACTATTTAGTTATTTTTTTGTACTAAAAAGTGTTTTTTTTTAAATTTATTGATACAGTAAAAAATATATGTAATAAAACATTGACTTTTAAATTTAAAAGAAAACGTCTTTTACTATCTGAAAAAAATAAAAACTCTAAAGCAATAGGTTATGCCAGAGCCACTCATAATGAATATGAATATTTAGAAGAACAAATAAAAATTTTAAAAGAAGAGGGTTGCAGTTTAGTTTTCTCTGAATTTATTAGTTTAGATGAAGAAATCAAACCCCAACTCAATAAAGCTATGAATTACCTATCTAAAGGCGATCAATTAATAATAACTCAGCTCGACCGAGCCTTTAAAAATAAAAAAGAATGTTTGAGGACAATAAATAAACTTATTAATAAGGATATTAAATTGCGAACTTTGACTGGTTTTTTTGCTGCTAATGAATCCTCTAATGAAATTTCTTCAATTTTTAAGATTTTATACGAATTAGATAATTTAGAAGACAAAAGTTTAGGTGAAAGAAAAAAAGAACAACTATTACGCAGAAAATTATCTGGAAATAATCTGGGAGGAAGGCCCAAAATAAGTCCTTTAAAAGAATCTTTAGTAATCAGATTGCGCAATGAAGGATATTCATATCGATCAATCAGATCACAAACAGGAATTGCATTATCAACAATAAGAAGAGTGATTTTGGAAGGAGAATTAAAATAAAATGATGAGGAAAGAAATTGAAAATTTAATTAAAGAAAATTTCAAAGATACAGCTTTGCGTATTTATGAATTAGATAATGAAGATAGAAAAAGTTTGTTAGCTGAATATAGGGAATGGATTATGAATGATTTAAATTTTGAAGAAGTAATGATGTTACCTTATGAAGCATACACTGACAAATTAGATCCTAATTACTTAGATGATTTAATTTAGTCCTAAATAATATATCTTTTATTAAATTCATATACTTCTTTTGATATTGATGGTAAGAAGGAGGTATCTTTGGAATATTTTTCTCCATCACAAAAGACAACTAATAAAGTATGTAGAGATTGACTATTAGTCCACCAAGCAGAATCATGTCTAACTTCAGACATTAAGCCTGCTTTACTCCAAAGATGAATGCTTTCTGGTAATCCTGCACCCAAAAAACCATCTATTTGATTAAGAGAATCGTTTTTAAGAGCAAATTTATTTAAATTTCTTTTTAAAAAACTTCGTAAATTTAAATTATTTTTTTGATAATCAATATGAATCATAATTTCCTCCAAAACCCGTGCAGCCGAATCAGAATTCATAGCGTTTCTATTTTGATTATTATTTCCATAAAATTCTTTTTCACGGCCAAATGGTCCATCATCCCAGGTCTTTTGACAGCAATTTATACCACTCAATTCCTCCCAATGTAAATCATGTAGCCAATCGTTTATTATAGTTCTTTGATATTTCCAATTTTCCCATAATTCGCCTTCAATACAAGGTCCACTTGTTGTTCCTGTAAGTAAATCAATTAAAAAGCTTGTTGCATTATTACTGGAGAAAGACAACATTTTCCTTACAGCATCAATAATTTCATCTGATAATAATAAACTTCCTTTTTTAATCCAATAAAATGCAGCAAGGCCATAAACCAACTTGACTATACTGGCAGGATAAACCATTTTTTTATTATTAATACCAGTTCCAAAACCTTTAAATACACTTTTATTTTCACTTTTATAATTAATCCAAGTTATAGAAATATCTTCTCTTGAAAAATCTTTATTATAAGAGCATGCTCTCCCTAAAATATCATTTAAGGCTAGACCCATCTCTTTACTTAAATAGTAAAAGGTCATTGTATGGAAAGTGATAAAAATCCTATCTCACTATTTAAACAAACTAATTTTTCAAAAACTATTTGGTGGAAATTAAAAGTTAATATTTCTGGATATCAAAATGAAACAGAAGATAAATTAGTTACTGAAATATTTCAAAATAGAATTTTTAGGCTTATTTATCCAACTATTAATCAAAACAACCATGAATTTTCAAGAATACTAGTTCAACTATATGAAGATGGTTACGTCTGTTGGATAAATTTAGATGGATTAATTATTGAGAAATACGAATTAGGAAAACCTGAGAATTCAAAAAAAGAATGCTTCATTATAAAAGATAAAGTTAACTCAATTTTAAAATGGATCAAGGATCAATCTGAGTTAAATAATGAATACCTTTGGGGAGGTACATTAGGACCCAATTTTGATTGTTCTGGATTAATTCAGACTGCTTTTTTAAAGCATCAAATTCGTATACCTAGAGACTCTTTTCAAATAAAAAGTTTTTGTAAACACCTTTTTTATTACAAAGAATCGTATGCGGCTCTAAGACCTGGCGATCTTTTATTTTTTGGAAATGAAGAAAAATGTGATCATATTGGAATCTATAAGGGAGACGGATTGTATTACCATAGCTCTGGAAAGGATTTTGGAAGAAATGGAATAGGATTAGATACCCTAGAAAAGTCTAATGACAAAATCTCAATGCATTATAAATCTAAACTTATTTCAGCAGGAAGAATAGTTAGAAATTATAGATGGGACAGGACTATTCGTTAATTAATAAATCTCACTTTTTAATTTTAAATTAAATTTCAATATTACTTATTCTTTTATTTGGAATTAACCAGCAGTCCAAATATTTTTAATGATTGGCATTATGGTATCTAAATGTAATGTCCCAACAAGTAACCAAGCAAAAACAGCTCCTCCACAGCCTCCTAACCAAAATCCACTTGTAAAGTCAGCCCAACCAGCTCTTGTAAATAAGTCCTTTGGCGGATTATTAACAGTCGCATCTGGAGGTTGAACATTAGGTGCTTTGCCAGGTGCATTGTATAGAACAAAAAGTGCTGTCAAAATATGAACAGCTCCAATAGTAGCAAGAAGTCCAGCTGTTAGAGCAAATTCTGAATTTCTTAATGGGCCAGTCATAGTAAAAGGTCCGTATAGAAGATATCCAAAAGCTGCTCCAGTTTCTAAACCTCTAAAATTAGGGGAAATACCTTCTCTATAAAAAGGTAAATTATTTATGAAGGCTTTTGTGAAATAACCACTATTAACTGGGGTAGCTAAATTACCAACACAAGGATCAGCAACTGTTTTTACTGCCCATTGTTCTGCTACGCCAATATCATTTGGTTGTACA
>CACGGL010000038.1:0-4278 GCA_902572595.1 uncultured Prochlorococcus sp.
TTAAATATTATTGAAAATTGTGATCTTTCAGATCTAGAGAATATTAATAAAATTAAGGATTACTTTCTTATTAAAAAGATTTTTTTAGATGTGCTTGTTTTAAATGCAGGATTGCAATATACAGGCTCTTTTTACCCTAAAGTATCAAAACAAGGCATAGAACTAACTTTTGCAGTAAACCATCTTGCACATTTTTACTTGGTAAATGTCCTAAAAGATTTTATTAGAGATAAAGAAGAATCTAGAATCATTATTACATCATCAGATGTACACGACCCCAAAAGTTCAGGTGGCAATATAGGAAAGAAAGCGGGACTTAATAACCTAGTTAATTTGAGAAAAAAAGTAACTGGGCAATTTATAAATTTTAATGCTGATGAAGCTTATAAAAATAGTAAGTTGTGTAATATTTTGTTTGCTAAAGAACTTGAAAAAAAATTAAAAACTTCCTCGAGTAAAATTTCTGTAATTACTTGGGCTCCTGGTCTAGTAATACCAAATGATGATCTTGGTTTTTTTAGATACAGTAAGCGTTTTAATCTCTTTGGATATTTAATTTTTTCTAAAGCTGCAAAAAATATTTTAGGAATTTCTGAAAGTATAGAAAATGCAGGTAGGATACTTTGTGAAATTGTTTTCGATTCAAATTTAAATAATATTGGTTACGTTCATTTAAGTAATAAACTTATATCTTTTAAGAAACATAAATTAGTTGAAAGTAATGTTAGTGATGAGGCAAATAATTCTGAGTTGGCAACAAAACTCTGGATTTTAAGTGAAGAGATTTGTAGATCATTTGGCTTTGTTACTTTCAATATTTAAGGTTTGAGTTGGGAATGCAAACTCTATATTATTAACCGCAAATTCCTCAATAATTCTTAAATTTATAGATTGTTGCGCTTCCATTGCGGCGAGATAATTATTTGTTGGGATGTAATAAACAAGTTCGAAATTAAGACTGAAGTCGCCGAAATCTGTGAAATGACATCTATCAAAAGACGCATCTTTTGTCTCTTCAACTATTTTTTTAATTATTATTGGAATCAATTTCATAAGTTTTGGAGAGGTTTCATAAACAACTCCCAATTTATGCACTAACCTTCTTTTTTCCATTTGTGCGTAATTTGAAATTATTCCATTTGTTAGGGCGCTATTGCTCATTACTATTACTTCTCCATTAATACTTCTTATCCTTGATGATCGTACTCCTACTCTCTCAACCATTCCGAGGACTCCATCAGATTTTATAAACTCACCTTTTTGAAAAGGTTTATCAAGCAAAATTGTTATATATTCAAAAAACTCCTGAACTGGATCTTTCAGAGCTAATCCTGCTCCAATTCCTCCTGCACTTAGTAAAGCCCAAATAGCAGTCATTTGAACACCTATATTTTGTAAGAAAAATATTGAGCCAATGGTCCAAGTTAATGCTTTTATCAATGGAGTTAGTGAAGATACCATTGAACTAATTGAGGAATCATTAATTTTCGAGGTCGATTCTGTTAAAGATCTTATTAAAACTTTATTGAGAGCTTTTATAATGATAATTAATATAAATAATTTCAAAATATTCAATAAGACAGAGATGAAAGTTATTTCATCAGCAAAAAAGTAGTCAATTGAAAAATAAAATGAGAGGAGGAACCCTATAGGTTTTATAATTCCAGAGATTACCTCAAAAATAAAATCATCAAAATTTGTTTTTGTTCTTTTGGAAATCTTTTTAAAAAATGTTTTTGAAAGTTTAGAAATTATTATGGACAATAAAGTTCCAATAAAAAAAATAGATATTGCCAGAAGGAAGTTTTCAGTAACAAATTTCATATTCAAATAAACCCTAAAAATTTATCTCTAACAAAATTTTAAATTATCTCTAAACAACAATCCAGTATTAATTTTTCTTTAACTCAGTATTATATTTCTAATTTCTTTAAATTCTTTTCTATCCGCAGTTTTGCATAATTCAAAAATTATTGATTCAGTTGTTGTTATGAACGCCCCACTCTGAGTCATTCTTTGTAATGCTATTTCATGATCTGCTCTATTTCTACTTCCCATGGCATCCGATATGAGAATAACTTCAAATCCTTTTTGTAAACTATCTAAGACTGTTTGTTGAATACAAATATGCGTTTCGATCCCACAAACTATCAAATTAGTAATTTTCTTATCTTTAAGTTCTTTTAAAAATTCTTCTAATTTAGCTAGGCTGAATTCCATTTTTTCAAATTTTCTAAATCCTGCTATAGGTGTTAATTCAGGTATCGTTACTCCTAATTTAAGTGGGTTCTGTTCAGATAAAAATATGTTTTCTTCTAAAATTTGGTAAGCATTTATTAGCTTTTTGATATTTTTGATTATTAAATCCTTATCAAAAATTGGTCTTATTATTTTTTCCTGAATATCAATAATTAGCAGGGCGTTTACTTTCAATGATAATTTATCAGAAGAGATTTCTTGATCATTCATCATTTATATATAAAGATACATTTAACATAATATTTTCAAGAACTTTAGTAAACATTTTAAATTAATAAGTTGTTTTACTCTCATCAAGAGTTATTATTGAGAATAGCCATGGATTAATTTTGTCATTATCCTCGCAATACAATGTTATTACATCCCCTCTTGGTGATGGTTTACATAAAGATGGAAAGAGGTTAACTCCTCAGAGGCTAAAGGTTCTTAATTTATTTGAAAATATTGGCTCTGGAAAGCATCTTAGTGCTGAAGAGGTTCATGAAAAGTTAGTTAAAACAAGCTCCAAAGTTTCCCTAGCAACAATTTATAGAACTTTAAGGCTTTTAGTTCAAATGGGTTTGCTTCATGAATTAGAACTCAGTGAGGGTGGACACAGATATGAATTGCTTAGTAACGACACACCGGACCATCATCATTTGATTTGTATTAGGTGTGGAAGAACAGAAGAATTCGAAAATGACGAAGTTTTAGAGGCAGGCAAAGTCGCAGCTAAAGTTAATGGTTTTAAACTAATTGAATCCTCTTTAAATGTAAGAGCTATTTGTCCTAATTGCATTTAGCAGGTTTTAACTTAAAGTCCCTCCACAACTTGACCCTGCACCTGCAGTGCAAGCAAAACAGTGTTCTTTTACAGCTACCCCGTAGTCAAAAGTATATGATTCATCCAATAGATCAAAAAGTGTCTTTGGCCCTTTATTCTCTCGGAAATTGATCTGTTGGTTAAAGTCACAATCATAAATTTCTCCTAACCAATTTACGCTAATTGTTTTTTTACACATAAGATTTTCTAAATTATTTTCATTAAAATTTTCTTTTAGTAATTTGTAATAAGTATTTAGTTTCCCTTCTCTTCTTAGAGATTCTTCATATCTATTTATTGGCATATTAGTTATTGTGTATAAGTTATTAAAAACAATATTGTATTTTTCGAATAGTATTTTTTTATAATCTTTTTCCAATATTTCCTGAGAAGGAGGAAGAATAGGGCTTACAGGATTGTAAACAAGATTTAATTGCAATCCAGTTTCTTTCTTTCCATAGCCTAAATCATTAAGAATTTTTATAGCATTAATACTTTTTTCAAAAACCCCAAGACCCCTTTGAATCTCTACATTATCTTTTTCATAACATGGTAGCGAAGCAGTAACTATTACTTTATTCTTTGCAAGAAATTGAGGAAGATCTTCATAACCTTCTTCAAAGAAAATTGTTAAATTGCATCTATCAATAATATCAACTTGTTTTGTGCTCAAACTAGCTATTAGGTTTTTAAATTCTGGGTGAAGTTCTGGCGCGCCACCTGTTATATCTAAAGTCTTGATTTTGTACTTATCAATTATTTTTGGAATAAGAGATATTATTTCATTGGACATCTTTTCAGTCCTTAGAGGACTTGAATTAACATGACAATGCTTACAAGCCTGATTGCATTTATAACCTATATTGATTTGCAATGTTTCTATAGGTTTTTTATGTATTGAGGGGAATTTTTCTTTCATAAATCTATAATTTATAAATTGTCATTTGAAAATTCAAAAGTCAACTACTTTTTTTAAAGTTTGATCTCTTATTAGCAAGTTCAATAAACCAACTTATATATTCTTTGGGACCATTTTGAAAAACCAAGTCAAACTTTAAGTTGTCATAAAGATCACTGATCCCTTTTAAACCAGTTTTTTTTGTAGATGGTCTTTCAACTTCACCAGAACTACTATCTACAAAAATTATTTTATTATTAATACCAAATTCATTCCCTAATATTTGTATAAATTCTAAAAAAGATCTGTCACTTCCTCC
>CACGGL010000039.1:0-4212 GCA_902572595.1 uncultured Prochlorococcus sp.
TAGTTGTAGATCGCCTATTTATAAACCCTCTTTAAACGTATCTGAATATTCATCCTTCGAAATAAATATTAATGGACAAGGAAGAACTTTTAAATTTGCTGTTGCTTGTGAAGATGATCTTCTTGGACTAACCGAATTTATTCCTGGTGGTCTTAGATGGATTAAATCATTCCCAACAAAAAAATTCGGAACAACAAATGTTCAAATACCGTTTAGTGAGCTAAAACCTTCGGTAAGAGCTAATAAGGTACGGTTCCCATTTAAATTCAAGCCTTCTAAAATTAGAAGATTGCAACTACTACACTCTAAGTTTGGTGATGATGGATTACTTAATAATGAGTTTAAACAGGGTTCCATAAAAGTTTTAATTAAATCAATAAGTGTTATTTGAAAATCCATCTAAAAATATAGAGAGCTTAATCGCTAAGTCAGCAGATTTAACAAATAAACCTTTTGTGCATTCTGTCGTAAAAATAAATGGTGAATACGAAATCGAAGAAGAAGATATTGATTTGACGGTTAATATCTTATGTCGAGATAAAGAAGGTAAAAGATTAGAAATTTACGATCTTGAATTAGAACTTTTTAAATCAAATAAAGAGTTAGTTTTAGTTATCTCTAAGCTTAATTTTCCTGATGAACCAATTTTGTGGTGTGGAGTTAAAACATTGTGGATGAATAGCAATAATGGAAAAAAATGCAACTCACCAAAATACAGCGCTAGATTGGAAAACCTAGCTAATAGGATAAAAAGCTTTATTGATTAAGAAAATAAACTTTGAGCTGATCTATAAATCAGTAACAGCCCCTAAACTTGATGTGCTTACGATTTTCGAATATTTTGAAAGTATCCCTCTTTTGTATTTTGGTGTAGGTTTTACCCAATCTTTTTTTCTTTTTTCTAATTCTGCGTCAGATAAATCAACTTCAATTAGTTGCTTTTCAGCATCTACTGTAATTAAATCGCCTTGTTTTATTAGAGCAATATTTCCGCCAACTGCAGCCTCTGGGGCTATATGACCAACAACCAGACCATAAGTACCCCCGCTAAATCTTCCATCGGTAATTAAAGCTACCTTCTCTCCGATCCCTTGACCAACAATTGCAGATGTTGGAGCTAACATCTCTCTCATACCTGGTCCTCCTACAGGCCCTTCGTTTCTTATAACAACAACATCACCAGCTTTGATATCATTATTCAAAATCGATTTTAAACAATCCTCTTCACTTTCAAAAATCTTTGCTGGACCTGTTAATACAGGGTTTTTTACTCCGCTAATTTTGGCTACAGAACCTTCGCTTGCTAAGTTACCTTTTAATATCGCTAAGTGTCCTTTTTTATAAAGAGGATTATCTAAATCTCTTATAACATTTTGATTCGCTGGAGGCTTATCTGGAATATTCTGTAAGTATTCTGTGATGGTTTTCCCTTCAATATTTTTGCAATCGCCATGAATTAATCCTGCATTTAAAAGTATTTTCATTACTTGTGGAATCCCACCTGCATTATGTAGATCCACCGTCACATATTTACCACTCGGTTTAAGGTCACAAATAACGGGAACTTTTTGTCTAATTCTCTCAAAATCATTAATGTTGATATCTATCCCTGCAGTATTTGCAATGGCTAAGATGTGCAATACAGCATTTGTTGATCCTCCAATTGCCATAATTACTGATATTGCATTTTCAAATGCTTTCTTAGTCATAAGGTCTAGAGGTCTTATATCTTTTTCAATCGCAGAGACTAATATCTCAGCACTTTTATCTGCACTTAGTTCTTTTTCAAGATCTTCAGCAGCCATAGTGGAACTGTGAGGAAGACTTAACCCTAAAACTTCAATAACTGCAGACATTGTATTAGCTGTAAACATCCCACCACAGCTACCAGCACCAGGAATACAATTTTTCTCAACTTGGATTAGCCTTTCTTCATTAATTTTGCCTGATGTTAATTGTCCAACAGCTTCAAATGCACTAACAACAGTAAGATCTTCTCCATGCAACTTTCCAGGTTTTATTGTCCCTCCATAAATGAATATTGAGGGAATATTCATTCTTGCAATCGCTATCATGGCCCCGGGCATATTTTTGTCACATCCACCTATAGCAAGCACTCCATCCATACTCTGAGCATTGCATGCTGTTTCAATTGAATCAGCAATAACTTCTCTTGAAACCAGGGAATATTTCATACCCTCTGTTCCCATAGAAATGCCATCACTTACTGTTATCGTTCCAAACATCTGAGGCATCCCCCCTGATCTTTTTATAGACTCTTCAGCTTTCAGAGCTAACTTATTTAAACCTATATTGCATGGTGTTATGGTGCTGTATCCATTTGCAACTCCGATAATAGGCTTATTAAAATCTTCATCATTGAATCCAACCGCTCTTAACATCGATCTGTTAGGGGATCTTTGCACACCTTGGGTTATTGCAGATGATCTGAGTTTATTCATATTATTTGAGAACCTTTTTTATTCTATTGCCCCAACTCTTCAAGTTGCTTCCTTACATCAGCAATTGCAGAATTGAGTTGCTCAACTTTCTTTTCCAGATTATCTCCTTCAACTTCATTTATATTTTCATTTGAATCAATCGCTTCAGAGCCGTCTTGAATTCTGGAGGAATACATCATTGCTTTTTGTTTTTTTTCCTCCTTTCTTTTGTCTGCTTCGGATATCAACCACCAAGCTAGACCTGCTGCTCCAATAAAAGCACCGCTTATTAATGATAAAAGATTATTTGAGGACGAATCTCTGTATTCAGACATTGGGAAAATATTTACTCCTACATTCTATATTAGTTCTTATCTTGAAATATAGTACTCAAACGCAATAAAGGATTCCCAATACCCGGTAACAATAATTTTGTGTTTTCATCTTCCTCATCTATGCAAGAGGTGTAGATTACCTGATTAGGGAATATTTTCGCAATTTCATTTAACCCTTTATTTGAGCAAATAGCAGTTATTAACAAAATCCTATTGGAATCAACACCTAATTTCTTTAATTTAATTAAAGTTTCTAATGTTGCTGATGTTGTTGTTATTTTTTCAGAATAAAATATGACTCCTTCATTTGAGTCAATATTCTTAGGTAGTTCTCCCAATGAAAGTGTCGAATTAGGAATTACTTCTTTAGATCCAAACCAAAGAGATAACCCTTCGGGCAACATTGCGAGCACTTTTATTGGATAATCATTATTAATAAAAAATCCATCTGCGTCCCCATTTTCAGTATTTACTATTTCTTTTTTATATGGCAGCCAATTACGTAATGCTTCATATGTAAGCCATTTCCCTAATTGTTCATATCCTGTTGAGTACAAAATATTTGGAGTATTTTTTTCTCGCAATATTGAAAGCCAATGTTTTATTAATGGATGAGGTGGAACAATAACCTTTAGTGACATTGCCATATATTTTCCTTTAAGATACTCTTACAGACTTTAAATACTTAAGTTCTAAAATACAGTCTTATTATGATTAAATCAATTGTTTTCCCCTCACTAAAAAATGCATTAATTACTTTGTTTTTTGTTGGAATTTTATTTTTTAATTCTGTAAATTCTGCATGGGCAAAAAGACCTCCTGAGATTAGAAACCAACAAGACCTTAATTTAGAGCCAGATATGCATGGTCAAGATTTAAGTGGTAACGAATACGTTAAGTTTGATTTGAATGGATTTAATTTCAGTGATAGTAATTTAGAAGGCGCGGTATTCAATAATAGTAAATTGCAAAACTCAAAGTTTACTGGAGCCAATTTAAGAGATGCACTAGCTTATGCAACAGACTTTACAGATGCAGATCTTTCGGATGTTAATTTTACAAATGCTTTATTAATGGAGAGTAATTTTGAAGGAGCAAAAATAGATGGTGCAGATTTTACTGATGCTGTTCTTAGTCGCACACAACAAAAACAATTGTGTGCGATTGCTAATGGCACAAATAGTTCTACAGGAGAGAGTACAGAATATAGCCTAGGTTGTTAATTATTAAGTATGAAAAAAAAAAACCAGTAATAGTTGTTTCCGGTTTTCTTGGTTCAGGTAAAACAACTTTTCTTAGATATTTGTTAAAGGAGAGTAAAAAAAAATTCGGTTTAATAATCAATGAATTTGGTGATGTTGGAATTGACGGTGATTTGATTAAAAGTTGCGATAGATGTGATGAAACTGAAAAAGAATGCTTAATCGAATTAAATA
>CACGGL010000040.1:0-3963 GCA_902572595.1 uncultured Prochlorococcus sp.
AGCAAGGTTTAATAAAAGTTGTTTTTGCAACTGAAACTCTTGCTGCAGGAATAAATATGCCCGCAAGAACAACTGTTATTTCTTCTTTATCAAAAAGGACAGAAGATGGTCATAGATTATTATTTAGCAGCGAATTTTTGCAAATGTCAGGAAGAGCTGGAAGAAGAGGAAAAGATACCCAGGGATATGTTGTTACATTACAAACAAGATTCGAAGGTGCCAAAGAAGCAAGTGCACTGGCTATAAGCAAACCAAATGCTTTAGAAAGTCAATTCACTCCAAGCTATGGAATGGTACTTAATCTTTTACAAAGTTATACTTTAGAGAAGTCTAAAGAATTAATTAAAAGAAGTTTCGGTAGTTTTTTATATTTAGGTGAATCATCAGGTGAGAATATAATTCTTGAAAATTTAGATAAGGATTTAATTGAGTTAAAAAAAATTACATCTAACGTTTCATGGAAAGATTTTGATGCATACGAAAAGTTAAAAAATCGTCTTAAAGAAGAGAGAAGACTCTTGAAAATTTTAGAAAAACAATCAGCAGAAAAATTATCAGAAGAGATAACCAATGCACTTCCATATATTAAAGATGGAAGCTTAATTTCAATCAAAGCTCCCCAAATTAAAAGAAAAATTGTTCCAGGATTAATTTGTAAAAAAATATATGAATCCCAAAAAATTAAGAGTTTATTGTGTTTGACAATTGATAATTTATTTATTCTTATAAAACCCTCATACATAGTAAGTATTTTTAATGATTTGGATGCAATTGATGTCTTAGAACTTGAAGTGCCAAAGATGTATTTTTCTGGAGAGGTATTTAGGGGAGATGATATGTCGCAATGTTATGCGGATCGAATTTTAGAGGTTTCTAAAATAAATGATTTACAAACTCCACAATATGATTTGACAACGGAAGTTTTGACACAAAAGCAACAAATTAATAATTTAGAAGAAACAGTTACTGATCATCCTGCACACAGATTTGGAGACTCCAAGAAATTAAAGAAATATAGAAAAAGAATTATTGATGTTGAACAAGAAATAAATATTAGAAAAAAACTTCTTGAGGATAAAGAAAATCATAACTGGAGAACTTTTACTGATTTGATTAAAATTTTGAATCATTTTGGTTGTTTAAATGATTTGGAATTGACAGAAGTTGGACAAACAGTTAGTGCAATAAGAAGTGAAAATGAATTGTGGATTGGCCTTGTTTTAGTTAGTGGTTATTTAGACGATTTAGATCCTCCTGAGTTAGCTGCAATTATTCAAGCTATATGTGTTGATGTAAGGAGGCCTAATCTTTGGTGTAATTTCAAGCCTTCTTTAAAGGTAATAGATGTTTTTAATGAATTAGATGGTTTAAGAAAATTAGTCTCTTTTCAACAAAATAAGTTACATATTGAAATTCCTATCTTTTTAGAAACAGAGTTGACTGGAATTATTTCTGAATGGGCAAGAGGAAAAAAATGGAAAGATTTGGTTTTTAATACTTCATTAGACGAAGGTGATGTAGTGAGGATTATTAGAAGATCAATTGATGTCCTTTCTCAAGTGCAATACTGTATTGGTGTTAGTAATAAATTAAAAAGCAAAGCTAAGCTAGCATTAAAAGCTATTAATCGTTTTCCTGTTTCTGAATCTAATGATCTCATAAAAGTCTCTGAAGATATTAATCCTGCAACAAAAAGAATTGATAATAATTTTTAAAATTTTTTAATCAAATCATTGAATTGATTTTCATTGCTTCATCAAATTCATCTTCGTTTAAATAACCTAATTTAATTGTTGCCTCTTTTAAATTTAATGATTCTTTGAAGGCAAGGTTTGCAATTTCAGCTGCTTTTTCATAACCAATTTTTGGCACTATGGCTGTAACCAACATTAGTGAATTTTCTAAATTTAACTTCATTTTCTTTTGATTAGGTTCCATCCCATCAACTAATTTTATTCTGAAGTTTTCTATTACATTTTTAAGTAATTTTAAACTTGTGAGAATATTAAATCCAATAAGAGGCTTATATTCATTCATCTGTAAAGTGCCGCTAGAATTTGCCATTGAGACTGCATATTCAAGACCCATTATCTGAGTACAAACCATTGATAATGCTTCGCATTGAGTTGGATTCACTTTACCCGGCATAATAGAACTTCCAGGTTCATTTTGAGGAATAATTAGTTCATATATTCCTGATCTTGGACCAGAAGATAGAATCTTTATATCATTTGAAATTTTAAATAATGCACCTGCTAATATTTTTATCTGACTCATTACTTGTGCTAGACGATCATGCGAGGCCATGATAGAAAACTTATTTTTTGATTTATAGAACATAAGATTAGTATCATCGGAAATTGATTTTAGAGACTCTTCACAAAATCCTTTTGGACAATTAATCCCTGTTCCAACTGCAGTTCCTCCCAAAGGTAAAAAATACAATTCATTCAGACTTATAATAATTGCATTCTCAGCATCTTTAAGTTGCTCTGACCATCCTGATATTTCTTGCCCAAAAGTGAGGGGCACTGCATCTTGAAAATGGGTTCTTCCTATCTTTATGAGGTCTTTCCATTGCTCACTTTTTTTATCAAGGATCTTTGTAAGTTCTCGTATCGTTGGTACTAAATTTTTGATTATTTCATTTACTACTGATATTTGAATAGCAGCAGGAAAAGTATCATTAGTTGACTGAGATTTATTTACATCATCATTAGGATGAATTGGTTGATGACCTCCAAGCTCTGAATTTGTTTTTAATGCTGCAATATTTGAAATTACCTCATTAACATTCATATTTGTTTGCGTGCCACTTCCTGTTTGCCAAACTTTTAAGGGAAACTGTGAATCATGAAGCCCATCAAGTATTTCTTTACATGCCTCTACAATCAAATCTTTTTTTCTTTTATCTATTAACCCTAAATTGAAATTCGCGATTGAAGCAGCTTTTTTTATGAGGGTGAGTGAATAAATTAATTCAATTGGGATTAATTCTTCTCCAATAGAAAAATTTTTTATCGATCTTTGTGTTTGAGCGCCCCACAAAGCTTCAATGGGAACTTCTATTGTTCCCATACTATCTTTTTCAATCCTAAAGTTTTTTGTCATTATTCCTCTGAAAACACTGGTTTTACTTAGATAAGGTTTTCAGTAATCCTAGATACCTAACTTCTCCCATATTACACTTAAATTATTGAGATGAATTGAAGGATTAAAACATTCTTCTAAGTCACTTTGATCAATAAAATTCATTATTTCATTATCTCTTTCTATATTTTGTTTGAAATTCCCATTTTCAGTATTCCACGCATGATGCGCATTTTTTTGTACTAAACTATAAGCTTTTTCTCTAGACAACCCTTTCTCTACAAGCAAAAGTAAAACTTTCTGACTAAAGATTACACCACCATATATATTTAAATTTTTGAGCATATTTTTTGGATAAACTTCCAAATTGGATACTATATCTTTCATTTCCCTGAGCATAAAATGTAAACAGATTGATACGTCAGGTAACATGATGCGTTCATTTGAACTATGGCTTATATCTCTTTCGTGCCAAAGTGGAACATTTTCCAGTGCTGTTAAGACGTAACTCCTCAATATTCTTGCTAAACCGCTTACTCTTTCACTTCGAATAGGATTTCTTTTATGAGGCATGGCAGAACTTCCTTTTTGCCCTTTTGTAAAGCCCTCCTCAACTTCTAAAACATCAGTTCTTTGTAAATTTCTTATTTCAGTTGCGAATCTATCTAGAGAAGCGCCAACTAGTGCAATAGTTTGAACATATTCTGCATGCCTGTCTCTTGATATGACCTGCGTACTAGCTGTATCTGGCTTTAAGCCGAGTAAATCACAAGTTATTTGTTCTACTTTGGGATTCGTATTAGCGTAAGTTCCCATTGCACCACTTATTTGTCCAATAGCTACAGATTCTTTCAGTGTTAACAATCTTTTTTT
>CACGGL010000041.1:0-3704 GCA_902572595.1 uncultured Prochlorococcus sp.
AACTTTAAGGAATAAAGTTATTAAACATTTCATAACTTCTTAAGATTTCAGAATTTTGGATAACCTTGTTAAGGGTTTTGGTCATTAAGCTAGTTGTATTTTATTGAAATTTAAAAAAAAAGATGCCCTAAAAGAGCACCTTGGTATTGAGGAAAGAACTAGATTAAAAAGATTACCCTTGAACTCTATCCTTAAAAAGTTTACCTGCAGAGAATGTAGGAACTCTTTTAGCAGGTATTGCTATTTTTTCGCCTGTCTTAGGGTTTAATCCCTGTCTTGCAGAACGATCTCTTGGCTCAAAAGAACCAAATCCTAGTAAGGAGACTTTTTTGCCTTCCACTACTGAGTCAACAATAGTTTCAATAGCTGCATCAACAACTAAAGAAACATCCGTTTTTGTGAGCTCTGTACGAGCAGCAACAAGATTTACTAAATCAGCTTTGTTCATTGAATTGTTTATAAAGCAGAGATTTAAAGACAAGTGTTTTAATCAAGCCTAAAACCTCGAACTTGCATATCATATGGAGCAAATACAAATACGGCAACCGAAAATGCCGGCGGCGCAAAGCTTTATACAAATCTTAGGGACATTTTTGCTAAATTATTTATTTTTACAGCCTCACATTTTTCTTATATAAAATTAGACTCTTTAACTAGAAAACAGCTAAAACCACTGGTAGCACTTAATTTATACTTAAAAAATCTAAATTCATTTATCAAAGAAGAAGTTTCCAAAGTAAATAAAGTTAAGAATTTGAGCTATTTATTATGTTTTATTAATTTTCAGATATATTTCCTTCTCATCACATGAAAAAGCATAATTTGTATTTTGAAATCAAGAAAAATCTAGTTTTATCATTATTAAAGTTTCGCTCTAAATCATTCTACGCGCTGAGCATATGGATGTATAAATTGCAAGAAATTTGAAAATCAAAACTCTTTAGGCTCTAACCAAGTTAATTAGTGAAACCTTAAATTTGAGTTTTTTTTTTAATTTTGCATCTATTATTCGTATAACAATAATTTTAATAAATTATCCCAATATTTAACTATCAATGATAAAGGTAAAGTGAATCATATCAATAAAGGTAGACCATTTCCTTTAGGAAGTTCTCTAACTTCACAAGGAGTTAATTTTTCCCTTATGGCCACAAATGCAGAATATGTAGAAATTTTATTGTTTGAGAAAGAAGAATCTATTTCCCCAAAAACAATATTGAAATTAGATCACAATCATAATACAGGTCCCTACTGGCATGTGGAAATAAAAAATCTAAGTGAAGGTTGTATTTATGCTTTTAGAGTAAAACAAAAAAATAATGAAATCAATAATAACTATGAAAAAAAAGTATTACTAGATCCATGCTCTAGGGGTATTACAGGATGGGGTAGTTATAAAAGAGAAAAGGCATTAAAAACTCAAGAAAATACTAATTCTTGCCTTAAAAGTGTTGTTTGCGATAGAAAGTTATTTAATTTCAAGGATTATCCAAGACCGAAACATTCTTGGGAAGAAACAATTATTTATGAACTCCATATCAAATCCTTCACTGAATCAAATGATAAAAATGAAAGTTGTTTCAAGAAATTTTTAAAAAAAATACCTTATCTCAAAGAACTCGGTATTACAACAATTGAATTACTTCCAATTTTTTGTTTTGATCCAACTGATGCACCAAATGGTTTAGAGAATTTTTGGGGTTATAGTCCAATCAATTGGTTTACCCCTCATTTTGAATATCTTTCGAATGAATCTGCCGAAAAGAATAGAGAGGAATTTAGAAGATTAGTAGAGGAATGTCATAAGGCCGACATCGAAGTTATTTTAGATGTTGTATACAATCATACGTCTGAGGGAGATTCTCAAGGACCTGCAATATCTTGGAAAGGTATAGATGAAAATCTTTATTACTTTATAGGAAAAGATAAAAATTATCAGGACGTCTCTGGGTGCGGTAATACTATTGCAGCAAACAGAGGATTAGTAAGAAAACTAATAATTGAATCATTAAAATGTTGGGCTAGTGAATTTGGGGTAGATGGTTTTAGATTTGATTTAGGAATTGCCCTATCAAGAGGAGAAAATCTTTCCCCACTCGAAAATCCTCCAATTTTTGAAGATATAGAATGTGAACCAGAACTCATCGACATCAAATTAATAAGTGAACCATGGGATTGTGGTGGTTTATATAAATTAGGTGATTTCCCATCCAAGAATACTTTCACTTGGAATGGTCATTTCAGAGATGACTTGCGAAGATTTTGGAAGGGGGATAAAGATACAGCTTGGAATATGTGCGATAAAATCAAAGGTACTCCATCTATTTATAAAGAAGATAATATTTTCCCAAAATCAATAAATTTTATTACTTCACATGATGGATTCACTCTAAAAGATTTAGTAACTTTCAATAGAAAACATAATTTTGCCAATAGAGAACAAAATAGAGACGGTGATAACCATAACAATTCTTGGAATCATGGTATCGAGGGGCCAACTACAAACTTATTAATCAATGATTTAAGAAAAAGACAACAAAAAAATCTTATTCTTAGTTTACTTGTCTCTAAAGGTGTTCCAATGATACTTATGGGTGATGAGATAGGAAGGTCACAAGGTGGTAACAATAATTCTTGGTGCCAAAATAATTTATTAGGCTGGATGAATTGGGAACATGATCAACAAGATTTGGAATTATTAGAATATTTTAAATACGTTATAAAAATCCGAAAAAAACTAATAAACATTTTTAATCCATCATCATTCCCTAACAATCAAACCAATGAAAATATTCCAACATATCATTGGCATGGAACAAAGTTAGATTGCCCCGATTGGAGTAGTTGGTCTCACACAGTTGCCTTTAGTATTAACAAAGGCAATACTAATCCACTTATCTGGATAGGTTTAAATGCATATTCAAAAAGTATCGATTTCTCCTTGCCGAAATGTAAATATAATTGGTTAAAAGTAATTGACACTAGCATGACTGAGATTTTTGAACCCTTAACTATTAATGAAAAATCTGTTTCAATAAAGAGTAGAAGCTCTTTATTTATAATTTCAGAAGAAGTATTTGGGGCAAAAAATAAATTATCCTAAAAGCGGGCGGCGGGAATCGAACCCGCATCTTCAGCTTGGAAGGCTGAGGTTTTACCACTAAACCACGCCCGCATAAAGTAATAGAATTACCATTGCAATAATACATTATCAAACAATCAACAAAGTATAAAGATTGGAAAATTCACACTCGAAAAAAAATAATACTAGATCAACAAATAGATTAATGTTCTCTTATGCCCTAGGAGATGCAGGCACAGGTTTAGTCGCGACGCAATTTGGCTTTTTTCTGTTCAAATTCTTTATTTCTGCTGGTTTACCAGTAATAATTGCAGGTTCATTATTAATGTTAATAAAAATATGGGATGCTGTTAATGATCCGTTAATTGGATTTTTAAGTGATCGTACCAAATCAAGATGGGGGCCTAGAATTCCTTGGATGGTAGCAGCATCTATTCCTCTTGGTTTCTCTTTAGCTGCGATATGGTGGACACCCTCCGGTTCCGTTCTAACCAAGACTATTTACTATGCCATAATTTCTATAGTCGTAATGACGGCTTATACAAGTATTAATCTTCCTTTTGCAGCTCTATCTACTGAAATTTCTGAAAAAACAGCAATAAGAACAAGACTAAACGCATCT
>CACGGL010000042.1:0-3685 GCA_902572595.1 uncultured Prochlorococcus sp.
TTAATAGCTCAATTAAAAGAAGTTCAAAGTGATAATACACAATTACCTCTAGAAAATTTACAAAATAACGGATTTCTTGTAGTTCATCTAAGAATGACAGGATATTTTAAATTTATTGAAGACTCAACTCACCCTTGTAAACATACAAGAATAAGATTTTTCGATCAAAATAATAATGAGCTTAGGTACGTTGACGTAAGAAGTTTTGGTCAAATGTGGTGGATTAATAAAGGCCTATCGCTTCACAAAATAATTAAAGGATTAGGTTCATTAGGTCCAGAACCATTTTCTAAAGACTTTGATGCAAATTATCTTAAGAAAGTTATTTCAAAAAAAACAAAATCTATAAAAGCAATTTTATTAGATCAAACAATAGTTGCAGGTATAGGAAATATTTATGCTGATGAAAGTTTATATTCTGCTGGCATCTCACCTTTTAGGGAAGCTCGAACAATAAAGAAGAATGAGTTAATCAAGCTCAAAGAATCTATTGTAACTGTATTAAAGAAAAGTATAGGTTCTGGGGGGACGACATTTAGTGATTTTAGGGACTTGGAAGGAGAGAATGGTAATTTTGGTTTACAGACAAATGTCTATAGGAGAACTGGGAAAGAATGTCGTAAATGTGGAAATTTAATTGAAAGACAAAAAATTACTGGAAGAAGTACCCATTGGTGTCCTAAATGCCAAAAATAAAAAAGGGCTTACTCAATAAGAGTAAACCCTTTTAAATATTTTTACCTGGCATTGAGCTATTTTCTCAAGGGGCTACCCCCTAAATATTTTCGCCGCTGATGCGTTTCACAACCGAGTTCGAGATGGATCGGAGTGGTTCCACATCGCCATGAACACCAGGATAGGGTGAACCTTGAGAACTGCATAGAAAATTATATAAATTAAAAACAATAAATTAAGTTTATTTGGTCAAGCCCTCGGTCTATTAGTACTCCTCCGCTGCACTTGTTGCCAAGCTTCCACGTAGAGCCTATCAACGGGTGTTCTTCCCGTGACCTTACTGGCTTAAGCCATGGCAATACTCATCTTGAGGTGGGCTTCCCACTTAGATGCTTTCAGCGGTTATCCACTCCGCACATGGCTACCCAGCGTTTACCGTTGGCACGATAACTGGCACACCAGAGGTGCGTTCCTCCCGGTCCTCTCGTACTAGGGAGAAATCCTCTCAATATTCCTGCGCATACACCGGATATGGACCGAACTGTCTCACGACGTTCTGAACCCAGCTCGCGTACCGCTTTAATGGGCGAACAGCCCAACCCTTGGGACCGACTTCAGCCCCAGGTTGCGATGAGCCGACATCGAGGTGCCAAACCTCCCCGTCGATGTGAACTCTTGGGGGAGATCAGCCTGTTATCCCTAGAGTAACTTTTATCCGTTGAGCGACGGCCCTTCCACGCAGAACCGTCGGATCACTAAAACCGACTTTCGTCCCTGTTCGACTTGTAGGTCTCACAGTCAAGCTCCCTTCTGCTTTTGCACTCAATGACTGATTTCCAACCAGCCTGAGGGAACCTTTGTGCGCCTCCGTTACCTTTTAGGAGGCGACCGCCCCAGTCAAACTGCCCATCAGATACTGTCCGCTTCCCGGATAACGGGTAAGCGTTAGAACCCTAGCTCTAAAAGAGTGGTATCTCACCGATGACTCAATAGTACCCACAAGCACTATTTCAACGTCTCCCACCTATTCTGCGCATTCAGAGCCCGAGCACAATATCAAACTACAGTAAAGCTTCATAGGGTCTTTCTGTCCGGGTGTATGTAGTCCGCATCTTCACAGACAATTCTATTTCGCCGAGCCTCTCTCCGAGACAGCGCGCAAATCGTTACACCTTTCGTGCGGGTCGGAACTTACCCGACAAGGAATTTCGCTACCTTAGGACCGTTATAGTTACGGCCGCCGTTCACCGGGGCTTCAGTCGCCAGCTTCACAAAAGCTAACCAGCTTCCTTAACCTTCCGGCACTGGGCAGGTGTCAGCCCCCATACATCGTCTTGCGACTTAGCGGAGACCTGTGTTTTTGGTAAACAGTCGCTTGCGCCTCTTCACTGCGACCAGCTCTCGCTGGCACCCCTTCTCCCGAAGTTACGGGGCCATTTTGCCGAGTTCCTTAGAGAGAGTTATCTCGCGCCCCTCGGTATTCTCTACCACCCCACCTGTGTCGGTTTCGGGTACTGGCATTTGTGTCTTAACGAGTATAGGGCTTTTCTTGGAAGCATGACATCACCAACTTCGCTGCCGTAGCAGCTCGTACTCACGCCTTAGCTCAAGATGTTTTCTCCATCTCTCAAAGCCTCGAACGCTTGAACCAGTAACCAACATCTGGCCTGGCTAGCCTTCTCCGTCCCCCTTCTCAAAACACATCTGGTACAGGAATATTGACCTGTTATCCATCGACTACGCCTTTCGGCCTCGCCTTAGGTCCAGACTAACCCTCCGCGGACGAGCCTGCCGGAGGAACCCTTAGGGTTTCGGGGCATGGGATTCTCACCCATGTTTTCGCTACTCAAGCCGACATTCTCACTTCTATGCTGTCCACGTCCGCTTACGCTAACGCTTCACCCTACATAGAACGCTCCCCTACCATAAATAAATTTATCCGCAGCTTCGGTATAACGCTTAGCCCCGTTCATTTTCGGCGCAGGATCGCTCGACCAGTGAGCTATTACGCACTCCTTTGAGGATGGCTGCTTCTAGGCAAACCTCCTGGTTGTCTGGGCAATCCCACCTCCTTTATCACTTAGCGTTAATTTTGGGACCTTAGCTGGCGGTCTGGGCTGTTTCCCTCTTGACTATGGAGCTTATCCCCCACAGTCTGACTGCCTAGTTACACACAGGGTATTCAGAGTTCATATCGATTTGGTACCGCTTTCGCAGCCCGCACCGAAATGGTTGCTTTACCCCCCTGCTGGAGCACTAGACGCTACGCCTCAACGTATTTCGGGGAGAACCAGCTAGCTCCTGGTTCGATTGGCATTTCACCCCTAACCACAGCTCATCCGCTGAATTTTCAACTTCAGTCGGTTCGGACCTCCACTTGGTATCACCCAAGCTTCATCCTGGCCATGGTTAGATCACCAGGGTTCGGGTCTATAAACACTGACAAACGCCCTATTAAGACTCGCTTTCGCTGTGGCTCCACCATTTCCGGTTTAACCCGCCAGTGCCTATAAGTCGCCGGCTCATTCTTCAACAGGCACACGGTCACCCGATTAGTCGGGCTCCCATTGCTTGTAAGCTCACGGTTTCATGTTCTATTTCACTCCCCTCCCGGGGTTCTTTTCACCTTTCCCTCGCGGTACTGTTTCACTATCGGTCACACAGTAGTACTTAGCCTTACGAGGTGGTCCTCGCAGATTCACACGGAATTCCACGTGCTCCGTGCTACTCGGGATACAGCTAGGTCAACTTATCTTTCGATTACGGGGCTTTCACCCTCTGTGGCACGCCATTCAAACGTTTCTTCTAGACTTGTTGATCCATATTGCTGTCCCACAACCCCGATAGTCAAGACTATCGGTTTGGGCTGTTCCCCGTTCGCTCGCCGCTACTGAGGGAGTCGTTATTTACTTTCTCTTCCTCCAGCTACTAAGATGTTTCAGTTCGCTGGGTTAGCTCGCACCAACCTATATATTCAGTTGGCCGTACATGGGGTTGCCCCATTCGGAAA
>CACGGL010000043.1:0-3547 GCA_902572595.1 uncultured Prochlorococcus sp.
GTAATCTTTGAGCAGCGACTATTCCCATATCTAATAAGAAGAAGCATTCTGCTCCATAGAATAATTGTCCAGTAAAAGGCTCCATTTTTGCAATTCCTGAGGGATTACTGGAAGCAGTCAGAAATCCCACAATTAAGCTTGAAAGCAATAAATATACTGATCCATTCAAAAGTGATTCGTGTAATATTGCGCTTAGATGCATTTTTCTTGATTTTGGTCTATTTTTTGGAGCTGCAAATTTCACAAGTAATAATCCAACAATGATTGCAGGAGATTCCATTAAAGCTAAGGCGCCAACCATAAAGCCATCAAAAGCTATTTTTTGACTTTCTAAAAAACTTTCTGCGGAAATAAATGTAACAGCACTAATTGAACCGTATGCTGCTGCTATTGCTGCTGAATTAAAGACATCAAACTTAAATCTTAAAATTAAAAATCCAATCAGAGGGATTACTAGTGACATCAGTATTGCAGCGCTTAAAGTAGGCAATACTTGATTTGTAAACCCACTTTTCTGTATCTCTATACCTCCTTTGAACCCAATAGCTAGGAGCAGATATAAGGAGAAAAGTTTAGGTAATGGAGCTGGTATTTCTAAATCAGATTTAAAGAGTACTGATGTTGCTCCAATCAAAAAGAAAAGAACTGGCGGGGCTAATACATTTTGCAGAATTGGATTTATTTCCATAAATCAGGAATCTATTTCATTTAGAGCAGTTTCTAAAGCTTCTTTTCTTGTTTCAATAATGCCTTCAACTCCAAACTTAGCTAATCTATCCTTCACTTTTTCATTTGCACCAGCAACAAATGCTTTTCTAGAATTATTTTTTGCTTCTTGCATCATATCCTCTATTGCGAGAGTCGCAGTGACTCCAAGTCTTGGTACATCAGTGATATCTAATATCAAAACCTTGTAGTTTCTTACAAGCATCATTCTTTCAGATATTCCTTTAGCTGCTCCAAAACTAAGTGGTCCTTTTAGTCTAAACAACATTACTTCTCCTGAACATCTATCCAGAAGTGCTTTTTCATCAGCAGGCAATGCATTTTTTGCTTGATCATCTTTTGATAAAGGATTATCCTCATCCATACCTTCTAGTTGAGTTTCGGTTATTGAATCAATAGTGAGCATATTTGCTATGAATACACCGACTAAAACTGCCCAAATTAAATCCCAAAAAACAGTCATTAAAAGTACGCCATACATTACTACTGATGTTTTTAAAGATAATTTGTGAGCCCTCCTCAAGAATCCCCAATCAATAATATCTAGGCCTACTTTTATAAGAATTCCTGCTAGCAATGCAGTTGGTATTTGCTCAGCTAAAGGTCCAGCACCAACTAAAACTATCAACAATACAACTGAGTGAACCATACCAGAAATGGGAGTTGATCCTCCAGATTTAACATTTATAACTGTTCTCATGGTTGCTCCTGCTCCAGGTAAACCTGAAAACAGACCTGCTACAGCATTTCCTATTCCTTGACCAATAAGTTCTCTATCAGAATTATGTTTTGTTTGCGAGATATTGTCTGCTACTAAAGATGTCAGTAAGGAGTCAATAGCGCCAAGTACTGCTAGGACTAATCCTGCCTTGAAAATAATTGGGAAATATTGATTAAAACTTGGGAAATTTAAAGATGGAACTCCCCTCGGAATTTCTCCAATTCTATCAATAGCTCCGTCTCCAAAAATTAAAATTGATATTGGAGTTACTATCAATAAGGCCAATAGAGGAGAAGGAACCCATTGACTTATTTTTCTAGGAGTTAGAAATACTATACCTAAAGTCATTATTGCCACTCCAATAGCAGCACCATTTGGCTGGAAATTTGAAAATACAGTAGATAAAGATTCGACTACCCCACCACGAGTGCTAATACCTAGTAATGGTCCAATCTGAAGTGCAATGATTATGACTCCAATACCAGACATAAATCCTGAAACAACAGAATATGGAACTAAAGTAATGTATTTTCCTAGTTTTAGAATCCCAAATAATATTTGCAGTAAGCCGCCGATGACTACCGCTGCCATCACTAAAGGTAAAATTTGTCCTGCAGAGAGATCTCTTGGAACCCCCACTGCTGCTAAGCCTGCTACTACGCCAGCAACAGTTACACTCATTGGACCGGTAGGTCCACTAACCTGAGCAGGTGTTCCACCGAACAATGCTGCTAAAAAACCAACTACTACTGCCCCATATAGTCCATAAATTGCTCCGCCAGGTCCTAACGCAGCATTACCAAAAGCAAGAGCAAGAGGTAAAGCCACCACTGCGGCTGTGATTCCTCCTAGAATATCTCCTCTTATATTCTTTAGATGAAATCCATTAATTATTTTCAAAGATTCTCTCCTTAAAATAAATACTTAACTAAAAGATATTATCTCTTTATGACGTAAATTTGTGAAAAATGAAGTTTGTGCAAAATATTTTTGTAACTTTTTTTGCTTTTTTTAAATAAATTTTAGTTACTTTTCCTGAACAAAAGTAGTCTCTGATTGATTTATGTGCGAGGCAAGCGATTAATGTATTAGATAAATATTTTTTAATTTAATAATATTCAAATGAATTCGATTATTCGTCCAAGAAGATTAAGAAGCACTGAGGCAATTAGAGAAATGGTTAGAGAAAACCATTTGGCGGCATCGGACTTTATCTATCCATTATTTATTCATGAAAAAGATTTTAAAGAGGAAATTTCCGCAATGCCCGGAGCTTACAGATGGGATATTAATGGCTTATTAAAGGAGGTTACTAGGGCATGGGAATTGGGAATTAGATGTGTGGTTCTTTTCCCAAAAATTAATGATAGCTTGAAGACTGAAGATGGAGCAGAATGTTTTAATGAGGACGGTTTAATACCTAAAGCTATTCGAATTTTAAAAAAAGAGATTCCAGAAATGGCAATAATGACAGATGTTGCCTTGGACCCTTACTCGTGTGATGGACATGATGGCTTAGTTGATGAAACTGGAAAAATATTGAATGATGAAACGATTGAAATTTTAAAAAAACAAGCTTTAACTCAAGCTAGAGCTGGAGCAGATTTTATTGGCCCTAGTGACATGATGGATGGGAGAGTTGGAGCAATTAGGACTGTTCTTGATAGTGAAGGATTTACTGATGTAGGTATTATTAGTTATACAGCTAAATATTCATCTGCTTATTATGGTCCGTTTAGAACTGCTTTAGATTCGGCTCCTAGAGAAAATAGTAAGAAAGTAATTCCAGACAATAAGTCTACATATCAAATGGACCCTGCCAATTCAAAAGAGGCTTTAATTGAATCTGCATTGGATCAGTATGAAGGAGCTGATATTTTGATGGTAAAACCAGGAATTTCATATTTGGATATTGTTTATAGACTAAGCACATTTTCAAATAAGCCCATAGCTGCATACAACGTTAGTGGGGAGTATTCAATGGTAAAGTCTGCTGCTATGAAGAACTGGATTAACGAAAAAGATATTGTTTTAGAGACATTGCTTAGTTTTAAAAGAGCAGGAGCAAAATTAATACTCACTTATCATGCTTGTGATGCA
>CACGGL010000044.1:0-3534 GCA_902572595.1 uncultured Prochlorococcus sp.
ACAACTAAATTTTTTATACGGGGAGTTTATATTGTTAATTGAACAGCAAAATTATTTTCATATCAAGCAAAAAATGTTAATAATGGAAAAAATAATTTGTAATCTTGGAGAATTCCCCTCAATATCTATTTCTTGCTAGTGGAGTAAATAATGGAGAAGGGTTTTGGATTGTGGGAATAAAAAATTGCGATGAAAATATCCTTGAAGATGAAAATCTTTTAGATTGCCATAGAAAAGAATTACTAGGCAATGAATCGGCAAAAGATATCCTTTTAGCTATTAATTTAAACGTAAATAATTTATTAAATGAACTAAGAAACAAAAATTTTTTAATTGAAAAACCTTCAATGGGAATTTCATTTGATATCCCTCTAGAAATATTGGAAAACATTTTTGATTTTTGGTTAGATATTTATAAAAATCATGAAGCCTGGGAAGCTTGTCTAGGTCTTCTTAAAGTTAGAAAAAGAATTCCCTTAACAAACCTAATTGAAAGCGAAAGTTTAAAAGGTAACTCTAAAAAATGGGCTATAAAAATTGAAACTTTACATACTTATATTCCTTCTTCACTTAGAATTGAAAAATTAAATGATCCCATGTGGGAATAACTTTATCTTTAAATACTCAAAATATTTACTTCGTTGGATATTTAAGTAAAAATAAAATAACTAATAATTAAAAATGAATAAACCATATTCTTTTAGTATCGATCAAATGAACGGTATTGTAGAGGATACATACGCTAAGATAATTAATGAATGTGAAAATTTAAAAAAAAATACTAATTGTCCAAATGAGCAAGTATTAGCACTTTTAAGTGTAATTGCTTCAAATTACGCTTCTACAAAAGAACGAAACGAAAATTAAGATGATAAGTTACTTTACTTGGAGCGAATTTGATAAGAGCGTAGAACAAATAGCTAATAAATGTAGGTTTAAGGAGTTTTCTGGAATATATGGAGTTCCTCGTGGTGGATTATGTCTTGCTGTAGCACTAAGCCATAAATTAAAAATTGAATTAATTTCAAAACCAGTAAAAAATTCACTAATAGTAGATGATGTTTATGAAACTGGTCTTACATTAACTACTTTCAAGAATATTGAAGGAGCAATGTTTTTTGTTTTATTTAGTAAAATCAATCCTACATGGTGGAATTCAGTATTTATATCTAAAAAAAGCCAATGGATAGTATTCCCCTGGGAAAATACCTTAAATTCAAAAAGTGACCGCGAAGAGTACATCAAAAAAAGAGGCCTAAGATGAGAAAGAAATTATATTTGGCAAATCCATATGGATTTTCAAAACAAACTAAAACTCTCTTATATGAATTTATTGAAATCTTCAATGATTTAAATGTAGAAGTATTTGAACCTTTCGAGAGAGCAAAACCATTAATACAACAAGAAACTGAATGGGCATATGAAGTTGCAAGAAGTAATTTCCATGATTTAAAAGAATGTGATTGTATTTTTGCGATTGTTAATGGAAATCCACCAGATGAAGGGGTAATGATTGAATTGGGCATCGCAATTGCTCTAGAAAAGGAAATCTTTTTATTCAGGGATGATTTTAGAAATTGTTCTGATAGCAATCAATACCCATTAAATCTAATGTTATTTCTTGGACTGCCTAAAGATAATTGGGAAAAATATTATTTTGAATCATTACGAGATATAAAAAGTAATCAAAAAAGATTTGTGGAGTGGACAAAAAAATAAGTCAATTAAACTAAATAAACAATAAATTTTTAGTTGAAGTTTTAAGTTTTAAATATATCTGTTTAAGTGCTAGAATAAGATTTATTTAGAAAGTTTTGACACAAGTTACAGTTGGAGAAAACGAGGGAATTGAGTCTGCCCTTAGAAGGTTTAAAAGACAAGTATCTAAATCGGGAATCTTTGCTGATCTAAAAAGACTTAGGCATCACGAAACACCTATTGAAAAATATAAAAGAAAATTGCAACAGAGAAGAAAAGCAAAAAGAAGATAATTTGCTAAAACTTGTAAATTTAAAGCAAATTTATTTATTTATTATTAATTTTTAAAGTATTTAAAATTATTTGAGATTTTTAAGCTTTTTAACAAGATTTATTCCAACTCCTGATACAGCAAGAAGATCTTTTTCATCAGCGGCAATAACTGCTTTTTTTGTTTTAAATCCTGCCTCATACAAAGCTTTTGCGCTTTTTGCTCCAACACCAGGAAGTGTAGCTAAAGCTTCAATATTTTTCTGAGACTTAGCTGTTTTTGTTTTAGAAGTTTTTGCAGACTTAGATGCTTTTTTTTCTTTCTTTAAGGGAGTTTCAGGAGATACTTCACTTTTAAATAGAATAGATTTTAGCTTGCTTAGAAATTTAAAAATCATTGCGAAATACAAGTAATAAAATTAAAACTTCAATATAATTTATTATTAATTCCAAGGAGAATCAATAACAAACAATTGGAAATTGATTATAAATAATTTATTTACAATTATATAAAGACACATATTTAATATTAATGCAAGCTTACAAGCTATTGCAAGGTCTTTAATATTAGTTGCAAGGTCTTTAATATTAGTCTGGAAACTATACAATTAGAAAAGTGTATTTTAAAAAACTAAAAGCGCTTATTAAAAGTAAAGTTGTAGTTTTGATAAAAAGCAGATCAATAAAATGAAACTTATATTTATAAGTGGTCCTTCTGGAAGTGGTAAGACAACTTTATCAAATCAAATAATTAAAAAAAATAAAAATGGCTTTGTTTTAAGTACCGATAATTATTATAAAACAGGCATAAAAAGTAAATTATTATCAAAATTTATAGACGGTTATTTTGATAGAAGAATTAGTTTTAACTATAAGCTATTCAAAAAAGATTTTGATTTTATTTTTAAGAATCGAATTTCAATATATAGTCGTTATTATGATTTTGAAAAGAAAAAAGTTCAAAATACCTTAAACGAAACAAATAATATTAGTTTTTTTATTGTTGAAGGTATTTTTGCCAAAGAATTCTCAAGCACTTTAAATATTCATGATTATTATTTTTTAGAAATAAAAACTAAAAAAAATGAGTGCATGAAAAGAGTTTTACAAAGAGATATCAAAGAAAGGGGGAAGGATAAAAAACAAGCTGAAAACGATTTCTTAAAATCTTGGGACATTTATTACAAAAAATTCAAACCTAATAGCATAAAAAATAATACAAAAAAATTCATTATTGAAAATAACTCTGATATAGATCAGATTCTGAAAAAAATTATTTAATTAAATCATTAATTTTTTTTTCTAACAGTAAAGCACTTAAAATTGAGCCTTCAATTCTGCCAAATCCTTCTCCTTCAAACCAGTCTCCGCAAAATCCAATTCTATATCTTCTACTAACTTGTAAAGATAATGGAACGGCAATGCCTGTAGGTTGAGAAGCTCTCCATTTCATAATAGATATTTTTGCATCAAAAGTTAATTTATTTACTACTGGATTATTTTCAAAGAGTTTATTGAAATTTGTAATTATTTCTTGTTTAAAAACTTCTTCATCATTTGCATTTA
>CACGGL010000045.1:0-3435 GCA_902572595.1 uncultured Prochlorococcus sp.
TAATTTGTTAACAATATCTGAAGGCAAATTAAAACCTAATTTATTCAATACAAAGTTTCCAATTTTTGACCTATCAATTATCCCCAAAGGAATATCTGCAGCATTGAGGACCAATAAAAAACCTTCATTTGTTTCTTCAATTCTTTCTATAGTTCTCCATAATTTATCGTTATAAGATACACTTTCAAAACTATCGATTGGTTTCATAAAATCTCCAACAAGGTTCCGTTCCCATTTTTTTAAGGAAACAGTTTTTAAAATATTCTCATCAACAAAACCGGTCCATCTACCATTATTCGTAACAAAATAATATTTATCCGATGCATCCTTCTTATTTTTTATTAATTTATTAAATTTTGAGAAATTTGAATCGTATTCAATTTTCCTCAAAGGCTTTAGTTTAATCTCAGAAACTTTACTAAATTTTAGTATGTTTTCAATTTTAAAAAATTGACTTTCAGATTTTGAAGAATTAACTCCAAACAAGCCCAAAAAAGAAAGAATAAAACCAAAGTAAAAGTTAAATCTAAATAAACAAATTATCCCAAAAAATAAAACAAAAAAAGATAATAATAAATTTAATTTATTGAGGAAATTTCTTCCTTTATTTTTACTCCCTGAGAAATGCCAAATAATACTTTTTAATAAATTCCCTCCATCTAAAGAACCAATTGGGATCAAATTTAAGAAACCTAAGAATAAATTAAATATACCTACTCTTGAAATTACATTAACTGCTATTTGTTCTTGAGATGCACTGTTATTACTAATTAAAAGTAGGATAGATGCTGTAGCGAAACATAAAAGTGGTCTAACAATTGCAATTTTTATATTACCTAAAGCAGTTTGACAATACTTATCTATTTGTAAAATTGCTCCTAAAAAATAAAAAGTAATTTTTTTTATTTTTACACCCTGATTTAGTGAAACAAATGTATGAAAAACCTCATGAAAAATAATTGAAGATAATAAGAAAAAAGAAGTTAAAAACCCTATAATCCAAGCTTCTTTATTGTTGTAGATATCGCCAGAAGATAAATTGACCTGATTACTTATACTCCATGAGAATAAAAAGAGAATAACAAACCAATAGGGATGAACTTTAAAGGGAATTCCCCATATTTTAAAAATTTGCCAACTTCTCAAAAATAATCTCCGCTATATTTAGCAATAATATTAATCTTACATGCAGGATAATGATATGCCCAAGACTAGTCCTTTAGTTAAAATTTGTGGACTAACTTCTGAAGAACAAGCTCTTCAAGTCGCTAAATTAGGGGCGAATGCTATTGGCATTATTTCCGTTGAAGAGTCTCCAAGGTATGTATCAGCTGAAATTAAGAAAAAAATATTTAAAACCCTAGAAAATTTTTATCCAAAAATCGAGAGGGTAACAGTTGTACAAAATTGTCCAATAGACTTAATCATTAAAAATTTCTTAGGAAACCCTACTGAAACTATCATTCAATTACATGGAGATGAAGATATTGATTTTTGCAAAAAAAATAAGGGGGGAAATTCCCAATATTGGCCTATGGAAAGCTTTCAGAATAAAAACAGAAAAGGACATAGATAAAATAAAACCTTTTGAGGATTTTGTAGATGCGATACTACTTGATTCTTGGAATAAAGAAACTTATGGAGGTTCAGGGAAAAAAATAAATTCTTTATATCTAAAGAACTTTCAATTTAGTAAACCTTGGTGGTTAGCAGGTGGAATATCAATTGAATGGATTGATAAAATCCTCACTGATTTCAAACCAGATGGTTTAGATATTTCAAGTAGTATTGAAATATCTCCAGGTTTAAAAGATATTAAAAAAACAGAGGATCTTTTTAAGTTTTTGAAAAGAAATTAGTAATTATTAGTAGCGGACTGTTGTTTTACAAGCTCAAAAAATTCTTGTTTTAAACTTAAATCGTGTCTAAAATCGCCTCTAACCACAGAATTAATCATACTTGTATTTGGTTCTTTTACTCCCCTCCACTTCATACAATAATGTTGGGCCTTTACAATAATGCCTAAACCTTTAGGTTCGCATAGTTTTTCAATTTCATCTGCAAGAATCATTACAGCTTCTTCCTGAATATGAGGTCTTGAAAAAACCCAATCAGCAACTCTAGCAAATTTTGAAAGCCCTATCACTTTATTCCCAGGTTTAATACCTATCCAACACTCCCCTAGAATTGGAACTAAGTGATGTGAACATGCAGATCTTACAGAAATTGGGCCAATTGTATAAATCTCATCAAGATTCTTGTCATTAGGAAAGCTTGTAACTTTAGGTTGTTTATAATATCTGCCTTTAAAAACTTCATTTAAATACATTTTTGAAACTCTTTCAGCAGTTTCTTGAGTATTATGATCATTTTCAATATCAATTACGAGGGACTTTAGTAAGTCTTTAACTCTTGAGGCTACTTCCTTCTCTAAGATTTCTAATTCACCAGGATTTATAAAATCAGAAATATTATCATTAGCACTAAATCTCTTCCCGGAATTTCTAATTCTGTCTCTAATAATTTCAGAAATTAATTTATTAGTAATCTGGTCATCAAAGTTTCTAATATTATCGTTGGGTAATGTAGAGGTCATAAAATTTTAAACAGAAAATTGTATGCAACTTAATTAACTGTATCTTCCAAAAGCTTAATTGCCCATATACTATATCACATTCACTTGTTCGATCGGGTTCAAATAGCACTAAAAAAAATCACTGTTTTTAGATTAGGCAGGTAAACAGAATATTTAAAAAGCTCCACCAGAAGGCATCAAAGTCAGGTCTTCGATCAATTGTGATTCAGGTTTTTGAGCCATGTAAAGAATAGTTTCTGATACCTCGATTGAGGAGAGCATAGAAGTTCTATCAAAATCAGAATTGATTGATTCGGAGTCCCAAAGAGGTGTATTTACTGAACCCAGAGTTATTGTGCACGCTCTTATTGAATTAGATCTCTCCTCCTCCCTCAAGCATTTAGTAAACATAGCTAGTGCAGATTTTGAAATACAATAAGCTCCCCATTGGGGGAATGGATTATAGGAGGCATGACTACTAACATTAATAACTAAACCACCATTTTTTCTCATTTGAGGAATTATTGAACTGCAAATTTGAAAAACACTTGTGAGGTTTATTTGAATAGTTTGTTCCCATTGAACTAAATCCATTTCAACTAAAGGGCCATTAAATGCGCAACCGGCATTATTTATCAATACTGAAGGGCACCCAAACTTCTCAATTGCTTGTTTTACACAATGTTCTATTTCTAGAGTATTAGATAAATCACATTTTACTAGGTTAATTTTTGATTTAGTGGTCAAAAGTTCGCTCTTTAGTTTCTCCATTAAATCCATATTCCTAGAGAGTAAAATTAAATCCCAGCCAGCATTGGCAAACGTAATTGCGGTAGATCTACCAATACCTTTCGTAGCAC
>CACGGL010000046.1:0-3433 GCA_902572595.1 uncultured Prochlorococcus sp.
TAAAAAATTTTCTTTGAAATATAAAAAAAAATTTAAGAAATTTATATAAAATTTGAGTAAAAATACCCATAATTTAGTCATAGACAAGAATTTAACAAAATATTCATATAGTAACAATCATTAGAACATTTGTTACGTTAATGCATAACGAAAGAATCTTTGCCTTATTATTTTTGAAACGAATATCTAAAGTTTCCGAATGATTCGTTTTCTTGAACATTATCATTATAAATAAGTTCAAGATCCGATCAATCGGCTTTAATGTCAATTATTTTCGAGGTGCTAGATGACCATCAGCCCACCAGAAAGTGGAGAAAAAAACAAAAAAGTTTTGGAGGATCCTGTTAAGGCTGATCCAAGACCTATTGATTTTGCCAAATTAGATAAGCCAGGTTTCTGGTCAAGTAAATTATCTAAAGGTCCAAAAACTACAACTTGGATCTGGAATTTGCATGCTGACGCACATGATTTCGATGTGCATACAGGCGATGCTGAAGAAGCAACAAGAAAAATCTTTTCAGCTCATTTTGGACATCTTGCAGTCATTTTTATATGGATGAGTGCTGCATTTTTCCATGGAGCAAGATTTTCTAATTACTCAGGTTGGTTAGCTGATCCAACTCATGTCAAACCTGGAGCTCAGCAAGTATGGGCAATCGTTGGTCAAGAAATGCTTAATGCTGACCTTGGTGCAAACTACAACGGTATTCAAATTAGTTCAGGGATATTCCACATGTGGCGAGCATGGGGAATCACCAATGAGAGTGAACTGATGGCTTTAGCAATAGGTGCAGTAGTAATGGCTGCACTTATGCTTCATGCTGGAATTTTTCATTATCATAAAGCAGCTCCAAAAATGGAGTGGTTCCAAGATATTGAGTCTATGCTTAACCATCACATAGCCGGTTTAGTAGGACTAGGATCTTTAGCATGGGCTGGTCATTGTATTCATATCGGAGCTCCTACTGCAGCTCTATTAGATGCAATTGATGCAGGCTCTCCTTTAGTTATTAATGGAAAAGAAATAGCAACTATTGCAGATATGCCTATGCCGCATCAACTCTGTGATCCACAAATTATCGGTCAGATATTTCCAGGATTAGCAAGTGGTACAGGCAATTTCTTCAGTTTAAATTGGTTAGCTTTCTCAGACTTCCTTACTTTCAAAGGCGGTCTTAACCCTGTTACCGGAAGCTTGTGGATGACTGATGTTTCACACCATCATTTAGCTTTTGGAGTAATAGCAATAATCGGTGGTCATATGTACAGAACCAATTACGGTATTGGTCATAGTATGAAAGAAATATTAGATTCACAACAAGGAGATCCAATATTGTTCCCTGCGCCTAAAGGTCATCAAGGTCTTTTTGAGTTCATGGCAGAAAGTAGACATGCTCAGCTATCAGTAAACTTAGCGATGCTTGGATCAATAAGCATACTTGTATCTCATCATATGTATGCGATGCCTCCATATCCTTATATAGCTACTGACTACATGACAGTTCTTGGATTATTTACCCATCACATGTGGATAGGTGGATTATTCATAGTAGGAGCAGGTGCTCATGCTGGAATTGCAATGGTTAGAGATTACGATCCAGCAAAACATATTGATAATGTACTAGACAGAATTCTTAAGGCAAGAGATGCTTTAATAAGTCACTTGAACTGGGTATGTATGTGGTTAGGATTCCATAGTTTTGGACTCTATATTCACAATGATACTATGAGAGCTTTGGGTAGACCTCAAGATATGTTTAGTGATTCTGCAATCCAACTTCAGCCAATCTTTGCTCAATGGGTACAGAGTATTCAAGCATCTGCTGTTGGAACTTCTCTTTTAGCAGGTACAGCAGAAGCTTTACCTCACAAAGCTTTAAGTGAAGTTTTTAATGGAAGTTTAGTAGAAGTTGGTGGAAAGGTAGCTATAGCTCCAATTCCATTAGGTACAGCTGATTTAATGATTCATCATATTCATGCTTTCCAAATTCATGTAACTGTTTTGATACTTCTCAAAGGAGTACTTTATGCAAGAAGTTCAAGGTTGATTCCTGATAAAGCTTCTTTAGGATTTAGATTCCCTTGTGATGGACCTGGAAGAGGTGGTACATGTCAAGTTTCTTCATGGGATCACGTTTTCTTGGCTCTTTTTTGGATGTATAACTGTTTATCAATAGTTATTTTCCACTTCTCTTGGAAAATGCAGAGCGATGTTTGGGGACTTACTGGTGGTAATTTCGCACAAAGTTCAATTACTATCAATGGTTGGTTAAGAGATTTCCTATGGGCTCAAGCTTCTCAAGTTTTAACAAGCTATGGTCAATCAATAAGCATGTACGGTTTGATGTTCTTAGGAGCTCACTTTATATGGGCGTTCAGTTTAATGTTCCTTTTCAGCGGAAGAGGATATTGGCAAGAATTGTTCGAATCAATTGTTTGGGCACACAATAAACTAAAGGTTGCACCAACCATTCAACCTAGAGCTCTATCTATCACTCAGGGACGTGCAGTAGGTGTTACACACTTCCTTGTTGGTGGTATTGCTACCACATGGGCCTTCTTCCATGCTCGCCTTTTCGGGCTGGGCTAATAACCTGAACTTCACCTTTTTAATTCAATGGCAACAAAATTTCCATCATTTAACCAGGGTCTAGCTCAGGACCCCACAACCCGACGAATATGGTACGGAATAGCTACCGCTCATGACTTCGAAAGTCATGATGGTATGACCGAAGAAAAACTTTATCAGAAGCTATTCTCTACACATTTTGGACATCTAGCAATAATCGCTCTCTGGGTAGCTGGTAACTTATTTCATATTGCTTGGCAGGGTAACTTTGAGCAATTTGTCCTTGATCCAACTCATGTCCGCCCTATAGCTCATGCTATTTGGGACCCTCATTTTGGATCTGGCATCACAGAAGCAATGACACAAGCTGGAGCAAGCGGTCCAGTAAACATTGCTTATTCAGGTCTCTATCATTGGTGGTACACAATTGGAATGAGAACTAACGAGCAACTCTTCCAAGCATCAATATTTATGAGTATTCTTGCTTGTTGGACTTTATTTGCAGGTTGGTTACACTTACAACCAAAATTCAGACCTTCTCTGGCCTGGTTTAAAAATGCAGAGTCAAGATTAAATCATCATTTAGCTGTTTTATTTGGTTTTAGTAGTATCGCTTGGACAGGTCATTTAGTTCATGTTGCAATACCTGAATCAAGAGGACAGCATGTAGGCTGGGATAACTGGTTAACAGTGCTTCCACACCCTGCAGGATTAGCTCCTTTCTTTACTTTAAACTGGGGAGCATATGCACAAAATCCTGATTCTTTAGATCAAGTATTTGGAACAGCTGAAGGGGCTGGAACAGCAATCTTTACTTTCTTAGGAGGTCTTCATCCTCAAAGTGAAGCATTATGGCTTACTGAT
>CACGGL010000047.1:0-3220 GCA_902572595.1 uncultured Prochlorococcus sp.
CTTGGTTGAAATCTCTTCAGAATCAGGAGAAATTAAGGAGGTTGATTTAGAGCGTAGATCAGTAGATCTTAGACCAGTTAGAACAAAAAGATTAAGGGACGATTCTCACACGATAGGATACTTAAGGATAACTCAATTCAGCGAAAGCGTACCCAAAAAAGTTGAAGAGGCACTTCAAGAGTTAAAAGAGAAAGAGGTTGAGGGGCTAATTTTAGATCTTAGAAACAATTCAGGTGGGCTAGTAAGCTCAGGTATAGCAGTTGCAGACTCTTTATTAAGTGAGAGACCTGTTGTTGAAACAAAAAATAGAAATGGAATCAAAGATGCAATAATTTCTCAAAAGGAGACATCTTTTGATGGGCCAATGGTGACTCTGGTTAATAAAGGTACTGCAAGTGCAAGTGAAATCCTTGCTGGTTCTTTACAAGACAATGAAAGATCAATTCTTATGGGAGAAAAAACTTATGGGAAAGGTTTAATTCAATCCCTAAAAAGTCTGGGAGAGGATAGTGGTATCGCCATAACAGTTGCTAGTTATTTAACTCCCAAAGGTAATAATATCCAAGGTCAAGGTATGACTCCTGATAAAATACTTGATCTTCCTGATGCAAGTGAATATGGAAGTGCTGAAGATAAATGGGTAAGGAACGCGGAATTATTCCTTGAGTCGCTTCTAGAAAAAGAAAAACTTTCATTTCAAACTAGTGAATTAAGCAATGAAGGAATAAAGCCTTGAGATAGCAAAAGATGGACAATAAAAAATCCTAAAAAGTATGAGTATTAAAAGAGTTTTTCATGATCCAATTCATAAAGAAATAGTATTTGATTCAAGGCAGCCAGAAGAATTAATGGTTCTGGAATTAATTGATACAATTGCTTTTCAAAGATTAAGAAGAATAAAACAACTAGGAGCAGCGTTCTTACTTTTTCACGGAGCAGAATCGAGTAGATTTACCCACTCAATTGGCGTTTTTTGTATCGCACGAAAAATATTTAAAAGGTTAGTTGAAAGTAAACCTTCATTTTGTGAAAATAAATTTGTTCTTTATGGAGCAGCTCTATTACATGATTTAGGTCATGGACCTTTAAGCCACACTAGTGAAACAATATTCGAGCATAACCACGAAAAATGGTCTCAAAACTTAGTTAAAAATTATCATCCAATAAATTCTATACTCAAAAAGTATGACAACGAATTACCGCAACAAATTGGAGAATTATTTCAGTCAAAGCAACTATTTTCACAACCTTTAAAAACATTAATTAGCAGTGAGATAGATTGCGATCGTCTCGATTATCTTTTACGCGATAGTTACAACACTGGCACTAACTATGGATTAGTTGATTTAGAAAGAATTATTTCAGCTCTTACTTTTTCACCTGATGGAAATATCGGAATCAAACCAAAAGGAGTAATCGCTATTGAGCATTTCCTTGTGCTAAGAAACTTGATGTACAGAACAATCTACAATCACAGAATAAACGAAATATCAACATGGATTCTGGAAAAAATAATTTATACAATAAAACATAATTTTGAAAAGAAAATTTATTTAGATAATTCTCTAAATAAATTGATATTTTTCCCTGAAAAAGTTGATTTTGACGATTTCATAAGAAATGATGATGTCACCTTTTACTATCATTTGTTGAGATGGAAAGATGAATCTTTTGAGCCACTTTCTACGCTATGCAAAATGTTTATTGACAGAGATTTATTAAAAGCATCCGACATAAGTTTTTTAAGTAAAATAAATAGACTAAAAATCCTTGCGTTTGCAAGAAAATTATGTAAAAAAAATGGTTATAATTCAGAAATTTTTTGTGGGATTAAGGAAAGGTCTTTTAAAGGTTTTGAATCTAACAATGCACTTAAAATATGGGACGGCACCTATCAAAGCTCACTAGAAAGTAGTTCTGCATTAATAAAAACTTTAATGAGATCAGAGGAAAGCTCTTTAATTATTTATCCAGAAATTATCAAAAGTGAAATTAAAAATGAAATTTCATTAATAAAAAATAATCCCTAGATTTAATTCCATGGAAATCGTTTTAATTAGTACTAAAAGTAAATATTTAGAAATTTGTTCTTTGTTTGATTTAGATAATATCTATGAAGCTCTCAAACAATTTTCTTCCATGAAGGGAAACCTGGAAGCAAAAATTTTCGCAGTAAATGAGGCAATAAGTTCTCAGGAATTATCAAAATTAAAAAATCATTTTGACAAAATTAAAATTAGTTCACTATGTCTTTACTCAAATAATAGAGATACAGTATTAAGTGGAAAGTCTTTGAAAATAGATTCAACTTTTTATAAAGAGCAAGAAATTAAAAATAAGCTACTTTTATTTAGGTCAAAAAACAAAGAAGATATTCTTCACGAAGGGACAGTTCGTTCGGGTGACAGAATATCTTCAAATGGAAACCTTTGCATAATTGGAGACGTTAATCCAGGTGCAATAGTTTCCGCCAAAAAAAACATTTACGTTTGGGGCAAATTATTAGGGATCGCATTCGCTGGGAAAAGTGGAAATAAAAATGCCTCTATTGCATCACTTTATTTAAATCCTTTACAATTACGAATTGCAGATGTAATAGCTATTGGACCAAAGGATAAGCCCAAAAATTGTTACCCAGAAATTGCGGTTGTTGAGAAACAAACGATAATCATCAAACCACACCTAATCGAAACAAAAAATTAATCAATAATTTGCAATAAATTAATTTAAAATTGATAAATTTAAGAATTACTTAATCTTTAAAATATTTAACTTTCTGCAAGTGGCTTTATTATTTGAAAAATCATAAAAATCGTGGGGAACAATAGTCGCACTATATTAATTTGTTCAGGTAAAGGAGGAGTAGGCAAAACCACTTTAACTGCAAACCTAGGCATAGCTCTTGCTAACAGCGGAGCAACAACTGCTGTATTAGATGCTGATTTTGGCTTAAGAAATTTAGATCTTCTTTTAGGATTAGAAAATCGCATCATTTATACAGCCCAAGATGTTCTAGACAATAATTGTCGTCTTGACCAAGCATTGGTTAGACATAAAAAAGAACCTAATCTTGCTCTTCTGCCTGCTGGTGACCCAAGGATGTTGGATTGGATGAAACCCGAAGATATGAAAAAAATTAGTGAAATGCTTAGTGAGAAATTTGATTTTGTTTTAGTTGATTGTCCCGCTGGCGTAGAAGATGGCTTTAAAAATGCTCTTG
>CACGGL010000048.1:0-3169 GCA_902572595.1 uncultured Prochlorococcus sp.
ATTGAATAGTAATTGCGATGATAACAACTATAAAACTAGTAAGAGCATCCATTTTTACATTTTATGTGTGATCAATTAGTAAGCCAAAGAGTAAATGACATTTGTAAATATCAAACATTTCCTTTTCTGCTTTATTGGCAAAGGAAACCTTCACTTGAATTATTAACGAATGTAACATATTTAAAAAAAATTAGTATGAATTCTTACTTTTTCTTTGGATTTAACACTTTTAAGGACTAAAGTGTTACATTAATGTGTTAATTGTATCCTATGACTTTTCTTAATTGTATTGCATAAAGCTTTAAAATTTGTTTCGTCAAATCAGATAAATTATTAAATTTATACTAGGAATATAGATTCAATATAATTTGCTAAGGATACATTCAATTACTAGAAATTATTACTTTTGTTTGATTTCAGGAAGGTAAAATTTATTGCCTAATGTATAACCGATCGACATGAGTACGAACCCAATAAGTTGAGGTAAGTGAGAATTTGCTAGAGAGATTTTTTCAATCATTTCTCAATCTATAAATTAATATCATAATAAAATTTTTTTAATACCGTAAGTCTATTTTCTTTTTGATTCTTTAATTTCCCCAGATTTTTTTAGTGAATTAACAAGCCTTTCATTTTCTGTTTTTAAATTTTCTAATGCAGATTTTGTGAATTGTTCTTTAGCTTCAAATTTTGCTGAACTTATAACTTTTTTATTAGGGAGTTTTTTCTTCGGTTCTGGCTTCATATTAAACAGGATTTTAAAAATATTAGAAGTTATTTTTTTTGCATTAGGTATTATTTTTTACAGTTTTCTGGTTAATAATATTTGTTTACATAGACAAATTAATCTTTATCTTTTGGGAGCCTTAACCATCCAGAAGTCCATTCTGATTTTAGTTTTGTCCATAGGATCCTTTTAATATCTTTTTTATTTTTGGTAGGAAAAATATCAACCCATCTATTTTCATTTTTACCACCATAAGCTTTAACTTGAAAATGCCTATTACCATTAATAGTTTTTGGTGCTGTCCAACAAAGAGTAGGAGGCCATTTCATGAGAAATTTTAAAAGTTGAAAAACTAAAGATTGCTTTGCCCAGTTAAAACTAAACCATAATATGCAATCGTACCAAGGATAAGTATGATACCTAGTATTCTAATAATCATGATTTAACTTTTTTAAATTCAAATTATATTAGAGAAATTTTATAAATTTTAGTTGAAGATTTAATATTTTCTAATTTTTCCTTTTTTTATTTCTAACTATGGAGTGGCAAGATCCGGGATGCCATTCATTCTGAATTTTGCCAATAAAATCATAAATAAATGAATCGGGACATCCAGTTTCTTTTTGAAGTTCTGAAAGTTCTTCTTTAATGAATTCATATACACTCGTAATTACCCCTAAATTTTCTTCTTGGGAGGGAACCCATTTTTTATTCTCCATTAATATTTTTTAAATTATTTTCCACAATATCGTAATAGGTAATGTCTCCATAATCAGCATCTGAACAACATAAATCTCCATATAGTTCCTCTAACAAATCGTACGCATCTGAATATTTATCAAAACTTTGAGCTGTTAATTCGTCATCTTTCCCATCAATTCTAATTATTTTGTAGGACATATTTTACTTAGATGCAAAAAGTATTTTTTGATTCATTAGATCATCTTATAAATAAAAATCTTATTTAGTAGTATTAGTTGGGTAAAGCTTCTGAATTTTATTTTTCTGAATTTCTATTTTTCTTCTTTCATATTTTTTTGCCATTATTTTTCTGATAAATAATTGTGGGATAAGCCAAACTAACGCAATAGCTATAGCCATGAAAGCAGGATTTCTCCACGTTAACCTAATAACCTCTTGTATAAATTCTTGATTGAAAATTTCCATACATTAAATTTTGATGATAAAAATATCTTTGCTTTCTTTTATAAATTTTTTTAGATTTTATAACCTATCATAACCTTAAAAAATCTAATAAGGAATTTTATAAATTTTTTCTTTTTCTAGTTCGTTTTCTTTTATATTTGGATTTAGATTAATTTTTTATTTTTAGTTTAGATATGTCGACTTTTCTTATTACAGGATCAAATAGGGGTATTGGATTAGAACTATGTAGGCAAATTCATAAGAGGGGAGATAATGTAATTGCTACGTGTAGGAAAGCTTCAAAAGAACTTAGGGATTTAGGAGTGAGAATTGAAGAGAATATAGAAATTTCTTCTGATGAGTCAATAACAAATTTGTGTAAAAAACTATCTGGAGTTAATTTAGATTGCTTAATTCATAATGCAGGAATTTATGAATTTAATTCTTTCGAAAACTTAGATAAAAAAAGTATTTTGCGTCAATTTGAAGTCAATGCATTGAGCCCAATATGTATAACCCAATCGCTTAAACATTTTTTAAAAAGATCTTCTAAAGTTGCTTTTATCACAAGTAGAATGGGATCTATTGAAGATAATACATCTGGAAGTTCTTATGGTTACAGGATGTCTAAAGTCGCTTTGTCCATGGCAGCAAAATCACTTTCTATAGATTTATCAAGAGAAGATATTTATGTAGCTATTTTGCATCCTGGGTTAGTGAGTACAAGAATGACTGGCTTTACAAGAAATGGAATTAGTCCTGAAGAATCAGCAAATGGCCTTTTAAAACGTATAGATTCTTTAAATAAAAATAACTCGGGTACGTTTTGGCATGCCAACGGAGAAGTTTTGCCTTGGTAAAATCTACATTTATTTTTAAGAGATTTATATCGTTAATTTGTTAAAAAACTTTTAAATTTTTAACGAATTTCTTTCCTTGTTTAATTCTTTTAGTTATCTTAAGAAAAACATTAGTAAAGGAGGTGATTCATTGTCGTATCTACCGAAAAATGCGGTTATTAAAGGGGCCGTGAATTCAGTATCTTCATCACATTCATCGGTCTCTTTTTCTTTGATTAAGAAAAAAGGATTTATAATCAACAGATTTATATAAATCAGTTACTTAATAATTAAAAGCTCTGCAACTTCACGAGATGCAGAGCTTTTTTTATGAATTTAAATAGTCTTTCAAAATTTACTCTATCTTTTTTGGCCGAAGTAAATTAAGGCTAAAAAAGATAAAGTGCTTATCAAAGCGATTAGGTACCATCCAGTTGAGGAGTTGCTAGTTACTTCG
>CACGGL010000049.1:0-3157 GCA_902572595.1 uncultured Prochlorococcus sp.
ATATGGTGGTGTTTGTTTTGTCTCTAGATAATCGTTCTTGATATTGTTTAACCATTTTTGCTCAATTTTTATAAGATTTTTTGCAATATTGAACATGCCGCCTTTTTTATATAATTCTTTCATTTTGAGAATAATCTCGGAGGTTCTACTCGATTTAATATTTAATACATTTGCTAAGTCTTTTTGGGTAAATCCATGCGTTTTTAACCAATCTTTAATGAAGGAGACGAGTTCTTTTTCTTCCTGTACAGATAATTTACTCATTCAATAAAAAGGAAATAACTTATTAAGCTTATTCTCTGCTCTTGCTCTTATTGAAGGAGTCATGTATTTGCTCCATATACTGAGTACTGCTGTGAGGGCTACAAAATCATCACTAAAACCAACTAAAGGCATAAAGTCAGGGAAAAGATCAAATGGCATAATCAAATATGCTAGAGCAGCCATTAATGAAACTCTCACTTGTGAAGGAGTATAAGGATCTAATGCCATCTCCAAGACTTCTAAGGCAGGCTTGGCAATTGTTCTTCCCGCTTTAATAAGGATCTTGATAATGATATTTTCATCTAATGTTGAACTCTCTAAAACTTCAGCGTCATAGATTTTTTCTTGGGTTTTGTAATTCTCTTTCATCCTTATAAATGAAATTTAAATATTTTTAGTAGAATTTTTTAGCTAATACTATCAACTAATCCGTTCTGTATACCTGCTTTTCTAAGTTTTCTTAAAGCACGTTGAACAACTTGTCGGCAATATTCCCTGCTACAACTCATATATCTTGCAACTTCAGCTAAAGTTCTCCATTCATTTGAGCCGTCTAAACCAAATCTTAGGCTTACTATCTTTCTTTCTTTCTCGGTTAAATTTGCTTTATCTAATAACTTCCAAGCCGAGGCTGTCCTTTCGGCTAATTCCGCTAACTCCATTGGAGCAACCTGATCACTCGGAAGGATGTCAACTAACTCGGAAGGATCTGATTTTGATTTAACAGTACCTTGGAGACTAACAGTGATGCTTCTCAATTCACAAGAAAGGAGTTCATCAATTTCTTCTTTGGTTATTTTCATTTCTTCAGCTAGCTCATCACTACTGGGTGGAATACCCTTAAGTTGCATAAGCTTTGATTTTGCTGATCTTAGTTTTGTAAGTTTTTCATTAATGTTAACAGGGATCCTTATTGTTCTACTTTGAGTTGACAATGCTCTATTTAAACCTTGCCTGATCCACCAATAAGCATAGGTAGAAAATCTATGTCCTCTAGATGGATCATATTTTTCTACGGCCCTTGTAAGACCTAATGTACCTTCCTGAATTAAGTCCAATAATTCTAATCCTTTCCCTTGGTATCTCTTGGCAAGATTGACAACTAGTCTTAGGTTGGCTGTTATCATCTCGTTTTTAGCTTTTTCGCCAATTTTGATCTTTTTTCTTTCTTCTTCGGAATATTCACAAGCAGGGCCTTTCCCTCCTGCCTCTTGACATCTATTAACTAGCACAACCATTTCTTGGACTTTTCTGCCCATTGTGAGTTCTCTTTCGGGAGTCAAAAGTTGATGACGCCCTATTTCACCAAGAAAATCGCTTAATGAACTCACGATTTACCTCATCATTGATATATTTAACTTATAGTCAATTCAGTAATAAGCCATACATGTAATAATTAATTAATAATTAATTAATAATTATTAATTGGTTAGCTAACATTTTTTTTCAAATTTTTAGGTTAAAAAATAATAAATTAAAAACTTTAATTATTTAATTTTTTTTCTTGATTCTAGAACACTAAGTACATCCCTCCACTCAACGCCTTTATGCATAAGGGCTACCTGCAGATGATAAATTAAATCAGCAGCTTCATTTGAGATTGAATTTTTATCATTATCTTTGCAAGCCATTATAAATTCTGCGGATTCCTCTCCGATTTTTTTCAAAATAGTATTACTGCCTTTTGTTAACAAATAATTTGTGTAACTTTTTTCTGAGGGATTTTTTGATCTGTCTTGAATTGTATTGAATAATTCAGAGCAAATATTTGAGAAGGGGGTTGTTTTTTTCTCTTTTTTATCATTTTGATTAATTTTGATTTCATTGAAAAAACAACTTTTTTCCCCAGTGTGGCATGCTCCTGAACCATTTTGTTCAATTAAAAGGATTAGTGCATCATTATCGCAGTCGAATCTTATCTCCTTAAGTATTTGGGTACTTCCACTTGTAGCTCCTTTTCTCCAAATTTCGGATCTTGATCTACTCCAATAATGAACGTTTTTTGTTTCAAGTGTCATTGTCAAAGATTCTTTGTTCATCCAAGCAAGCATAAGAATTGATCCGTCAAGCCAATCTTGTGCTATTGCAGGGATTAATCCATAATTATCAAAGCGTAGATCCTCTATCGAAAAATCAGTTGAATAAGTCATTATGTTCGTTATGTTAAATCCTACTCAATGTGTTTTATTAAAAATTATCCTAACAGTTAATTGATGTATATTCATTCTCTGAAATTTTCATGCAGCAAAAGTTACGAGGATTTTCCCTGTTCACATAGGCAATGGCGCCATGAAGGCCACTGCAGATTTGTACATGGATATTCAAGATCATTCACCTTTTGGTTCACTGCAAAGAAATTAGACCTAAATGGTTTTGTTGTCGATTTTTCAAGTCTAAAGCCCTTAGAAAATAGACTAAAGGAGCAATTTGACCATACTTTTCTAATAAATAAAGATGACCCTTTGCTGAATTACTGGGAAAAATTACATGACTTAGATGCTTTAGATCTGAGAATTATGGATAATGTGGGAATGGAGTTCACCTCTGAATTAATTTGGAGATGGGCTAATGAATACTTACAGGATAAGGATAAGGGCAGAACATGTTGTTGGAAAACAGAATCAAAAGAAAATAAATCGAATAAAGCAAGTTATGAGGAAATTCCTGATTGGTTCAAATCTTAGATTAAAGTTGTTAATTTTAAAGTCACATAGGATTCTTTAATTAGATATTTAATCAACATTTATCTCTCCATTAATCAGATAAATATTAATCTCGTCTTTATCAAGGTAATGATTATTCAATATATTATTTGAAATTTTTGTCTCAATTTGTTTTTGAATAATTCTTTTTAAAGGCCTTGCACCATAGGCATTATCGAAACTATTTTCGA
>CACGGL010000050.1:0-3095 GCA_902572595.1 uncultured Prochlorococcus sp.
ATAAAATCATTACGTATAGGAAAAATGATTGAAGTAAAAATAGAAGGTAATGGTGAAAACGAAGTAAAAGAAAAAATTGATTTATTGTGTGATAGGTTATTCGCAAATACCGTTATTGAAGATTATGAGTATTCACTAGAAAAATTATAAGATGTATGATTTTACTGTAGGAATTGTGGTCTTCCCTGGTTCTAATTGTGATCGTGATGTTTCATGGGCACTGGAAGGTTGTTTAGACATAAGAACTAAATACTTGTGGCATGAGTCTTCAGATTTAAGCGATGTAGATGCAATAGTTTTACCTGGAGGATTTAGCTATGGCGATTATTTAAGATGCGGCGCAATTGCTAGATTCTCTCCATTAATAAATGCCTTGGATGAGTTTGTTAAAAGCGGAAAAAGAGTTTTAGGAATTTGTAACGGATTTCAAATTTTGACAGAATCAGGCTTTTTGCCTGGTGCCCTTACTGCAAATAAAAACCTTAATTTCATCTGTGATGATGTTGAACTTGATATTGTTTCTTCAAAAGGAGGATGGTTTAGTAATGGAGATGAAAAACAAACTATTAAGTTACCAATAGCACATGGGGAAGGAAGATATCATTGTGATTCTGATACTTTAAAAAAACTTGTAGATAATGAATTAATCGCTTTGAGATATAAAAATAATCCTAATGGATCCTCATTCGATATCGCAGGTATAACTAATGAAAAGGGTAATGTTCTAGGTTTAATGCCTCATCCAGAGCGAGCATGTGATGAGACAATTGGTGGGACTGATGGTCTCTTTACATTAAAATCATTAATATTGAAATAAAAAAAGACCCCCAAATTTGGAGGTCTTTTTTTTATTTAATTTGGGAAGAAATTAAACAGTAGTTTTTACTTTTGGATCTAAATCACCTTTCGCGTAAAGATCAGCAAAATAATTTGTGCTGTTTTGTTTGATCTTACTTGCTTGACCTTCGCACCAGAACTGCTTGTATCTATCAAGACAAACTTGCTTCATGTATTTTCTAGCAGGTTTGTTGAAATGTCTTGGGTCAAAGTTTGCCTTATCAGCAAATGCTGCCTCTCTAACCGCGGCAGTGAAGGCAAGTCTGTTATCGGTATCAATGTTGACTTTCCTAACTCCATTTCTTATTCCCTCTTGAATCTCTTCAACAGGAACACCATATGTTTGAGGAATTTCACCACCATATTTATTGATGATATCCAACCATTCCTGAGGCACTGAACTAGATCCATGCATTACAAGATGGGTATTTGGAAGTGCCTTATGAATTTCAGCAATTCTGCTTATTGCAAGAACTTCCCCTGTAGGTTTTCTTGTAAATTTATAAGCACCATGACTTGTACCTATAGCAATAGCTAATGCATCGACTTTTGTTTTAGCAACGAAATCTGCAGCTTCTTCAGGATCAGTCAAAAGCATATCTGTAGAAAGTTCACCTTCAAATCCATGTCCATCTTCGGCTTCACCTTTCCCTGTTTCTAATGAACCTAAGCAACCTAATTCTCCTTCAACACTAACTCCAACTGAATGAGCAAAATCAACTACTTTTTTCGTAACTGCGACATTATATTCGTAACTAGCTGGTGTTTTTGCATCTGCCTCTAGAGAACCATCCATCATTACTGATGTAAAACCATTTATTGCTGCTGAATAGCATGTTGATGGCTCATTACCATGGTCTTGGTGCATTACTACTGGAATATTAGGATATGTTTCTGTAGCGGCAAGTATTAGATGACGTAGGAAAATTTCTCCTGCATAATTTCTTGCCCCTCTTGAAGCTTGGAGGATTACAGGACTATCTGTTTCATATGCTGCTTCCATGATTGCTTGAACTTGTTCAAGGTTATTAACATTGAAAGCTGGAATACCGTAACCATTTTCAGCAGCGTGATCTAAAAGTAGTCTTAGTGGAACGAGGGCCATAATTAAAATAAGTTAAATGCTATATAAAGCATATGTTTCCGAGATTTTAGTATAAATAGGTATCAAATGTCACGTCATTAGATATACAAAATACTAAATTAAAGAAACTAATTTTATGACCGAGAGTATATTTTTAGAATTTTTTAGTTAATAAGTGTAGCCTGCTACAAATAATTGCTCATCAGATGAAGGTTGAGATCCTGCTATATAGGCACCTTTTGAAGCTTCAGAGTTTGCTTGAGCTCTTGCTATTAATGCTTTTTGACCTCCTTCAACGTCGCCTCCTTTCCAGGCCTTTAAGCATGAGTGCTGTAATCCTCTCCCATAAGAGAATGAAACATTCCATAAAGCTTTCCTGTAAAGAGTGTTCATATTATTTAAATAAACAGAAGCTGCTTCTTCGCTTAAACCTCCTGATAAGAAAACTATTCCAGGAACAGATGCAGGAACGCATCTTTCCATAGTTCTTATTGTCATATCAGCAACCTTCATAGGATCAGCCTTTGTTGGACAATCTGCTCCATTAACAGTCATAGAAGGTTTTAATAGAGTGCCTTCTAGAAAAACTCCATTTGCTTGACAAGCAATATAAACCTGCTTTATTACCTATTCTTGAACTTCAGCAGTTTTTTCAATAGTATGGTCGCCGTCCATTAAAATTTCAGGTTCAATAATTGGTACCAACCCAGATTCTTGAACTGATCTTGCATACCTTGCTAATCCCCAAGCATTCTCTTGAATTGATAGTTTTGAAGGACAACCATCATTTGTAATTTGCAGAACTGCTCTCCACTTTGCAAATCTTGCACCTTGTTCATAATATTTCGCTGCTCTCTCAACTAACCCATCTAGGCCAGAGCAAAAAGTTTCTACATCTCCTCCTCCTGGAAGTGGATTAAGGCCTTTATCGACCTTTATACCTGGAATAATACCTAAATCATTTAGTTTCTTAACCATTGACTCACCATCTTGGTGATTCTGATAAAGAGTCTCTTCGAAGAGGATTGCTCCACTTATATATTTGCCAAGACCTTCTGTAGTAAATAGCATCCCTCTATATGCCTTCCTATTTTCTTCAGTATTCTCAACGCCAATTCCAGCGAGTCTTTTACCTACTGTTTTAGTGGATTCATCTACCGCTAATATCCCTTTC
>CACGGL010000051.1:0-3035 GCA_902572595.1 uncultured Prochlorococcus sp.
AAACTGGAACTTCCAATAATGAAACAGAGGAAGTTATTGCTGCAATATAAGCTAGTGCAAAAAATGCAACAGCTACAATTCTTCCAACCGCTCCATATGAACCAAGGCCCGTAGGAATTGATATAAATAATGCCCCAACTGTTGATTCAGAAATAGCATCACTTAAACCAAATGTTAAAACAATAGGAAAAGTAATAAGTCCTGCCATAAGACCCACCAAAGTATCCAATGATGCAACTCCAACACTTAGTTTTGGAAGATTACTCTTTTTATTTAAATAGGAAGCATAAGTCACCATAACTCCAATTCCTAAACTTAAAGAAAAGAAAGCTTGTGTAAAAGCATTTCTTATTGTTTGAGGGTTCCTCAATTCATCAAAGTCAAACTTAAACAAAAATGTTTTGTATCCTTCCCATGCGCCTGAAAGTGAAATGGCCCATATTGCTAGCGATAGTAGAATTATAAAAAGTATAGGCATAAAGAATCTTGTTACCTTTTCGATTCCTTTTTTTATCCCTGATGAAACTATTATGGCTGTAAGAACAAGACTTAATAGGTGCCCCAATAAAACACTGCTACCACTACTAATTGAGCCAAAGAAAGCTTCTGCTTCACTTAAATTTTTTGGTAATCCAAAAAATAATGAATGGAACAAGGTATCTGCGGTCCACACCATTATGACTGAATAATATGATGCTATTCCCAAGGGAGCTATAAAGAAAAGAATTCCTAATGGATACCAATTTTTTCCAGCTAACTTTACTGGTGCAAGCAATGTGCTGGCAGTAGCGTTTCTTCCTAAAGCCATTTCAGCAACAAATACCGGAAGGCATACAATTAAAACGATTAGTATGTATAAAAGTACAAAAGCAGCACCTCCACCTTGAGAGGCTCTGTAAGCGAAACCCCAAAGGTTACCAAGACCTACTGCGCTACCAGCAGCTGCAAGAATAAATCCCAACTTACTAGTCCATTGTTCTCTTGGAGAAATTTTTTAGTCCAAAATTAAAATCTGTTTTTTATAGTTGATTTATAACCCATAAATAAAAATTAGTTAATACATTGCTTAATAAAAACTAATCTTTATTGAATTATTTTTTTGCAAAAAGATTTAAAATCTAAAAAAGACATTATTACTGCTATGACCATTGAAACGACTATTCTAGATTTTCAACTAAGTAATACGTTCGAACAATATGAATCTTATATGAATGCTAAGGAACAGCAGTCGATGTTTAAAGAAATGGGAGTTAAAACATTTTATATTGGTAAATCATTAGATGATCCTCAAAGGGCAACTGTAATTTTTCAAGGACCAGAAAATGTTCTATACGATATTTTTATGAATCCTGAAACTAAACCTATTGTTGAAGCTTCAGGGCATATTTATGAGGGTACAAAAATAACTCGATGGATTTCTTGAAAAAAATAAATCTTTTATGAATTATCAACTTTTAATTGAATCATATTCTTTTGGGACATCCCTTTCTGAGCAAGAAATAGAACTTTTAAGTCTGGAACTTGATACTCAAATCATGAATATTAATATATCAACAGATTTTGGCTGTTTTAAATCGGCCCCCACCCATATTTGTGAAGGTCTAAATTTAAAAAAAGATACTTATTGGATTATGTGCCTTGCTGAAATATTAGATTTACATAAACCCTCCCAATTTGGGAAAACGAAAAGTGTGGAGGTTTTCGATTTACTTCTTCAAAAAGGACTTGTTATTGGTTAATTATTTTATTATTTGAGTATTAAAAAAATAAGTTGTTTTTTCTTTATTCTGATAGCATTAACTTAGGCTCAGATGAATAAATGAAAGATTCTAATGAATTGATATTGGGAAATATTATTAAGCTAACGAGATCAAGTGAGAAGAAATTTAAACAAGGAAATTTTAAAGGGGCAATAGATGACAAAATGAAGGCTAATGCAATTTTGAAATCCAAATCTTGTGATGAAAAAATTATTGAAAAATATAGAGAAGAATTATCTAGATTGTATTCCTCAAAATTTGATCTTATTTTCGATCATAAGCTGAAAATTGATGAAATAAAGAGAAATCAAATAATAAAAATGTTGGAACAAAAAAGTAAGGAAAAATTAAAAAGTCTTGATTATAAAGGAGCAGTAAAAGCCTTTAGGAGGGCTGAAAAATATTTTTCAAATTAAAATCAATCTAAATCTCAGAGATTTCATAAGATAAATTAAATTTATAAGTTTGAGAATAAAAAATGATGAAAGGGTTGATTTTTTTTCAGAATTCGTTTTTTTAAAGATATATCATTTTTGTACTACACATGGTTATGCCCCAATCTACCTTGGAAAGCTTATTATTTTTTTTGATACTTTCCCTTCTCGCAACGTACATTGTTAATTTAAAGTATTCTTCGAAATTAAAAATACAGAAGTAGTTTTTTTATTTATCTTTTCTCTTCATTATATTCATTTCCTTGGATCATTCCAAGTCTCTTTGTATAACCAGCTCAAAAAGGTAAGAGTAACTATATTCCCAAATGCATAAGTTATTCCTAATAATGGATCGTAAATATTGGCAATAATCGTAGACATTATAAAGATTATTAACCCTGAAACAACCAAATCCTGAGTAGGCAAATGGTTAAAATTCACGGAATTTATCATTTGATAATTATTTTTAATAGATTAAATTAATTATAAAACCAACAAGTACCTTAATTTTTTATAAGGCAATGTCATTTAAGGTATGAATAATTATAGGATTGCTAAAATAATTATAGTTTTTTCATCATTATCGTATTTGAGTGTTTCTTTTTTAAGAAATTATAATTCTCCAGAAAATGTAGAAAAAAGGTGTATTCTTAAATTTGAAAAAGATTTTACAAATAATTTGGAAACATCTCATGAAGAATGGAATCAAATTTTAGATTTAGCTGATAACAATTATTTAAAATGTATGGGAATACCTCATTATTGATTATGGGAGAGGCAAAGAGAAGAAAAAATTTAGGTATTCCGCCTAGAGAAAAAACTGAAGATATAAAGTTGCCTC
>CACGGL010000052.1:0-2789 GCA_902572595.1 uncultured Prochlorococcus sp.
CTTTAACTTTTTTGTCATCATCTTCACCTAATTGGAGCCCAACTCCATTGATCTCGCTTCCAAAATTACTTGACTTAAGGAGTTCATAATCTTTAGGGCGTAAAATTCTTGTATACGGATCTTCTAGGGGTCTTAACATGTTTTCAATTGCAGAATAAGCCTCTTCAGTTGTTTCAATTTGTTTCTGTAATGTTTTTTGTCTAATTCTCTTCCATTGTATTTCTTCAAACTTTTCTGGGTAATAAAAGCCCTCATTAACCAAGGTCCAAGCATCAAGGACTAATTGCTTGGTATCACTGAGAGCATCCACTCTTTCTATCAATAGAAGATTGATAGAAAAAACTATGATCATTGATACAGTGATCAAAGTTTTGAATGTTAAAAGTTTGTTAAAAGATGAATTCATTGGGTTAAGTGTTAACACCAAGTATAAGAATTTTAAGTAAGCTCTTTATATAAAAGCTAATTTTTTTTTGGATGGCTAATTCTTCATCTGTTTATGATTGGTTTCAAGAAAGACTTGAAATTCAAGACATAACTGACGACGTAACTTCCAAGTACGTACCCCCTCACGTAAATATTTTTTATTGTTTAGGTGGCATTACTTTAGTATGCTTCCTAATTCAATTTGCAACAGGTTTTGCAATGACTTTTTACTATAAGCCAACAGTTACACAAGCTTATAATTCAGTAAGTTATTTGATGACCGATGTAAGTTTTGGTTGGTTAATACGTTCTGTTCATAGATGGAGTGCATCAATGATGGTTTTGATGCTAATCCTTCATGTTTTTAGAGTTTATCTTACCGGTGGTTTTAAAAGACCTAGAGAATTAACATGGGTGACAGGTGTTGTTATGGCAGTCATAACTGTAGCTTTTGGAGTGACTGGATATTCTTTGCCTTGGGATCAAGTGGGTTATTGGGCGGTCAAGATTGTTTCAGGAGTACCTGCTGCAATACCAGTAATTGGTGATTTTATGGTAGAACTTCTTAGAGGTGGAGAAAGTGTTGGACAGTCAACTCTCACCAGATTTTATAGCCTTCATACTTTTGTCTTACCCTGGTCATTGGCAGTTTTCATGTTGATGCACTTTTTAATGATTCGTAAACAGGGTATTTCAGGTCCCTTATAAACTCTTATACTTAAATCATTACTAAGACTTACTGATGTCTACGTTAAAAAAACCAGATTTATCTGATCCAAAACTAAGAGCAAAACTAGCCAAAGGTATGGGTCATAATTATTATGGTGAACCAGCTTGGCCTAATGATCTACTATATATATTCCCAGTAGTTATTTTAGGAACTATTGCCTGCGTAGTAGGACTTGCAGTTCTTGATCCTGCAATGTTAGGAGATAAGGCAAATCCATTCGCTACCCCTTTAGAAATTCTCCCAGAATGGTACCTATACCCGGTTTTCCAAATTCTTAGAGTAGTTCCTAATAAACTTTTAGGTATTGCACTTCAAACATTAATTCCACTTGGATTAATGATTTTACCCTTCATTGAAAATGTTAATAAATTTTCTAATCCATTCAGAAGACCAATAGCGATGTCTGTTTTCTTATTTGGAACTTTTCTAACAATATACCTTGGTATTGGAGCATGCTTGCCAATTGATAAATCATTAACCTTAGGATTATTTTAGGTTTATATTTCAAACATATCTAGATCGTTATTCTCACTTCTTAGAAAATGATTCATTAATAAAAAGCCAACAATTGTCCAAGTTTGATATGTCCTTGATTGTTGTCCAACCCAAGTACCTGTAGGACCATCAAAATATTCTGCCCACTCTTGCTTAGGCAATTGATTAAGTTGACACCAATATGATTCCTCTATTAGAGATTTCATTTCTTCTATGAGAATCACATCATCAGAATCATAATTTTTTTGATGCAATAGAACGGCTGCACCAAAAAACCAAAGTAAACTTGGCCAATGCCCACCGTTATGGTAACTCCAAGGCCAATTCTTTGGATCCGAACCAGTTTTATTTTGCCATTCTTCAACATCCATATGAGGATGACAAATTCTCATAGGCATTTGAGCCATCAAATGCTGTCTATTATGTAAGACTAATCTAAATAATGCTCTTTGTTCTTCAGGAGGCAGTACTCCGAAAATACATGCCAAAGAATTTCCTAAACTGTAAAATCTAAAGTCAGGTCTTCCTGTCCTAATATTTCCTATTAAGTAACCACCTCTATTCTCTAACCAATCTTGGAGCCATGAGGGAACTACTTGAGGTTGAACGTTAAATTCATTGAAGTGTTGATCATCTCCATATTGCTCAGTTGGTCTTCTTCTTAAAATTTGCATTGTTTGGCTTGTGACCCAATAATGTTTTAAGAGAAAACTTCCTAAATCCTTAACCCATTGATTTGTAAGAATAACTCTTTGATCTAATAGCCTACTAACATGATCTGCTCTACTCAATTCCATTAAGTTTATACAACTTTTTAAACATCCATGAAGTAAAACTTCAACTTCTAGAGGTGCTCCCCATACATCCATAGGTCTATCAATCATAAACGCGCAATCTGGCACAAAAAGTACTGGAGTACCCTCAAATGTTGGATGTAGAACAAGATCTAGTAGAAGTTGAATACCTCTTTGAACACTTTGACTTTTTCCGAAGACATAATCGCCACTTTTGTTGACATAATACCAACATAAAATGGGCCACCATAAACTTGCATCAGCGGAAGTAATCCTCCCTATTGATCTCTGACCATAGTCTCCAATGAGTTTTCCGTTTTCTTCAATGAAACTAGTAGGAAATA
>CACGGL010000053.1:0-2681 GCA_902572595.1 uncultured Prochlorococcus sp.
TCTTGAAGAAGCCAAAAAAATTATTAATTCATCATCAATTCCACTGGTAGTAAAAGCTGATGGTCTAGCTTCAGGTAAAGGTGTTTTTATTCCCAATTCAAAAGATGAATGCTTTAAAGCAGCAGAATCAATTTTTAATGGTAGATTTGGCAACTCTGGAAATGTAGTTGTTCTAGAAGAAAAAATTCAAGGACCAGAAGTTTCAGTTTTTGCTTTGTGCGATGGAGAGAGATATACATTACTTCCAACCGCCCAAGATCACAAACGACTTTACGAGAAAGATAAAGGCCCTAATACAGGAGGTATGGGGGCTTATTCTCCTGCCCCATTATTAACAGAAGATTGCCTTGATAGAATCATCAAAGAGATAATTGAGCCTACAATAAATGAACTAAATAAAAGAAATATTGACTATAGAGGCGTAATTTATTTTGGGTTAATGATCACAAAATCTGGTCCCAAAGTAATAGAATATAATTGTAGGTTTGGTGATCCAGAATGCCAAACAATAATGCCCTTGATGGATCAAAATTTTGTGTTTCTTTTAGAAAAATGCTCAATGGGAAATTTAACTGGTGATGAAAAAATTAATGCCTCTGGCAAAGTTAGTGGTTGTGTGATAGCGACCTCAAACGGTTATCCACACGAATATAAAACTGGCTATCAAATAAAAATAGGTAAGATTGACACAAATGATTGTCAAATTTTCGACTCAGGTACTTCGTTAAGTAAAAATGGCAAATTATTAACCGATGGAGGAAGAGTCCTAAGCATTGTCTGTCAAGATAAAGATTTCGATATGGTTTTTGAAAAAGCATACAAAAATTTAAAAGAAATTCATTTTGAGGGTATTTTCTTTAGAAATGACATAGGTCATCAAGTCAGAAAAAAGTTTTCTAAGGAGAATTAAGTTTATGGTCGATACCAATAATCGAGAAACTAGAAATTATAATATGACTGGTAATGAAGATATGAATAATAACTATTGGATTAACGGACTCTTTACTTGGTGGAATGGGTTTAGTTTAAGAACAAAGTTGTTGGCTATTGCAACTCTTGTTGTGAGCCTCCTAATGACAGCAATAACTTTTTTTGCATTAAATAGTATTCAAAGAGATGCTGGAATGAATGATACTAGATATGCCCGAGATCTTGGCTTATTGTTATCTGGTAATGTTACAGAATTAGTCGCTAATAACCAAAAAAAAGAAATTTCAAACGTAGCTGAAAAGTTTTGGAGATCAAGTCGAAACCTGCGTTATATATTTTTTACTGATGCTGAAGATATTGTTCAACTTGGGATACCGATCAGTGCAACACCTACAAGCTCAGGCAGTCAATTTCAGCTAACTCGAAGATTAAAATTGCCCTCAGAATTAAAGAAGAGACCGCAATTCCCTTTAGTTAGGCAGCATGCGACACCTCAAGGTCAAGTAACAGATGTATTTGTCCCAATGTTGTGGAAAGGCAAATATCTTGGAACATTAGCATTGGGAGTCACCCCAAATAAAAAAGCACTAGCCAGTGCTGCCTTAACTAGAGAGGTAACCATTGCAGTTTTTATCTCTATTTGGGTTTTAGTAATACTTGGAGCTGTATTCAATGCACTAACAATTACAAGACCAGTCAGAGAGTTAGTAAGAGGTGTTAGAGAAATTTCAAGAGGAAATTTTAAGTCCCGAATTTCTTTACCTATGACAGGTGATCTAGGAGAACTCTTAAATGGATTTAACCGAATGGCCACACAGTTAGAAAATTATGATGAAGCCAATATAGAAGAACTAAAAGCGGCACAAATCAAACAGCAATCCCTCATAGCTACAATGGCTGATGGTGCAATATTATTAGACTCGCAAGGCAAGATAGTGCTTACCAACCCAACAGCAAAGAGATTATTTCGTTGGGAAGGGAGATTCTTAGAGGGTAAACATTTTTTAAATGAAATCCCCGAGATTTTATCTAACGATTTACATACCAATATAGAATCTATCTTAAACAGGGAGAAGGAGAAGGACGATTTAAGATTCAGCTTAGGAGAACCAGCAAGAACCTTGAGAATTGTCTTGCAATCAGTTTTAGATACAAATAAAGTTGAATTAAAAGGAATTGCCGTAACAATCCAAGATTTAACTAGAGAAGTTGAACTTAACGCGGCACAAAATAGATTTATTAGTAATGTTTCACACGAATTAAGAACACCACTTTTTAATATCAAAAGTTATGTAGAGACCTTACATGATTTAAAAGATCAGCTTTCAGATGAAGAACAAATTGAATTTTTAGGCATTGCAAATTCAGAGACTGATAGGTTAACAAGACTTGTAAATGATGTATTAGATTTATCACGATTGGAGTCTGGTAAAATTGTTCAGCTAGAGCAAATGGATATAAAACCAGCAATAGAACAGACTCTTAGAAATTATAGACTTAATGCCACAGAAAAAAATGTTTCACTAGCTCAGGATGTAGAGGAAAATATTCCTCCAATTCTTGGAAATTTTGATTTACTTTTACAGGTTTTTGATAATTTACTTGGCAATGGATTAAAATTTAGTCCAAAAAATAGCTCCCTAATCATAAGAGCTTATACTTGGCCAGATTCCTGTCCTGCTTTCCCTCCAAGTATTAAAAATAATGCAGCCCCTCAATGTGAATTAGTTTCACCACTACCAAAAGTAAGA
>CACGGL010000054.1:0-2625 GCA_902572595.1 uncultured Prochlorococcus sp.
TGAAAAAGCTCTTTCAAAAGGAAAGTTTTATTTTACTCATGGATATCATATAAAAACTAAAGATCAATTTGACAACTTATCATTTAGCCAGAATCAAGAGGAAAGATATTATGCTTTTTTTAAAAAAGATAATATTTATGGATGTCAGTTTCATCCAGAATTAAGTGGAGAAATAGGAATGAACTTACTAATTGCAATCTTTAATTTTAGTTAGATGTAATTAAAGACTTAATCCTAAAATTTTTAAGAATAAAATAAATTATATTTTTTATATTTATTTTCTTAAAAAATGATTATTTAAGAATTATTTGTATTTTATTTTTTGTCTGAAATGCGTTTAAAATATTCTTCACCAAGACAATGACAAATCATTTCTTTATTAAATTTACCCAATGGTTGCTCTTGTAATTCAAAAAAATGTTGATCCCATGATTCAGAATAATAATAAGACCAAGTTCTCTGGAAATTTGACTTTAAAAATCTTGCATTTGCAGTTCTGCCATCAACTATTATAAGTGTCCCTGGCAAAAGAAAATGCTCAAAGGTAAGTATATCTGCCGCCATTGGCATCCTATCTTGATGTCTTGTAGATAAACCTCTTACATCCCCAATGGGTGAGAATTGATCTGGTCCATCAAGGTAAATTAAGTCTGGACAAACATTAGGTAAAGATTCGTAGTAAGTACAAACTTTGCCAACAAATTCAGAAGTAATTACATTAGAGAAATTAATATTTACTAGATTATTTAAAAAGAATTCATTAGGTATTTCTTTGACACAATTATCTATCCATTTTTGATTATTATCGACTGAATGACATTGATAAAGATTTTTTCTGCGTAAAGTTCTCGAAGTTATATCATGATATTTTTTATGGTTAATTTTAAGAGCCTCTGCAAATATTCTTGTACTTTTGCCTACTCCAAATTCCATTATTGTTGTTACTTTTCGATTTAGAACTATATAATGAAGCCTTGAAAGGTCATCAAGTTCAGGTGGTAAAGCCATAAAATTTTCAGGATCAACTGATTCAGTAATCGTCTTATTAATTTTCCTTGATGGATCTAAATTTAACTTGGTAGAAGAAAATAATTCTCTGATTTTAAATTTTCTAACGTATTGCTCGTAATTAAAATCAAGCGGTATTAAATCTACACTTCGCATAATTGATTTATTTTAATAATATAAATAATATTATAAATCATAGAAAAATTAGAAAAAATCTCTTAAATAAAATTTTCTAGTCTAATTATAAATTAGAGGCTTTTTCTTAATTATAAAATTTCACATGATATTAAATGATATAAAAAAGTTATTATCCTAAAACTTTTTAGTTTATGTATTGACCTTCATCTATTTTAAGTATTTCTCCTGTTGCAGATGAAGATAATGGGGATGACAAAAAAATAAAAGACTCAGCAATATCATCTATTGTTATAAATTTATTTAATGAAACTTTATCTTTAATCATTTTTAGGGTATATTTTTATTTTCTTTTAATTTTTTTCCAAATTGAACCATTAAAGAGAATATTACGATGAGATACTGCATTAATACGAATATTTCTTCGATAAATAAAAAGATAAATATTGAGCCTCTATACAATTTCTGTGTTCGGATTCATTTTCTTATATGAATTGCCATAATTTAATTATGGATCGAGAAAGATCAGTTTGGTAAATTTAATTTTTATTAAAACTATTCAATATTTATAAAAGAAAATTATTTAAAAAAACTTTTATTAAATTCTTAAATAAAATTAATCAATAAATTGTTGGCACCACCATTCATAAGATAAAAGTCGCCATAGATAATTACAATTTCTAATATTTTGAGGATGAATATTATTGATATGTTCTTTAAATTCAATTGGATTAACAATACCTCTATCAAAAAATCTTTTATTAGACAAAGTATTTCTTAATAAATTTTTTAACTCATTAAGCAAAAAATCTTTTTCTAATTTTTTAAAATTTATTTCTTCTGAAAACGATTTATTTTTATTATATTTATGTACTAAATCTCTTATAATCAATTTACCAAAACTATTATTGGAATCTATTAAAAAATCTCTAGGCAGATTTGAAGCGAATTTAAGTAATCTATGATCTAAAAAAGGCAATCTCAATTCACAAGAGTGATTCATTGATAAATGATCATAAAATCTTAATTTCTCTGGTATTTTTAAATTAAATAAATCTGCTAAAGATAACCTTCTTTCTATAGTTAGATCATCTGGAAATTGTAATAGTATATTTTCTTTGGATATATAAGGATTTCTTTCAATTATTGATTTATTAAATATATTTAGATTCTTTAAATTTTTTATATGATCTGATTCAGTTGTTTTTTGATTTTTTAAAGAAAAATATTTAGGATCACCTAAGAATAATTCATTTAGACCATCACCATTTAAATTTATAATATTACCTTCATTTCTAGATTTTTGAAAAAGGACAGAAAAAGCAACTTGAAATATTCCATTAAACGGTTGACCTTGAGATCTTATTACATCTTTTAAATGCATAAGGAATATTTCTGAGTTAAATTCAATTAATTTTTTATTTAAAGATGATAATTTAATATTATTTAATTTTTCATATTCAAAATTTATAGAATAAATTA
>CACGGL010000055.1:0-2606 GCA_902572595.1 uncultured Prochlorococcus sp.
TTTTATAGTTTCAGGATAAGTTTTTTCCATATCCTCAATATAGTCTTCTATCTTTTCATTTAATTCATCATATTTTGATGATAAAAACTTTTTGGTATTTAAATATTCAAAACCTGCGAATAAAAAACCAATAGGAAAACTTAAAAATAATATTGAAAGAGAAAGCCTAAGAAGATTTTGGGAAAATTTTTCCATAGAAATAATCAATTAAATTTATTTAAAACATATCAAGGTTAAAAGTAAGTAAAGCATGTAATATTTTTGCTTTCTTCTTCCGATCTACTGAAATATTTAATTTTTATAATTTCTATATCGACTGTCAATCGTATTTAATATAGCGGTGCAATTAGTAAGCGTTTCAATTTTTATTGTTAACTAATCCATAGATACATAAAAGAGGATTCACTACCAAAACAATCCAGAAAGGAGGAGGGGGTCCTCCATCAACAATTGTCCCAGCGTTAAAAGTATTAAATAGAGCTACTGCCAAAAAACAAAACATCAAAGCTAATTCACCTGATAAAACTTTTCTTAAGGAGGCTTTATCTTTAATGGAACTACAAATAATCAATAAAAAACCTATTCCTAAATTACTAGCAGCTACAACATCTGCAGTACCTCTAACAAGAAGCAATGTTTCACTTGAAGCGTTGCCTGCAATAGTTTCCACTGAAAAAATTAGTAGAGAAATAATTAACAACCCCAACAGGATATGAAGCGCTCCAGTAGTTTTTAAAATATTTTTTAACTTCATAAAAAAAGGAGCTTATTTCCCCCTTATTGTAGATCGACTGTCAATTTAGAGTAATAAGCATTTCATTTATTCATTTGGACATTCAATTCGTGCCCAGTCAATTAATACACGTAAAATTCTCAGTTCCCGCATAACTGTATTTGGTTTCACTTTCAGTAATCGTTCATCTCGCCAGACTGCAAAATGTTTTATCTGCAGATCCTTCAGAGGAATATCTCCGAGCCAGCTTTCTGCCTTCACCCTGAGAGGATATTTTTCGTTTTCCGCACTGCGGTGCAGAAGTAGCGGACCATTTATATAGTCATTGATTGCTTCTCCGAGGGTGATGGGGACATCTCTGAAAACCTTTTTTGTCCTCTCTTCGACTGCATCTGCCCATGATTGGGCCAGATCTCTGGAAAGAAAAGTTCTGGACCTCGGGCCTGCATAATTCTTCCTTCTGATAAGGACCTGCCAGCCGCTTCCGCTTCTTCTGATTGTTGCCATTTCGGTGTCATCGTTTGTGTGATGCACCTCCAGATATCTGCCCTGAAAACAGAAAAGTGGACCCGAAAACGGACGTCCACTTCTGAATAATTTATTTGTGCGATAGTGGTAATCTCACTGATACCAAGCTATCCCGCGAGTGCCCTCGTCGGGACTTGAACCCGAGACCTCTCCCTTACCAAGGGAGTGCTCTACCGCTGAGCTACAAGGGCAATTTTAAAGTGGGCCGGGTTGGATTTGAACCAACGTAGGCAGAGCCAGCGGATTTACAGTCCGCCCCCTTTAACCACTCGGGCACCGACCCCCACTATTTGAACTTATCAGTTAATGGACACTTTGTGTGAAATTGTTTTGGTTTTTTTGTTTCTTTCTAGATAGCATTTGTAAAGAAAAGACTTTATTGATGATGAATATTTTATTGATAAATGGACCAAATCTAAATCTTTTGGGCACTAGAGAACCTGAAATATATGGTAATAAAACATTGAGTGATATAGAAAAAGATTTAATTAAAGTTGCTAAAGAAAAAAGTATTAATCTTGAATGTTTTCAAAGTAATCACGAAGGAGAAATAGTAGATAAAATTCAGGAGTCTGTAAAAAATATCCAAGGTATTCTTATAAATGCTGGCGCTTTTACTCATACCTCGATTTCCATTAGAGATGCTTTGATAGGATCAAAAATTCCTTTTGTAGAGTTACATATTTCAAATATTTTCAGTAGAGAAGATTTTCGTAAAGAATCTTTTCTTACAGATAAAGCTATAGGAATTATTAGTGGATTCGGCATATCAAGTTATTCCTTAGCTCTTGAAGGAATTATTGGATATTTAAGTAGTAAAAATTAAATGCTAGTCGATTTTAAAAGGCCCACTTCTCATATTAAATATTTATCTTCATTTACCTCAGATGAGTGGATCAAACTCGCATTATCTAATCCAATAGATATTCTTATTGACCATGCTCATTGTGAAAGAAAAGCAGCAGGAGTAGCTATTCAATTGATGTTTAGATATCCATCAGAACCAAATCTGGCAGAAGTTCTAAGTCCAATAGCGAGAGAGGAATTAGAGCATTTTGAAAAAATACTTTATTTTTTAAAGGACCTTGGACATTCTCTCGAGTCCTTAAAACCGCCACCATATGGAGCTGAATTGTCCAAGAATATAAGAAAGGAAGAGCCCAATAGAATGCTTGATAGTTTCTTAATAGCAGGACTTATTGAAGCAAGAAGTCATGAAAGATTAAGCTTGCTTGCGCTGAATTCTGAAGATAAATCGTTTAAATCCCTTTATGAGTCTCTGCTTGAGAGTGAGGCAAGACATTTTGGGGTTTACTGGAAACTAGCGCAAACCAAATTCTCTAAA
>CACGGL010000056.1:0-2452 GCA_902572595.1 uncultured Prochlorococcus sp.
AAAACTTTTTGGATTTAAATCAATCACAAAAGTTTGATTTCCAATTGCTTTATAGGAAAAACTTATAGTGGATATAATTGTAGTCTTTTTAGAAGGAGTTGCAGCTATAACTGAGCCTTCTTTATTTAAAATTATCGATTTATTAATCTCCTTAAAGAAATTATCTGGTCTAGGGGCCTTTTTTATCCCAACTTCTTCAAAATCTCTAACCCACTGAATTGCTGATCCGTCTAAGAGAGGAATCTCTTTTCCATCAACCTCAATATGTATAAAACTCAACCCACACCCTGCCAACGAAGATAATAAATGTTCGATTGTATACAAATTTCTCCCTCCTAATTTAACAGCCGTACAAAGCATCGTACTTCCAATTAAATCTTGAGTTAACTTAAAAATCTCGTTGGGTTTATCCCTAAAAGATACATAATATCCTTCTTTCTCATAAGAAGAAATTCTAACTCTTGTTTTTTCTCCACTGTGCAGGCCTACACCCTCTCTGGAGACAACACCAGCCAAGGTATAACAAGAATCATAATTAGCAGGCCAAGAAAACACTTAAAACTTCCATCCAACTCCAAGCGTATATCTCCAATCTCCACTAAGGTCCTTGCTAGCAACATCTAATCTTAAAGGACCTATTGGTGTTTTAACCCCAACTCCTCCTCCTAGCGAATAACCAGAACCTGATTTCTGCAATAATTTACCAGGCTTTCCTGGAACATCATTTTGGGAGCCTAAATCACTTCCAGCATCAACGAAAAGAGCTCCTGATATCATTCGCCAAACAGGGAATCTATATTCTACTGTACCCTCAACAAAACTTTTACTTACAGCCAAATCACAAGATCCCCAACCTCTTATAGATGAAGTTCCTCCCATACAAAATGCTTCATAAGGAGGCAATTCCCCAAGAATAGTTCCTGCCTTAAATTGAAACCCAATAGCTTGAGAACAATCTTCATTTGTGCGGCATCCTTTTGTTAAATTAATTAATCTTGTTGGAATGAAGAATGAGTATGTTGATTTTATTCTATTAAATGTTGGGGAATCATTACCCATAGATATAAACTGTTCGCTTGCTAAGGTTAATTTATTGCCTGAAGTTGGATTAATAGAGTTATCCAAATTATTCCTAGATGTACTTGCAATAAAACTAACTAAAGTATTTTCAGAGGGGCAGGAACCATCTTTTGGGCTATATCCTATACAAATAATTTCACTAATGTTTCCAGTTGTAGGTGTTATATCGCCATAAGGCTTAACATTTCCACTACTATCGATCATGCTTACTTTTTTGAAGTTCATCCCAGTATTAACCTTCCATTTAGCGACTTTAAATGGATCTCCACCATTTAGAGGTCTAGAAAAAGAAAATCCGCCTCCAGTCTTTTCCAAAACTACTGAAGAAAATGAATCGGTACTCTCAGGTTCCTGATCATCAACTGCATAAATACGTCCATTACTATCACTTTGAAATTCTTGAGGATAATCTCTACTTAAAAAAACATTTGTTCTAAAAGAAGTTTTATGTTTATCTCCTTTAATCCATGGATCAGTTAGAGAAAAATTATATGTTGTTGAATATTCTCCAAAATTAAGGTTGATGTTCGTAGACCATCCTCTGCCTAGTGCATTCGTTTCCTGCAAACCAATTGAGGCAAATATACCTGAACTATTGCTATAACCGAGGCCACCTGTTAATGATCCTGTTCTTTGCTCACTCAAGTCTAGATAAATTATGACTTGACCAGGATTAGAGTTATCAGGACCAAGAGAAACCTTGACATCATCAAAAAGTGATGTGGCATATAATCTCCCGATATCAGCTTCTAAGATTTTTCTATTAAATATTGAACCAGGTTGTGTTTTTAACTCTCTTTTAATGACCCAGTCTTTTGTTTTCCCTTTTCTAAGTTTTCCATCAATAAGAAATTCACCATCAGAATCTGGGAATCTTATTTTTACGTCAGATATATTGCCCTCATAAACTTCTAAAGTTACTACTCCATTCTCAGAGATTCTATTGGGACCAATAATTCTAGCTAAAGAATAACCCTCTCTTTCATAACGTTCTTTTATTATTTCTATCTTATTTTGAAGTTCATTTAAGTTAAGAGTCGTCCCATAATAATTATTAAAAATATCATTTATGTATTCATTAGAAATTACAGAGTTAATTGGTTTAATTTCCACTTTTTTCAAAATTGGATTAGGCACTACATTAACTATTAGCCTCACACCTAGCGGCCCATCTTGAGAATTTATTTTGACTCCTGAAAACCAACCACTAGCATATATTGCATTTAGGTCTTGATTTAAAATTCGATTATCAACAATACTTCCAGGCTTTATGCTCATAGAATCATATGCAGCCAATTCAAGTTTTCTACCCTCAGGATGATTTTCCCAACCTTCGATAATTATTTCTGAGATAAGAACACTTTCTTCATTA
>CACGGL010000057.1:0-2417 GCA_902572595.1 uncultured Prochlorococcus sp.
CTCCCAATCACCTGACATTCCCATGGAACAATCTGGTAGCTGCAGTGAATCAGCGAGATCACGACATTTTTTGAACAACCCTGAATTTTCTTTAGAGCTAAGTCCTTTGGGATTGATAGTCATCAAACCGGTTAATGAAATATTTTTCAACTTTTGGATTTCTCTCCATTTCAATATTAAAATTTCAGGATTAAAACCTCCTTTAGTAGGGTCATCACTCAACTTAACCTGCAACATTATTAATGGATATTTCTTTTCTTCACATGAAATATTAGAAATCTTTTGCAATTTTTCAAATGAATCTACTGAATGAATATATTTAAAATTTTGAACTATCTTTCTTATTTTATTACTTTGAATTCTTCCAATAAAGTGCCAATTTATTTCTTGAATATCTTTTAAGATTAATTGCTTTTCAAACGCCTCTTGAACCTTACTTTCACCAAAATCATCCTGACCAAAATTTTGAATAGTTTTGATTTCTTGACTTTTAAATCCTTTACTTACTGCAAGAATATTTACATTCGATGGGATTTTATTTTTTATTTTTAAATAATTTGAAGGATTCACCTTTTATAAGAAAGTTTGCGTAAATAAATTCTCCCATTTAGATAGCTCTTCAGATCCTTTTCTTCTAGCTTTTTGAAGATTCAATTCAGCCTGATTACGGGCATCTAAATAAGGTATAACTTCAAAAAAAACTTCTCTCTGTCGAACTTCTACCAAGAAAAACATTTTTTGAGCGTATAAAGTCGCATAAATATCTCTCCCATCATTTCCTGGAGAAACTTGGTATAACATGCCAAATGTTGGATGGTTTAAATAACGCTCAGAACTCAAACCTAAAATATTGTGTTATTTATAATGCACCATACAGTTTTCTAAGAAAAATTGCTATGCAAATAAAACAAATCGATAATGTATTAACAATTACATTGAGAGATTTTGAAGGATAAAGAGTTCTAAATCTGTTGGTTTTTATAATAATTTTTTTCTTTGAGAGTAATGATTCTGCCCCATGATCAATTCTCAGAAATATATTTTGAAATAACCTTTCCACTAAGATTAATAAAACATTAAAGGATTTCTTTAATCCTAAATTTCGAAAATTTATTGATCTAACTGAAACTGATTTAATGATATTTTGAAGTTCTTCCTGCACTAGAGGAATAAAACGTAATGCAATTAACAATTGAAAAAGCCACTTACTAGTTGGCAATCCAATCTTTCTTAATGGATACATAAACCAACTTAATCCCCATACGATGTCTTCCTGCAATGTGGTTAAAAGCATCAAATTTACACTATGAATAACGGTAAATATCAAAGTGGAGGTTTTTATTCCTAGTTCAAAGGCTTTTCTTGATAAGTTGTAGGGACCAAAATTAATAAACCATATCTTCTGCGCAGGAATTTGCAAAATATTCCATTCTTTTTGGCTTTCCAGTACTACTTGCAACTCATTGGGATTTCTTAAGTAGCCATCAAGAGATTGAATATCAGACGAGGCAAATATAGATATACATCCAATTAATAGTGACAAACATGAGAGAAAAAATAATGATCGCCACCATACTCTAGATGGCAATAAACTTAAAAAAGTAATTAATAGTAAAAAACCAACTAAACTTAATCTCCATATAGGACCTGCACAAATTGGAGTGATTAAAAATATCATTACAATAATTATTTTTAATCTACTATCTATAATTCTTAGCCAACTTCTATTACCATGAACGTATTGACCAACAGAAAATTTGGTTAGCAAATTCATTAATCTTTTTGAATTAACTCAATATTTTCTCTTTCGACTTCTTTATTTAAAGCTCTTTGCTGTTTTCCTCTCCATAGTAAAATGAGGGGCGTGCCTTCAAAGCCTAAATTTACTCTAATTTGTTTTTCAATATATCTTCTGTAAGTTATTCCGAATAATTTAGGGTCATTTACAAAAAGAGTAAAAGTGGGAGGCTTGTTCTTTACTTGAGTACCATAATAAAGCCTACCTTGTTTGCCGCTTCTCTTCGTTGGAGGACTTTTCCAACTGATTGATTCTTTAAGTACTTCATTAACTACAGATGTTGTAACTCTTCTTCTATGTTGATTTACAGCATTAAGAGCATGCTCAAAAATATTATCAACTCTTTGACCAGTTAGGGCAGATGTAAAAATCATTTTTGACCAGTGTAAGAAATAAAGTTTAGATCTAAGTTCTTTTTCTACCTGATAAATTGTTGAACTATTTTTTTCTACAAGATCCCATTTATTAACAACAATTATACAAGCTCTGCCCTGTTCTTCTATTCGCCCAGCCAGCTTCTGGTCTTGATCAGTTACTCCATCAATAGCATCTATAACTAAAACACAAACATCACTTCTATCTATAGATTTAAAAGCCCTATTAATACCAAAGAATTCAG
>CACGGL010000058.1:0-2238 GCA_902572595.1 uncultured Prochlorococcus sp.
TCTTTTTTTATTAATACAAAGCAATTAATCCGAAAAATTTATTGATTAAATCTAAATTAAATTCAAATAAAAAATATTTTTAGTCTAGTCTTTAGTTAACTCAAAAATCTTATCTGCTATCAATAATCCAGCATTTCCATGCCCAAATAAGTTACTTTTTTGAAAATACTTATTAGACATTTGAGATCTAATATTTTTTATTATTGAATCTTTATTATAATCAGTAAATACAATATTTTCTCCATGCTCTCTTCCTTCTTGTCTATCCCCAACTAATATGCATGGCACGCCTAGAAATGAACCTTCTCGAATGAAAGATGAAGAATTACCTACGCAACATTTGGCATTATTTAAGACCCGTGCATAATCTTCTGGTGAAAAGTTTTTTTGATAATTAAATATTTCTTTATTATTTTTTTCTCTAAAATTTCTTATGCCTCTACTAACGTCATCACTGCCTGCGTCAATATTTGGCCAAAGTATTATCTTTTGCATATTTTTAATCTCCTTAACAGCATTAAGTGTCTCCGTGATTTGAAAGTAACCTTCTCCATAGCTTGTGGTTACTGGATGCTGCATTACTAAGATATAAGGCTTACTCCAATCAATCTTATGTCCAACACCCCTATATTTTTGCATTAAATCATTTGAAATGAATAAATCTTCGTTAACAAGAATATCCATTGCAGGACAACCAAAATTGAAAACTGTATTATTTTTTGCACCCATTGAAATTACCCTTTCAGCAGACTTTTTAGTGCAAACAAAATGATAATCAGATAATTGTGTGATTGCATTTCTAACTTTATCGTCAATATTTCCACTTATTTCTCCACCCTGTAAATGTGCTAGTGGGATATTCATGTAAGAAGCTGCTATAGCAGTTGACATGGTTTCGTAACGATCTGCAACGGTTATAGTAAGGTCTGGGTTGATATTTGAAAATAACGATGCAAGCTCAATTATGCCTAATCCAGTCGATTTTGCTTGTGTAGTTAGTGTCTCTCCTTCTATTACATAATAAATCGAATGTAATGGTGTAAATCCATCTGATTTAATAATATTTATAGCTTTTCCATATCTATCAAGTAATGCAGATGCTCCTAAAATTAACTGAAGATTCAAACCAGGATGATTTTTAATAGCTTTTAGTAAATACTTAACTCGGCCATAATTAGCTCTGCTGGCAACAACTACGCAAATATTTTTCTTCATTTAAAATCATCCATACTTAAAAATTCCCACTTATTTTTAGGGTGAATCAATTGTTTCCCAATTATACTTTCATAATCTTTTGCTTGGATTCCTTGATCTCCAGGCTTTTTACCCTCCAAGTCATTAAACTTAATTTTATCTCCTTTCTTAAGGTCTCGATTTACAGCAAGAGACTTTCCAAAGATATTTTTTATGGTTTTTTTATATGAAAATTTATTGTTATCTTCTCTTGCTTTCTCTAGAAATCTGATGCCTTTGACTAGAGTACTAAACTCATCAATATTTAAAGATGCTTTTGAATCCGGACCAAACATTCTTTTATCAAAAGTGACATGCGCTTCAATAATATCGGCACCTAAGGATACAGCACCTAGACCAGAATATATTTTACCAGAATGATCAGATAATCCTACAGGGCACTTATATTCTTTTTTTAAAATATTAATCCAATTAAGACCAATATCTTCTGGAGGAGTTGGATACTTAGAAGTACACTGTAATAGGGAATATGGTATTTTTTTAAAATTTATATGGTTAATAACATCATTTAATTCTCTCAAAGTTGTTAAACCAGTAGATAAGATAATTTCTTTTTTTGTTAAGGCTATCTTATCTATTAATAGCTTATTATTAAAATCTCCAGATCCTATTTTGTATTTTTGGACATCTAATTTTTCTAATAAATCAACTGCTTGATTTGAAAATGGTGTAGCAATAAATTCAATTCCATATTTTTCACATTTTTCTTTGATTTGTAACCAATGGTCAAAGCTTAATTCCATTCTTCTCCAGTAATCAATTCTATTTTTATCAACGTATGAGAATTTTGTTCTAAAAGGTTCTTTAATACTGCTTTCAGCATCAGCAATATGCATTTGAAATTTAATAGCATCTATTCCAATTGTTGATAATGCATCAATAAAAGAATTTAATATTCCTAAGCTTCCGTCGTGAGCTTGACCAATTTCTGCAATAATGTATGTAGATTTATTTTTGATGTAGTCCTTTATAGATCCTTTATTA
>CACGGL010000059.1:0-2190 GCA_902572595.1 uncultured Prochlorococcus sp.
AAGCAGTTATCCTACTTACCCTATAACCAACAATCTGTGGGATTCCATATAAAGCCAATTCCATATTTACTGTTCCCGATTTACAAAGAGCAATTTTAGTAAGCGAATAAATATAAGGCTTTAATTTTGCACTATCTTTTTGAGAAATCACAAGTCCTTTAACTTGGTATTTTCTAAAGGCTTTTTTGAATATTTCATCAAAAGCATCACGACAGGATGGAATATAGACAACAAAACTTGGATATTTTTGTTGTAATTTTTTAGCCGCTTTCATAAAAGTAGGTAATAAATAATTCAATTCTTGAGGTCTTGATGCGGGCATTAAAAGTATGATGTTTTGATCTGGGCGAAGGTTTAGAACAGTTCTGGAATCTCTCTTTAAAGGAAGTTTTTTTGTTAAATCAATCATTGGGTGTCCAACCCACAAAACATTTCCGCCCCTCTTTTTGTAAAAAGCTGCTTCTTTCTTGAAAATCGCAAAAATTTTATCAGAAAATTTTATTAGATTTGTTGTAGTGTTATTGCCAACCCTCCAAGCCCACTCTTGAGGAGCGATATAGTAAAAAATTGGAATTTTAGTCTTCGATCTTTTTAATTTAGTACCAATTTTTATATTAGGACCCATATAGTCGATTAAAATTAAGCAATCTGGAGGATACTTTTTTAGCAATTTATAGAACCTTTTTTGAATTCTTATTGTTGGAAGAATAAGAGGTAAAGCCTCCCAAATTCCTATTGCACTAATTGATGTAGTATCTTTAAGAATTTTTACACCTTCTTCCTTCATCCTTTCCCCACCTAATCCGCAAATTTCTAAATCTATAGATTTTTTTTTAGCTTCATCTAATAATGCTTTTGACAACAAACTTCCATGCAAATCTCCAGAGACTTCTCCAGTACTAATAAATATCTTTTTATTCATAAATTCAATTCAATACAGGCATTGGTCCTCGTCTTTCTTTAGATATTGAATCTTTTAAAAAACTACATAATTTTGAAGATGAAAAATCTAAATTTCCTGTCATTACTCTTTCTAATGAACTTGAAATCGCATCATTAGATTTAAAAACTAGATTCCAAGTCCTTTGAAGTATTTTTAAGTCAAAATCTTTATTTTCTATTAAACCACTTCTCTTAATTCCAATCCTATTCAAACCTCTCAATCTACCTGGATGTCCTTCGGCTAAACAAAAAGGAGGTACATCTCTATCTACTCTAGTCATTCCTCCAATCATTGCTAAATACCCAATATGCACAAATTGATGTATCCCTAAACAACCGCCAACAATAGCTTTATCTTCAATCTTTACATGGCCTGCGACTTGAACACTATTAGATAAAACTATCCTATTACCAAGTTCACAATTATGGCCGATGTGAGTGTAAGCCATCAACAAATTATTATTGCCAATAATAGTTTTTTCTCCTTCATCAGTTGCTTTATTAATAGTTACACATTCTCGGAAAGTATTATTATCTCCAATTATTACTTCAGTAGGAGCCCCTTTATATTTAAGATCCTGAGGTTCAAGACCTATAAAAACACTTGGGAAAACTTTATTGTTTATACCAATTTTAGTTTTCCCTGAAATAACAGCATTCGGTCCTATTTGGGTGCCTTTCCCTATGGTCACATCAGGACCGACGATAGCTCCTTGAGAGATAATAACCCCATCATCTATTTCTGCACTTGGATCAACAAAAGCATTTGGGTGAACTTTTACACCACTAAAGCTTGATTTAAATTCAGTATTTTTTAGATCCATATCCCTAATCAACTAATGAAAACATTAATTCTCCGGCACAAACCAAATTCCCATCAACATGCGCCTCCCCTTTAACCTTCCCAAATCTCTTTCTCTTAATAGACAATAACTCACAAGAAATTATCAATTGATCTCCAGGAACAACTGGTTTTCTGAATTTAACATTATTGATTCCAGCAAAGACGAAAAGTCCTTTAGGAAGATCGGGCATTTGCGTTACAATTATTCCACCAACTTGAGCCATTGATTCAACAATAAGAACCCCAGGCATCAAGGGTCTTTCAGGAAAGTGTCCCTGAAATTGAGGCTCATTTATAGTTACATTTTTTACTGCAACCGCTCTCTCCCCAGGAACATGCTCTATGACTTTGTCCACAAGAGCAAAAGGATATCTGTGAGGTAATAAACCTAGTATGTACTCAGA
>CACGGL010000060.1:0-2125 GCA_902572595.1 uncultured Prochlorococcus sp.
CAATAAAGGTGTGAGGTCCCGTCAAGAATATATAAATTGTCATCAATTGCTAACTTTTGGCTTTGATGTAAACGGATCTGAGATCTTGGAAAGTCACCTTAGAATTTTTTTTAATGTGCACTCAATGTAATCCTTAAAATTTAAGGAGGCTGAAACTAAATACATAACTGAAGTTTTTATTTGGATAAAGCAATTCAATTTGAGTAGATTTATCTACAAAAGGATTTGAACACAACGGAGAGTTTGATCCTGGCTCAGGATGAACGCTGGCGGCGTGCTTAACACATGCAAGTCGAACGGACCTTCGGGTTAGTGGCGGACGGGTGAGTAACGCGTGAGAATCTGCCCTCAGGAGGGGGATAACGGTTGGAAACGACCGCTAATACCCCATATGCCTACTGGTGAAATGAATTTCGCCTGAGGATGAGCTCGCGTCTGATTAGCTAGTTGGTGAGGTAATGGCTCACCAAGGCTTCGATCAGTAGCTGGTCTGAGAGGATGATCAGCCACACTGGGACTGAGACACGGCCCAGACTCCTACGGGAGGCAGCAGTGGGGAATTTTCCGCAATGGGCGAAAGCCTGACGGAGCAACGCCGCGTGAGGGACGAAGGCCTCTGGGCTGTAAACCTCTTTTCTCAAGGAAGAAGATATGACGGTACTTGAGGAATAAGCCACGGCTAATTCCGTGCCAGCAGCCGCGGTAATACGGGAGTGGCAAGCGTTATCCGGAATTATTGGGCGTAAAGCGTCCGCAGGCGGCTTTTCAAGTCTGCTGTTAAAGCGTGGAGCTTAACTCCATCATGGCAGTGGAAACTGAAAGGCTTGAGTATGGTAGGGGCAGAGGGAATTCCCGGTGTAGCGGTGAAATGCGTAGATATCGGGAAGAACACCAGTGGCGAAGGCGCTCTGCTGGGCCATTACTGACGCTCATGGACGAAAGCCAGGGGAGCGAAAGGGATTAGATACCCCTGTAGTCCTGGCCGTAAACGATGAACACTAGGTGTCGGGGGAATCGACCCCTTCGGTGTCGTAGCTAACGCGTTAAGTGTTCCGCCTGGGGAGTACGCACGCAAGTGTGAAACTCAAAGGAATTGACGGGGGCCCGCACAAGCGGTGGAGTATGTGGTTTAATTCGATGCAACGCGAAGAACCTTACCAGGGTTTGACATCCTGCGAACCTCTTAGAAATTTGAGGGTGCCTTCGGGAATGCAGTGACAGGTGGTGCATGGCTGTCGTCAGCTCGTGTCGTGAGATGTTGGGTTAAGTCCCGCAACGAGCGCAACCCACGTTTTTAGTTGCCAGCATTTAGTTGGGCACTCTAGAAAGACCGCCGGTGATAAACCGGAGGAAGGTGTGGATGACGTCAAGTCATCATGCCCCTTACACCCTGGGCTACACACGTACTACAATGCTACGGACAAAGGGCAGCAAACTCGCGAGAGCTAGCAAATCCCATAAACCGTGGCTCAGTTCAGATCGTAGGCTGCAACTCGCCTACGTGAAGTAGGAATCGCTAGTAATCGCAGGTCAGCATACTGCGGTGAATACGTTCCCGGGCCTTGTACACACCGCCCGTCACACCATGGAAGTTGGCCATGCCCGAAGTCGTTACTCCAACCCTAGTGGAGGAGGACGCCGAAGGTGGGGCTAATGACTGGGGTGAAGTCGTAACAAGGTAGCCGTACCGGAAGGTGCGGCTGGATCACCTCCTAACAGGGAGACAACAAAATGTTTAATATTATTATTTTGTCACCTTAGGTCGATCGGTATCTCACGTTTTTAATTTATTAAGAATTTCATTTCCTAAGTTTTTCTAGGTCACACCCATTATTTTTCCTGGGCCATTAGCTCAGGTGGTTAGAGCGCACCCCTGATAAGGGTGAGGTCCCTGGTTCAAGTCCAGGATGGCCCATATCTCTATGTTGGGGGTATAGCTCAGTTGGTAGAGCGCCTGCTTTGCAAGCAGGATGTCAGCGGTTCGAGTCCGCTTACCTCCACTGATTACCACCTCTTCCATAATCTTTTAGATAAGGAAATTTTTTGAGTTGTGATCAAATTCTGAACGAATCTAGCTTCCTAATGAAATCATTAAGATGCTGGACTCATTGAATTAATTTCATTG
>CACGGL010000061.1:0-2068 GCA_902572595.1 uncultured Prochlorococcus sp.
AAAAGTTATTCGTTGTTTTTTTTAATTCTTACAGTCTTTTTATTATTCTTTGTTCAATCAAAATCTATATTACAAAATCCTATTCATATAATCTTAATTTCAATTCCATTAATAATACAGACTCTTTTTATTTTTTATTTAACTGCTTTTTCAATGAAGTTTTTTAGGCAAAAGTATTCTATTTCCTGTCCAGGCTCGATGATAGCCGCTTCAAACTTTTTTGAACTTGCAGTAGCTGTATCGATAACTCTTTTTGGTATTAATTCAGGAGCTGCTTTGGCTACCATAGTTGGGGTACTAGTAGAAGTTCCTTTGATGCTTTATTTAGTAAATATTTCGAAGTCTTCCAAAATATTATTTATAAATTAATATTTTTTTCTTCAAGTTTTTACTTTAGTTCTAGTGGCATATAAGCAATATCTTTTTTAACTGCATCTATCGCATCTTTATACTTTTGAGGATTATATAAAAGCGTTTTTATCAAGTTGTATTGACTTTCTATTTCCTGAGAGGAAAATTTACTCATTTTTAAAAACTTATCACTTTTTTTATTTTAGATTGACTGTCAATTTAATCTGTCTTTAAATATCAACTCCTAAAATAAATTTAATTTTTAAATTATTTTGGGTTACTTAAAAAAAGAATTTATTAAATCACTTAAAGTTAAAGGGTCCATATTTTTAATTGTGTTAATTATTGGATTTATTTACTCAAGTCCAAAATCAAAAGTAATTATTGCAAATTCTTTGACTTCTTCCGCTAAATTTTTAAACGAAACTGTAGAAATAACAGATAAAGATAGTTGGTTTTCTGAACCTGATTTCATTTTTAGTCTTAGGTTAAAATTACGAGAATTATTGAGAGGAACTCAAAGAGGTTGAGAAGGAGCTAAATGCTAATTATGGTAGATCGACTGTCAATCGTGATATCCAACTTTAGAAACAATATTTCCTGAAACAGGGTCAGTAACTCCAAGTTCTGGAGACAACTCTTCCATAAATCCTCTAACCTCATCAAGGTGAGCAATCATAGCTGGTCTTTGAGCTGAAATAGCTTCTGCACTTTTCCAGATCCCAACAAAACAGTAATCATAATCTCCAGTTTTAGCGATATATCTTTGAGTCATCCCCTCAAAACTTGTTTTATCTATTACTTCGAAATACTTATCTACACAATCAGACTTTAATTTAAATCGAACAACATTCATGAAATTTTGAGCAGTCATAAAAAAAGAGGGTTTTTATACTCTCCAATTTTAGATCGACTGTCAATCAATAAGCAGTTCCTCCTAATTTCTCAAGTAATTCATACTTATCTCTTTTCTCATACCACTTATTTAAATCTTCTTCACTTACTGTTTTAAATAAAAATAAGGATATCTTTTCTAAATAATCAGCAATATAAATTCTTGAAATTGGGTTTAGAGAAACATAAATTATGGTAATTAAAACTAATAAAAGTTCAACTAGGAGTATGCGTTTCATTCAGAAATTTAAATTGAAGTTCCTTTTTTGAGCTTTGACGAGGAATCGTTTTCTGGAAAAATCTGTTTTATATTTTCTGGAAAGAAAAACTCTAATTGCCTCCTTAAATCACCTTCATATAAATAGTCTTTTGTTGAAACTTTAAAAGTATCTCTTACTAATCGAACATTTATTTTTCCCTTTTTACCTGCCTCATTAATTCTTGATAAAACTAATTTAATTGGCTTATCTTTTGGTCCTTTTATGAGAGAAACAGCTTCATTTATACCCATTCCTTTAGTTGATTTGCCATCTATTTTTATGATTACATCATTTGGTTTAATGTCAGCTGAAGCAGCAGGTGAATCATTTATTACAGATTGAATAGTCAATTCAGCAGTGTCACTATTGAGAAAAAGCCTTATTCCAATCCCTGATATTTCCTTATCTTTTTTATGAGATAGTTTTTTATTAGTTTTCACACATCCTGCATAATCTCGTGCATCTAAACATTTTTTATGTAATTCATCAGATATTTCAGCATTAACAGCAGTTGGTAAAGCGAGGGCAGCTAGTAGTGAAAGTAGTAAGCGTTTCATCTAGGA